>DAIRCJ010000112.1:0-1516 GCA_036796755.1 Candidatus Geothermocultoraceae bacterium | reverse complement strand
AAGAAGTTAAACTGAAGGGGGAACAAATCAAAGGAGACCAGGCTGAAGTAACCCTTGAGATTACTGAGTTAAATAAGGAGAGAGGTTTAGTTGTTATTTCCCAAGCAAAGGTTTCTTTAAAGAAAGATAAGGGAAAATGGTATCTCCTCTGGCCAGGAAGGGCAGTCAGAAGAAGAAATAATTAGGTTTTAGTAAAGAGAAAGTTTCAACCAGAGGGAAATCTGGTTTAGTCCAGAGTCCTGATTACTAAACCCGTCCAGAGTTTGGGGTAAAAGTAAGAGGTTTTTTCCGGCACGCGGAAGCCGCTTTTCGCCAGTTCCCAGATAGTTTCCGACTTAACTGGGTTTAAGATGAGGAGGAAAGTGGATTTGTTTTGGGGGGTTGACTTAATCGCCTGCTGAAGGTCGTCAATGTATTTAACTGCCTCTCCACCCTCTAAAGCTCCCTTTTCTTTCAGTTTGTTGATGATAAGTTCCTGAGAAAGGAAAGAGCCCAGTTCAAGATATTTAGGATGAGGAGGAAAAATTGACTGGAGGGCTTTTTCTTTTGGGGCAAGCCAGAAAAATTGAGAATTCAAATAAAGGCCCAGGGAGTTCCCTTTCTCTTTTAACCTGGCTCTCAGAGTTTCAAAATCGGGTAGTTGAATGAGGTCAAAGTGCTCTTTAATACAGGTTAAGACTTTATCGGGAGAGATGGTGGTTTTTACCTGGCGATGGTAGCCGTAGATAGTTGGGCTCTCGCTGGAATTTATCAAGGTCATCATTACATAGTTCCAGGGGGCTTCCGAGGAAGGATTGTTCTTCTGCCTTAACCTGGAATAATTTAAAGCAGTTTCATACCGATGATGGCCGTCAGCCAGGAGGATTTGCTTGTTTTTAAAAAACTTCTGGACAGCCCGGATTAAGTTCTGATCGCTGATTTTCCAAAGGGAATGCTTAACACCCTGATGGTCAGTAAACTCAAAATAAGGGCCAAGAGCTCGAAAAAGTACTGATTTGATTGAGTTATTTACCTCCCGGCTTTCATCCTGATAAAGGCCAAAGATCGGGCTCAAATTGGCTTTGACGGTTTTTAAAAGTTTCAGGCGATCCTCTTTAGGTTTACTCATTGTCTTTTCGTGAGGGAAAATAACTTTGTTCTGGAAGTCTTCCAGTTTCACCAGAACAACCAAGCCGATCCTTTCTTTTAGCTCGTGCTCCTGGGTTAAGTATTCTTGAGAGTAAACATAAAAAGAGGGTTTATCGTCTTTAATCAGAATTTTTCTTTTTAGCCAGTCTTTAAGAAACTTTTTTGCTCGCTGATATTTGTTTTCACGGCTGTTGTCACCTTCAAATTCTTTTCCTAACTCCAGCCTGACGATGTTGTATTCGGAAGAACGGTAATAACTTTCTTGACCTTCGGGAGTAATTATGTCGTAAGGTGGGCAAACTACCCGGGAGATGTCCACCTTTTCTATGTTATAAGTGATTCCGCAGAAAGGCTTTATCTTTGCCAATTCGCTTTCTATTTTAATTGA
>DAIRCJ010000111.1:0-1929 GCA_036796755.1 Candidatus Geothermocultoraceae bacterium | reverse complement strand
GAAGCTTTAATAGAGAGGGAGGGGGAGGAAGAACTTTTTAAGTTTAAAGGAAAGAGTGGTTAAGATACTTATGACCGAGAAAAAAGGGGTTTTATACCTTTGCGCTACTCCCATAGGTAACCTTGAAGACATAACTTTGAGAGCTTTAAGAGTGCTAAAAGAGGTTGACCTGGTGGTTTCGGAAAATCCTTCAGAAACTATCAAACTTTTAAACCATTTTCAGATAAAAAAGAAACTCTTTAGTTTTCCAGTTGTCCGGGAGCGAAAGAAAACCGAACAAGTAATAGATTTTTTAAAAGAAGGCCAGAAGCTTGCTCTGGTTTCTGACCGGGGAATGCCTGGCCTTTCCGACCCGGGCTACCGGCTGATTAAGAGAGCTATTGAGGAAGGGATTGAGGTTGAGGTTTTGCCGGGAGCAAGCTCAGTTTTAGCTGCCCTGGTAATTTCAGGCTTACCCACTTCACCTTTTGTTTTCTATGGTTTCCTGCCGAAGAAAAAAGGTCGGAGAAAAGCTTTAGAAAAAATTTCCCAGGAGAATAAGACTGTTGTTCTTTTTGAGTCTCCGCATCGAATAAATAAAACTCTGGAAGAATTAAGCTGTCTTCTAGGTGAGAGGCAGGCGGCTCTGGTGCGAGAGCTCACCAAATTTTACCAGGAAGTTATTCGAGGTAGCCTTAGGGAAATCTCGTTAGAAGCTCAAAAAAGAAAGCTTAAAGGGGAAATAGTTCTGGTTATTGAGGGCAAGAAAACCTAAAGCTGGGAGAGCTTTTTTAAGCATTTCTCGCAGATTTTTTTGCCTTTGTAGGCTTTCAAGTTTTTACTGGAGTTACAGAAGGCGCAAACCTCACTGTATTTTTTGATAATTATCTGGTCTTTTTCAGCGACGATTTCTACCGGGTCGCCATATTTCAGGTCCATAGTTCGGCGTATTTCCATAGGAATGACTACTCTTCCGACCGGGTCGACTTTTCTTACAATGCCTGGCATTCTAACCCCCCTTTTTTAAAATAACGCCTTTATTTTATCACTTTCTAAGATTTAAATTAAAGTTTATTTATAGATTCTAATTTTAGCTTCTGGTTTTTGAAAAAATAAAGTGGTGGCGGGAGACGGAGTTGAACCGCCGACGCAGGGCTTTTCAGGCCCTCGCTCTACCACCTGAGCTATCCCGCCGGGTTAAAGGTAAATGATAGCAAAACTCTTTTTTTCCGACAAGGAAAGTGCTTTCTGCCCTCTCATTGGTCAGAAATTTTTTTTAATCCCCCCTTCTTGTTATTTCCTCCTCAAGCATAAAGAGGATAAGGGGGGATTTTTATCCGCCTTACTTGTAAGGGGGATAAGAGGGATTGCTTTAATTATTATTGCAAATCCAGTTTCCTTTGTTTATTATCTATAACTTAGTTTATCCTCTTTTGGTGAGGTGATGGAAAATGGTAATTGGCTCGCTTAACCAGTTGTGGGCAGTAGGCGCTTTGGTCTCGCTGGTGGTGGTAATTTATCTTGGGGTAATGATCTTAAAAAGTGATGAGAATAAAAAGGTGAGCACCGGTTCCACGCAGGTGAGTGCTGGTACCGGTGAGGTTTCAACCTATAAGCCTCCTCCATCCCCGCCGGGAAAAGAAGTGGTTCCTCCCGGACAGGAAGGGGGCTCAAATGTTTAAGACTTTAAAAGAAATCTGGAAAAACCCAAAGAAGAAGCTGGCTTTAATTTTGGTAGGGGTGAATATTTTGATTATTTTCTTTATCTCTTTTCTTGCTCTTACCTCAAGCCCAGTTTTTTGCACTTCTGTTTGTCATTCTATGGGACCGGTAGCAAAAGGCTGGAAAGCCTCTTCTCACAGTGAGATTGCCTGCGTAAACTGCCATGTTGAATCAAATGGTTTTATTAATTTTGTAATACATAAGATGCAGGCTTATAAAGAGCCCTTT
>DAIRCJ010000110.1:0-2044 GCA_036796755.1 Candidatus Geothermocultoraceae bacterium | reverse complement strand
CAAGTGGAGCCTGGGTCTTTCGTTCCACTGGGACAAGTTTTAAGGGAAGTCTTTTCTACAAAAGCGGGGTAGGAAAGTTTAGCTGGGAGAGAAGCAAGGTTACCAGTGGAGATATTGACGGAGACCGAAAGGACGACTTAGCCGTGTTTTATGACTACAGAAACGCTACCTTTGGTCTCTGGAAATTTACCTTCAACTCTGATATAACCACCAAAACTGAACTTATCTGGAAAAGAAGGATTGTAAATTAGTGAAAAGGCTGGCCTTTTTTCTGGCTTTAGTAATGGTTTTTGCTTTCGTTCAAACGCTTGAAACCAAAGAAAGCACTCCCGTTTACCGCTCAAAGGAAAATAAAGAACCGGGAAGCCGTGGTTTTATAATTGCTTTCCAACCGGGAACAAAGAAAGAAACAAGACTGAAAGCTTACCTTAAGTTTGGCGCCCGTTTAAAAAAAGAAAGCAAGTGGCTCAAGAATTTTGAGGTAGTAGAGGTACCGGAAAGCAAAAAAACTTTATTTCTTAAAGAAATTAAAAAAGAGTTTCCGATTAGCTATATAGAACCTAATTATCTGGTAAAGGCAGCTGAGGCCTCAGTCACTCCCAACGACCCGTACTTTAGCAATCAGTGGAATCTTCAGAGAATAAACGCCCCTTATGCCTGGGCTTTAACCACCGGAAGCCCAGAGGTCACCGTGGCTGTATTGGACACCGGGGTAGACCTCAGCCACCAGGATTTACAAAATAAATTAGTTGAAGGTTATAACTTCTTAAACCCTGCTTCCCCACCCCAGGACGATAACGGCCATGGCACTCATGTAGCAGGAATTATTGGGGCAGAAACCAATAATTCAATTGGAGTAGCTGGAACTGACTGGAAAGCAAAAATTATGCCATTAAAAGTCCTTGATGCCAATGGAAAGGGTTATATAGAAGATGTAGCCGAAGCAATTGCTTACGCTGCTAACCAGGGAGTTGATGTTATTAACTGCTCTTTTGAGACTCCTTCTTACAGCCGCACTTTGTGGGAAGCTACCTACAATGCCTGGAAAAAGGGGGTAATAATCGTAGCCGCCACCGGCAACATAGATGCTGGAGAAAGACCAGATGATATTGCTTATCCCGCTGGTTTCCCTTATGTTATTGGGGTGGGAGCCTCTGACTATTACAACAACCGCGCTTCCTATTCTCAGTATGGTCTACACCAGGACTTGCTTGCTCCTGGGGGCGATTCTTACCATCCAGTTTACAGCACTTGGGAAGGAAATGCTTATAGTTTCTCAATCGGAACCTCAATGGCTACTCCCCAAGTTTCGGGGGCTGTAGCTTTAGCCATCGCCAGATGGGGAAAGATTAGCTCTCTTTCGCTGGTTCGGCAGGTTTTAAGCTCGACTGCCTCCAGCTGGAACTACACAAACGGTTTTGGTGTTTTAAGCCTCCAGAAAGTTATCTCTACCACCCCTGCTTTTCCTTCCGACAAATACGAGCCCAACGACTTCTGGGCTGAAGCAACTTCGCCCCTCTCAGCTAACACTTACTATTCGGCTAAAATTCGCCAATACATTGATGAGTGGGATTTTTACCTCTTAAAAATTAACTCCCCTGCTTTTATTTCGGCAGAGCTAAAAAACATTCCTTCCGGTTGTGACTACGACTTTTATCTTTTTAAGCCAGGATCAAACTTTTACTCCCTTACAGAACTTGCAAGTTCTTTAAACAGCAAAAACGCAGCTGAAAGCCTGGTAGTCAAAATCACTCCGGACACCACCAGCAGCTTTTACCTTGGAATCACGCCTTACAATCGGTTAGGAAATGACACCTCTTACTACAAGCTTCGCTGGTTTTTCTCACCCCAATCCCCCCTCCTTTATAATTATGGAAACTCAACCAGTGGAGCCTGGGTTTTTAACTCCTCCAGCCAAAAGTTTTTGCCCAGTCTTTTCTGGAAAAGCAGCTCGGGTACTTTTAACTGGAACAGAAGTAAAGTAGCTTCTGGAGATTTTAATGGAGATGGGAAGGATGATTTAGCTGTCTTCTATAACTATGGG
>DAIRCJ010000109.1:0-2338 GCA_036796755.1 Candidatus Geothermocultoraceae bacterium | reverse complement strand
CTCCGGTACCTCCTTTACTCAGAAACGCTTCTGGCTGTCTTCCACTGGAGGCTTTGACGCCACAAGAGCTAAACTTTCCTCAGGTGATGTCAACCGCGATGGACGAGCTGATGCCATCGTTCTTTATGATCGTGGCAACAAAACATCCGCTCTCTATGCCTTCATCTCCTCCGGTACCTCCTTTACTCAGAAACGCTTCTGGCTGTCTTCCACTGGAGGCTTTAGCTGGCTGAGGTCAACTCTCGCTCCTTAACTTCCGAAATCAGACCCCTACCTCTTCCCAAATACTGAAATAAATTCTTATTTTCAAATTCACTTCTTACTCCCTTAGCTCCTTTTACAAGCAAGGGGGGAAAGGCGAGAAAGGGGATTTGAGGAGGATTTTGAAAACAGCTTGAGGAAAGCAAGCCCGTTTCGAATAGTCAAATAGATTATTTTTGAGGAAAGGCGCGAGGTTGAAAGTATTTTTTGCTTGGCCTAAAATTACTCTATCCGCCTGGACTCAGGTTGAGCCGGGACGGAAGAGGACGGCTGAAAGCTTAAAGTCTTCCCAGGCGGAAGACTTTTATTTTTTAGGGCCTTGAAAGGGCAGAGGAGGAAATGATGAAAATTACTGTAGCTAGTTTAAGGGAGAAAAAACAGAAAGGTGAGAAAATTGCTATGCTTACAGCTTACGACTATCTGACCGCTAAAATTCTTGATGAGGCCGGAGTGGACCTGATTCTGGTAGGAGACTCGCTGGGGATGGTGGTGCTGGGTTATGAAACCACTTTGCCAGTCACTCTGGAAGATGTTCTTTATCATACCCGGGCGGTTGCTCGGGGAGCAAAATCAGCTCTGGTCGTGGCTGATATGCCTTTCCTGACCTATCAAACCAGTAAAATAGAAGCTTTGAAAAATGCCGGACGTTTTCTTCAGGAAGGGGGTTCTCAGGCTGTCAAAATAGAAGGCGGCCAGGAAATGGCTGAAACGGTTGAGTTTTTGGTAAGGAGGGGAATTCCTGTAATGGGACACATTGGTCTTACTCCTCAATCCGTTCACCAGCTTGGAGGATTTAAGGTTCAGGGAAGAGATGTAGAACAAGCCCGCCAGCTTATCGGGGACGCTCAAGCTCTGGAAAAAGCCGGAGCTTTCTCTCTGGTTTTAGAGTGCGTTCCCTATCCCTTAGCTAAGTTAATTACAGAAAAAGTTGATATTCCGACCATTGGTATTGGTGCCGGTCCTGATTGCGATGGCCAGGTATTGGTAATTCAGGATTTACTGGGATATTCTGAAGTCACTGCCAGGTTTGTTAAAAAATATGCTGAACTGGGAAAAGAGATTTCTCGAGCAGTTAAAGACTATATCAAAGAAGTAAAAGCTGGAGAATTCCCCACCCTTCAACACTCTTATCCTTTGAGCGAAGAAGTTTTAAAGGAGATTGAAGAAATTGAAGATTGTAAGAAGAATTCCTGAACTGCGCCGCTACCTAAAAAAGGAAAGGGAAGAGAACAAAACTATTGGTTTTGTTCCCACTATGGGCTATTTTCATCAGGGTCACCTTTCTTTGATGGAGCGCGCTCGGGAGGAAAACGAGGTGGTGGTGGTTTCGTCTTTTGTCAACCCCACTCAGTTTGGACCGGGCGAAGACTATGAATTTTATCCCCGGGATGAAAAAAGCGATTGCCAGAAGGCGGAAGAAAAAGGAGTTGATTACTTTTTTGCTCCTTCGGTTGAGGAGATGTATCCGGAGGCCAATTTTTCCTGGGTTGAAGTGGAAAAATTAAGTGAACCTCTATGTGGGCAGTTTCGGCCTGGTCATTTTCGTGGAGTAGCAACAGTGGTAACCAAGCTTTTTAACATTGTCCAGCCCGATGTGGCTTATTTTGGCGAAAAGGATTATCAGCAGCTTCTGATAATAAAAAAGATGGTTGGAGACCTTAACTTTCCCATCAAAATAGTTGGTTGCCCGACGGTGAGGGAGAAAGATGGCTTGCCGATGAGCTCAAGGAACTCTTATTTGAACTCTCAAGAGAGAGAGGCAGCCAGCTTAATTCCCCGGGCCTTAAGGGAAGCGGCCAGGAGCTATGAAGCTGGCGAAAAAGAGGCGGCAAAAATCGTTTCTTTAGCTCGAGAAATACTTACCAGTTCGCCTCTAATTCAGATTGAGTATATCGAAGTTCGGGACCCGACTACCCTGAAGGAAGTCCTGAAAGTGAAAAGAGAAGCTCTTTTCCAGCTGTCGGTGAGAATTGGTCGGGCTCGTCTTATTGATCATATAGTTTTAGGAAGGAAGGAAACTTATGTTTAGGGAAGTTTTAAAAAGTAAACTCCATCGCTTGAAAGTTACCGCGGCTGA
>DAIRCJ010000108.1:0-2399 GCA_036796755.1 Candidatus Geothermocultoraceae bacterium | reverse complement strand
AGTCCCAGCTCTTCAAGGGCTTCTTTAGCTGCTTTAAGTTGGGTCATTCCTCCATCAACCAGGATTAAATCTGGTTCAAGCTGAAACTTATCTCTCTCCTCCTTAAGATTTTTTAAGCGCCTTTGCAACACTTCCTTCATCATCAGATAATCATTGGCTCCAGCAACTTCCTTTATCTTAAACCTCCGATAATCCTTTCTCTTAGGTCGAGCGTCTTCAAAAACCACCATTGAGCCCACTGCTTCCAGACCTTTTAAATTAGAAACATCAAAACACTCAATTCGGTAAGGCGCTCGAGAAAGATTAAGAACTCTCTTTAACTCTTCCAGTGTCTCCTTTATAAACTCAGCTGGAGTTTTTCCTTTAAGAGCAGCCATTTTGAAAGAATAAACCGCGTTTTCCTCAGCCATCTTCAAAAGCTCTTTTTTTGCCCCGCCGCGGGGAACTATGAACTTCACCTTCCGAGAATATAGACTTGAAAGAGTCTCCTCTATTTTTTCCTTTTCCGCCAGAGGCTCAGCCAGAACGATTTTTCCGGGAGCCTCGTGCTCTAAATAAAACTGGACTATCAGACTGTTAAGATTTTGAGCCAGGTCAGTGAAGAAAAAGCCCCGGCTGCCCAGCAATCTTCCCTGTCGGACAAAAAAAACTTTCAAGTAACCCTGCTCCCCCTCTTTATAAACACCAATAACATCGAAATTCTCTCTGGAGAGGGAAACAACCTGCTGTTTTTCCAGAAGAGTTCGGGCTTCTCTTAAGCGGTCACGATAGAGAGCTGCCCGTTCATACTCCTGTCTTTCCGCTGCCTGGCGCATCAAGTTCTCCATCTTCCTCAAAGTTTTCTCGCCCTTACCCTCCAAAAATTCAACCAGTTCCTTTACCGCCTGACGATAGCGTTCAGGGCTTGTCTTCCCGGCACAGGGAGCCAAACATCTTCCTATTTCAAAATAGAGGCAGGGCGAACCACTTTTCTTTCCCGGTTTGGAATGGTAACAAGTTCGGAGAGGAAAAAGCTTTCTCAAAACATCAACGGTTTGCCTTAGAGCCCGGGCTCGAGTGTAGGGTCCGTAATAACGAGCCCCAGGAATCTTTAAATTCCTGGTTATTACCAGGCGAGGAAACTCATCTTTTAAGGTGAGAGCAAGATAGGGATAGCTTTTATCGTCTTTAAGAAGGGAGTTGTAAAAGGGCTGGTAATGCTTGATAAGATTGTTTTCCAAAAGCAAGGCCTCGGTTTCGTTAGCCGTAACATTAAAATCAATCTCGGCAATCTGGGAAACCATCACCTCCGTTTTGGTATCCTTTTTTCGAGAAGTCTGAAAGTAAGAAGCCACTCTCTTTTTTAAAGATGCCGCCTTGCCTATGTAAATCACTTCGCCCCGACGGTCTTTGAAAATATAAACCCCAGGCCTGTCGGGCAGGAGCCGAACCTGTTCCTTTAAATTATCAGCTTTTATCATAAGAAAATTATAAACTTTTCTCTCCCGTCTCTAATATGGATGCGAGAGCTACTATAGGACGCTTTTTTTTAAAGAAAGTTTCCTTCTCATAAGCTGAAAATACCCCAGAGGGGGATAGGCAAAGAAATTAATCTTTTCTAAAGTCAATCTGAGGAGGTGAAAAAAAATGAAACCACATCTCTCTCTTAAGCTTTTTCTGAAATTTTTGCTTGCTAGTCTACTTGTAATCTTACTTGTCCAAAATGGAAATACCGCTAGCCCAATCCAATATCAGAGAAAAATCGTTCTTTTCGAAAAAAACATTGTGAACGAGCGGGCAAAAGAGGAACTCGTCAGAAAGTTTGGGGGAGTGAAGATTAAAAATCTGGAACTGGTGAACGGAATGGTAGTAATTTTACCTCCCCAGGCAGAAGATCTCTTGGCGAAGCAAAAGGGAGTTAAAAAAATAGAAACCGACTTAATAGTTGAAGCTCTTGCTGTAAATAAAGCAGAGACTAAAAAATCATCTCAAACCTTGGAAACTCTGCCTTGGGGCGTTGACCGCGTTGATGCCGAATTAGCTTGGAAAAAAAGTGTTGGACAGGAAGTAAATGTCGGAGTTTTAGATACCGGAATTGACCTAAAACACCCCGATTTAACAGAGAGGATTAAAAAAGGATATAATGCTATTGACCCGTCTAAACTACCTGTTGACAATAATGGCCACGGAACACATGTAGCAGGCATTATAGCAGCAACTGACAATTCAATCGGGGTTATTGGTGTAGCTCCAGCAGCTAATCTTTACCCTATCAAAGTACTTAATGACGCTGGCACCGGGTATGTCTCTGATGTAATTGAGGGTTTGGAATGGGCAATTTCAAACAACCTCCAGGTTGTTAATATGAGTTTTGGGTCAAACAGTGGAAATGAAGCTCTTAAAGAAGCCATATCTCTAGC
>DAIRCJ010000107.1:0-2424 GCA_036796755.1 Candidatus Geothermocultoraceae bacterium | reverse complement strand
TATGACCGCGGAGGAAAAACCAGTGCCCTTTATGCCTTCATCTCCTCTGGCACTTCCTTTACCAAGAAACGCTTCTGGCTTTCTGATACGGGGACTTTTAGCTGGATGCGCTCGGACCTGGCTCCTTAAGCCACGAATCAGATCTCTATCTATTTTTGGACTAGTAAAATAAGTTTCTATTTTCAAATTTTCTTTTAGATCCCTTCAGCTCTTTTTTGAAAAAGAGGGAAGCCATGAAAGAGGAGGATTCAACTTAATTTAATTTTCTTCCACTTTTTTCACAAGTCGGGTGGGAACAAAAATAAAGAATCTTACCTCATTCTTTTTTCAACCAGGGGGGAGTGCCGAGGTTCAAAAACCTTTCTCTTTATGTTATTGTTGCCTCAAAAATCACTCTTAGGGAGGGGCAAATGGACGATTTTAAAATTTCCGACTTGCCATTTGAGTTAAGGCCAAGAGAAAAATTAAGACGCCTGGGTCCAGCTTTTTTGACCAATAGCGAACTTCTGGCGATTTTGATTGGTAGCGGTCGCCCCAGGGAAAACGCTCTGACAATTTCTAAGAAGTTAATTGAGAAATTGGGAGGGCTTCAGGGTTTAGCCTCAGCTCAGCTTGAAGAAATCGAGGTTTTTAAGGGGTTGGGTCCGGCTAAGGCTTGTAAAATAATTGCCTGCTTGGAGCTGGCTAAACGACTTTACAGCCCCAGGTTGGAAGAGAAAGTAATAATAAAAAGTCCGTCTGATGTTCACCGTTTTTTCTATTCTGAAATGTGCTTCTTGGATAAAGAGCATTTTAAGGTTATAATCTTGAATGTTAAAAACGCTGTTATTAAGGTGGTAGATATAGCTATAGGTAGTCTAAGTGGCGCTCTGGTTCATCCAAGAGAATTATTTAAAGTGGTAATTAAGGCTAACGCCTCTCATATCATAATTGCTCATAACCATCCAAGTGGCGATCCTTCGCCCAGCGAGGAGGATATGAACATTACCAGGCGTTTAAGAGAAGGAGCCCAGCTTTTAGGCATTAAACTTTTAGACCATGTGATTATCGGGAAGGAAGGCTTTTTTAGCTTTAAAGAAAATGGTTTGCTATAGGAGGAAAGATTAATGTTTGATAGTTTGCTTTCTCCCTTTTCTCGGGATATGGCAATTGACTTGGGTACAGCTACTACTCTGGTTCATGTAAAAGGCAAGGGCATTGTTTTAAATGAACCCTCGGTGGTGGCAGTAGAGAAAACTAACGGCCGGGTCATAAGCGTAGGGCTCGAAGCCAAGAGAATGTTGGGCAAGACCCCTGGTAATATCGTTGCGGTTCGCCCTCTTAAAGATGGAGTAATTGCTGACTTTGAAGTTACTGAGGCAATGCTTCGCCATTTTATCCGAAAAGTTTATCCCAACACCTTCCCTTTTGGGATTAAACCTCGGGTTATTGTCTGTGTTCCTTCCGGAGTTACGGAGGTTGAGAGGAGGGCAGTTTTTGAAGCTACTCTTTCAGCGGGCGCCCGAAGTGCTTACTTAATCGAAGAGCCAGTAGCTGCAGCTATTGGCAGCGGACTGCCCATCCATGAGCCTACCGGGAATATGATTGTGGACATTGGCGGAGGAACTACCGAGGTAGCGGTTATTTCTTTAGGAGGGATTGTGGTTGCCAACTCCTTAAGGGTGGGTGGAGATGAGTTAGACGAGGCTATAATGGCTCACATTAAGCGGGAATACAATGTTTTAGTTGGTGAGCGAACAGCGGAAGAAATCAAAATTACCATCGGGTCGGCTTATCCTCTGCCTGAGGAAGAGGATGTTGAAGTGAGAGGCAGAGATCACCTGACAGGCTTGCCTAAAAATGTAATTGTTTCCTCTGAAGAAATAAGGCAGTGCCTTGAGGAACCGCTTATTCAAATAATTGGAGTGATAAAGGAAACCTTAGGTGATACCCCCCCTGAACTTTCTAGTGATTTAGCTGATAGAGGAATGTTTCTGGCTGGTGGTGGAGCTCTTTTGCGCGGCCTTGACCAGAGACTTCGTGAAGAAACAGGAATGCCCGTTCATGTAGCTGAAGATCCCTTAACCTGTGTGGTCCGCGGCTCGGGCAAGGCTTTAGATGAAATCGGGACCTTAAAGAAAGTTCTTATTGGTCGGCAGAGATAAACAGGGGGACCCTTGAGAAAATCGAAGAAAGGCTTTAGTTTAACGGTTTTTGTCGTTCTTATTGTTTTGGTTTTTTTGGCTTTCACTTTTTATTATCGTGAAGGAGCAAAAGGGCTTGTCCATCAAGTGCAAACATCCTTGTCAGCAGCTTTCTCGTATATCTTAACGCCCTTTAGCTGGACAAGAGATAAGTTTGTGGCTGTTAAAGAGGAGATTGTAACCTATAACTCGCTTAAAAGGAGAAATAAAGAACTTGAAGAGGAAAATAAAAAACTTAAAG
>DAIRCJ010000106.1:0-2662 GCA_036796755.1 Candidatus Geothermocultoraceae bacterium | reverse complement strand
AGTGAACAAGGTGTTTCTGGAAGTTCGCCAGGAAAGAGACAGGCAAAGGCAGGTCTGGTTTGAGGATAGACTGGAAGCAGCGGTAAAAGAAGGAAAGATTACTGAAGCCCAAAAAGATGCTTTCTTAAAAAAGAGAGCAGAGATTCAGAAGGAAATGGACGAAGTGAGAAATAGCAACCTCACTCCTCAAGAAAAGTGGGAAAAGCTATCCAAACTGCGAGAAGAAATGCGAAGCTGGGCTGAGCAGAACAAGATCAGCTTGTCGCTTTGCCCGGGAGGCCCTCAATCTGGGGCTGGTTACGGAAAAGCCGGCAAATTTAAGGGCCAGTGTTTCAGGGGAAATGGATTAGGTCCAGGTTCTGGCAACTGTGCGGGCTCTTGCTTTCGCCAGTAATCGTTTTCTTTCTCCTTTTGCCTTCCTACCCCGGACGCCCCTCAAAAAAATTTTTTGAGGGGCGTTTTTTCAGTTTCTTTTCAGCTTGCTTGTTTATTTTTAAAAAGGAAAAAGCTTGAAAGGTGGAGGAAAAATGGAAAACGGTCTGGGGTGTGAGGAAAGAAAAACAAAAAGAATAAAGGCAAGAAAACTCCTCGCTTACTTAAAAGTAACCCTTTCTCTAATAGTAGTTCTTGGGCTGGCTTTTGGTGCTTACCGTCTTCTTTTTCCGGCTCAATCCAGCCAGGTTCCCCGCGGAGAAAGGATAAAGGTAGTTAAAGGCACAGTTGCCCCCTTTCTCAGCCTGACCGGACAAGTTGTTTCCATTAGAGAAGTCTCAGCTAACTTTGAGACTGCTGGTAAGTTAAAAGCTATTTATGTTAAGGTCGGGGAGAGGGTTAAAAAAGGTCAAAAGCTGGCAAGAATCGACGATAGCGACTTAAAGCGAAAAGTCAAACTGGCTAAAGTTAACCTTGATAGTGCTAAAGCTCGACTTTCTCAGCTTAAGTCTTCCCCTACTGCTGCTCAAAAAAAAGTTCAGCAACTCCAGATTAAAAACTCCCTTGATCAGCTTAACAAGGCAAAGGAAGAGCTGGCGGAGTTAAGAGAGAAACCTGGAGTGACTGAAGAGCAGCTGAAGCAGGTCGAAGAAAAAGTTGACCAGGCCGAATACCAATACAAGCTAACGGTAGCTCAAGTGGAAGCTAACAAACCGAGCACAGCGGAGATAAAAGCTCAAGAAGCCGCAGTTGAACAGGCAAGAGCAAGTTATGAGGAAGCTCTGGAAGCTCTGGACTCGGCTATTCTCTACTCGCCTGCCGACGGAACAGTGGTTTCCATCAACGGGGAGGTGGGCGAACAGGTAGGGAGTGGCTCTTCTCTTGCTTCTTCCTCATCCAGCACGGGAAACACTCAATCCAGCTCAAACAGTGGAGCTTCTTTAAATTCTTCCGGTTTCATTGTCCTGGCTGACCTTGAAAACTTAGAGATAAAAGCCTCTGTTGACCAGGCAGATATTTCTCGGGTGAGGGTGGGGCAGGATGTCTCTATAGAGTTTGATGCTTTACCGGATAAAATTTTTAAAGGTAAGGTTTTCTCAATTGATCCCTACCCGGTGACCAGCCAGAATGTAGTTACTTATTATATTCATATTTCTTTAGGCGAAAAAGATTCAGCTATAAAGCTTGGAATGACAGCAAACCTTAAGATTGATCTGGGGAGGAAAGAAAACGTTCTAGTAGTTCCGAATATGGCTATAAGGACAATAGAAGGGAAAAAATATGTTACTAAAGTCGTGAACGGCTTGCCTGTTCGAGTTTCTGTGGAGACTGGACTTTCGGATGAGAGACATACTGAAATATTAAGTGGACTTTCTGAAGGGGATGAAATTGAAGTCATTCCTTATGCTGGTTTTAGCTCGACCTCTGGCATTCAGAGTCAGCAAGGGGAGCAAAGCAGGAGTAGTTCAGGCTTTCGCCCTCAAGGATTTGGGCCAATGATGGGAAGGTAGGAAGAAAATGGATAATGATTGGGTTATTCAAGCCTTTGATTTATTTAAAGTTTATGGAAGCGGAGAGGCACGAGTAGAAGCGCTTAAAGGCGTTTCTCTGAATGTGAAAAAAGGAGAGTTTATAGCTGTGATGGGGCCATCAGGCTCAGGAAAATCAACCTTGCTTCACATCCTCGGGTGCCTTGACCAGCCTACCAGTGGGAGTTACCTTTTGGACGGAATTGATGTGAGTGAACTTTCCGATAATGAACTGGCTTTCATCCGCAACCTTAAAATTGGATTTGTCTTTCAGCAGTTCAACTTATTAGGTAGGGCGACAGCGTTAGAAAATGTTCTTTTGCCTTTGATTTACTATCGGGGGAAAAAAGGCGAAAGCCCTCAAGAAAGGGCGATAAAAGCCTTAAAAGAAGTTGGACTGGAAGGGAAGATTTATGCTCGACCCAATGAGCTTTCTGGCGGACAACAGCAAAAAGTGGCTATCGCTCGCGCTCTCATAAACCAGCCAGCTATAATCTTAGCCGATGAGCCAACGGGAAATCTTGACTCCAAGTCCAGCCAGGAAATAATGGCTATCTTTCAGAAACTTAACCAGAAGGGGAAAACTATAGTCCTTATCACTCACGAGCCTGATATCGCTGCTTATGCTCAGAGAGTGATAAAGATGAGGGATGGATTAATCGAAAGCGACCAGCTTAACGGGAAGAGGCAGGTAATTTTAA
>DAIRCJ010000105.1:0-2701 GCA_036796755.1 Candidatus Geothermocultoraceae bacterium | reverse complement strand
GCATGTGTTAGGCACGCCGCCAGCGTTCGTCCTGAGCCAGGATCAAACCCTCCATAAAAATTCATCACACTCAAAGTTATTTCTCAAGACCCACACGCTGTTTAGTTTTCAAGGTGCGCAACAAATCTGGTATTTTAACAAATTACTTCTCTAAAGCCAAGCAAAAAAAATCGCCGCTTTCGGCGGCGATTCACAATAGCCCTTAAACCTCCCTATTCAGCTATTGTATCGCCTCCAAAAGCTCTTCATCAAAAAGAAACCTTTAAAAATTTTCAAATGCCTAACAAAATATTAAACCCCTTTTAGTGAGTTGTCAACTTCTTTTTTCAGAAAAAATTAAGTTTTCAAACCAGAAGCCTGACAAACCTTCTCTTCCCAACTTTCAAAATGTCGCCGTTGGAGATAGCGACTTCTTCCTCTACAGATTTAATTTCCCTATCGTTTATTTTCACTCCGCCTTGCTCAATAAAACGCCGCGCTTCGCTGCTTGACTGAGCCAGATTAAGGGAAGTCAAGAGTCTTACAGCCCAGACTTTGCCATCTTCCTTGATAATCTCCGCTGGCACTTTTTTCTCCACTATTTCCTCCGGCAATTCTTTTTCTTTAAAGATGCGGTCAAATTCTCTCCGCGCTTGGCGAGCTTTTTCCTCGCCGTGGTAAAGTCGGACAATTGTTTCAGCCAGGTCCCTTTTTACTTCGGCCGGATGAAGCCTTTCTTCAACCAGACCTTTCTTTATTTTTTCAATTTGAGCCAGTTCAATATCGGTACAAAGCTCGTAGTAAGGAACTATCAGAGAGTCATCAATTGACATTACTTTTCCAAACATTTCCAAAGGAGCATCAGTCAAACCAATATAATTACCGTAGCTCTTGCTCATTTTCCTTACCCCATCTGTTCCCACTAAAATTGGCGTAGTAAGGCAAATCTGAGGAGTCATATTTAAAGCCCTCATCAGCTCTCGACCAGCTAAGAGATTAAACTTCTGATCAGTGCCGCCCATTTCAATATCACAATCAACCATTACGGAGTCATAAGCCACCATCACCGGATATAAAAATTCGTGAAGGGCAATTGGTTTTTGTTCTCGGTAACGAGTAAAAAAATCATCTCGCTCAAGCAAGCGAGCCACCGTAAACTTGGAGGTCAATTTAAGTAAATCTTCCAGATTCAGCCGGGAAAGCCACTGACTGTTGTAAACTATCCTGGTTTTCTCCTCAATTAAGATTTTAAACGCTTGCTCGGTATAGGTTTGAGCATTTTCCCAAACTTCTTCTTTGGTTAAAGGAGGCCTAGTTACTGTCCGACCTGAAGGGTCGCCAATCATAGCAGTAAAATCACCGATTATCAAAACTACCTGGTGACCGAGCTCTTGAAAAAGTCGTAACTTCCTCAAGGGAACAGCATGACCTAAATGAAGGTCAGTTGAGGTTGGGTCCACCCCAAACTTAACCTTCAAAGGTTTTTTCTCCTGGAGTGACTTCTTCAGCCTTTCAAGAAGTTCTGTTTCAGGTATTATCTCTGCCGTTCCTGACTTTATCTTTTTAAGTTGTTCCTTGGCTTCTTTCTCAATGCTCATTTCAACCGAAAATTAACTCCTTCAAGGGTAGTTTAGAAATTTTACCAGAAAAATAGAGGACAAAAAATAAAAAATTACCGAGCGATTAGTGACTCGTCCCGGGAAAAGTCCTGAGTAGAAAAGTCATAATTGCTGCCGATAATTTCCCGGGCCTTCCCGTCAATCAAAAATCTCACTTTCTTTACCTGAGGAAAATTGGTGACAGTGTTCACAATAGAGTAAATGAACATATTCTCAGATGAGCTTCCGCGAGGGTAAAGCTCCTCAAGATTTTTATCAAAGTTTATTTCCAGGGTTCCGTTTCTTAGATTCACTCCTAAAACTTTAATGCCTTCGGGAAAAGGATTTATTAATCCTGCCTTCCGAGGCCCCTGAAAGAGCCTTTCCAGGGTGGATTTGATCAAAGAAGGAGTAGAGGTAATCTCGCTCTCTTCCTTTACTAAAAACTGAGCTTCCTCGTCAGGATAGTAAAGAGTAATCCTGGTTTTATCGACTTCGACGCTTTTGGTCGAGGCTTTCTCTGGCTGGAGAGGCTTTAAGGTTGAAGGTTTTCTGGTTTCGGTGGTGCTTTGTTCCAAGCAACCGGAGAAAATAGAGGCAAAGAGCAAAATGCTCAAAAAAGGTAAAAAGACCTTTTTCATCATAAAATAATTATTCTACGAGAAGCAGGAGAAGTCAATTTTGACCCGTGAAAGATAACAAATAAACTAAAAGTTCTTCACTTAACTTGATAAAGGAAAAAATTTGGGTTGAGGTTTCCGCCCATAAATAAAAAAGAGGCAGGTCTATAAGCCGGATTCTGTATCCCGAAAAAGCGGGACGGTAACCATCTATCTGGGCTTGATGTTACCATCAAGCTCAAGCGGCCTACCCGAAAGTGATAGCCGCTCGGGTCAAGCGGCGGGCTTACGCCTCTCCTTTCCTATTTGGCCTTGCTCCGGGTGGGGTTTACCGTGCCCCTGATGTTACCATCAGAGCGGTGGTCTCTTACACCACCTTTTCACCCTTGCTCCAGAAAAACTGGAGCGGTCTGTTTTCTGTGGCACTTTCCGTCCGTTGCCGGACCCGGGCGTTACCCGGCACCCTACCCTGCGGAGTCCGGACTTTCCTCTCTCTGACTAATG
>DAIRCJ010000104.1:0-2707 GCA_036796755.1 Candidatus Geothermocultoraceae bacterium | reverse complement strand
CGGCTGAAAAGATACGTGAATTAGACAAAAGCTCTTCCCTGGCAATGGTTTACGAGGAAAAGGTCTCCAATCCTTACCCCCGTCCCCTCATAACTTATGCCTTAGCGGGAAAAGTTGGCTGGTCTGAACTTAGCTATCGCTCCCGCGACTTTTACCGCAATTATAATATTGAAACTTTTCCGGGAGAAAAAGTTATAAAGCTCAAACCAGAAGAAAAAAAGGTCCTTCTGGAAAGTGGGAAAGAATTAAAATACGATAAGCTGCTTTTAGCCACCGGGGGAAAGCCCCTTTTATCACCTATCAAGGGAGTCACAAATAAAGGTGTTTTTACCTTCACAAACTTAGACGACGCCCACGAAGTCAATTCCCGGCTCCGTTTCGTTAAAGAAGCAGTGGTTATCGGCGGAGGGTTAATCGGACTTAAAGTAGCTGAAGCTTTTTTAACTCTCGGCATCAAAACCACGATCGTGGAACTGATGGACCGACTTCTCGCTCCTGTCCTTGACAGATACGCCGCCAATTTAGTGAAAAAAATCTTTGAAGAGCAAGGAGCCTCAGTTCTAACTGGCCTTTCAGTAACCGAAATCCTTACCCGCAACGGCAGCAAAAAAACTGTGGGTGGGGTCAGATTAAACAATGGCAAAAAAATCCCAACTGATATAGTGATAGTTGCCACCGGTGTTGCTCCCCGAAAAGAACTGGCCGAGGAAGCAGAAATTAAAACCAACCGGGGCATACTGGTCAACAAAAAAATGGAAACCAGCATAAAAGACATTTTTGCCGCCGGTGATGTGGTGGAAAGCTACGATCTGGTAATGGAGACTAATCGTCCTTTACTTATTTGGCCAAGTGCTTACCTTCAGGGAAGAGTCGCCGCTTCTAATATGGCTGGAAAAGAAGATTTCTATGAAGGAGGAATAGCTATGAACTCAACAACCTTCTTTGGCTACCCAATTGCTTCCGTCGGTCTGGCTAATCCCGAAAAAGAAAAAGATTTTGAAATTCTTGAAACTAAAAACCCTTCCGAGAAAACTTATCGCCGCCTGGTTATTAAAAACGATCGTTTAATTGGTTTCATCACCGCCGGTAAAGCAAGCGCTAATGGGCTTCTGGTAAACCTGATTAAAACTCGTTACCCCGTAAAAGGGCTAAAGAAAAACCTCTTAAATCTGGACCTTTCTTTAGTAGATTTTCCCAAAAAGTTACGCCAGAGTTTGCTTCTCTCAAAGGAGATAAGATGAAAAATCTTTCCCAATTATCTAACCCTTACGGGGATGATAAAGCAATAGCTGCCTGTTCAATCTTTGGCGTTATGAATCTCGGTGGAAAAGTTTTCTCAGGTGAGATGGTTGCCACCGCCATTAGCAATATGAGGTGCCGCTCTAACGGCCTGGGCGGTGGATTTGCTGTTTACGGCCTTTATCCCGAACATCAAGATCACTATGCCTTTCATATAATGTTCCTCAGCCAGAAAAGCAAGAAGGAAACTGATAATTTTCTCAGTGAAAACTTCCGGGTTACCCACGCCGAAGAAATACCCACGCGGAAAACTCCGTCCATCACCGAGCCTCCACTTGTCTGGCGCTACTTTCTTCATCCGCCCCAATCGGACTTTATTGAAGAAATGGAAGAGGACTACATAGTAAGAAAAGTGATGTTTATAAACACTCAAATTGACGGGGCTTTCGTTTTTTCCAGCGGAAAAAATATGGGTGTTTTTAAGGGAGTTGGTTATCCTGAAGACATCGCCAACTACTTCCGTCTGGACGAGTATAAAGGTTACCTCTGGACTGCTCACGGCCGCTTCCCCACCAATACTCAAGGATGGTGGGGAGGAGCCCACCCTTTCTCTATCCTGGACTGGACCGTAGTTCACAATGGCGAGATTTCTTCCTACGGGATAAACCGCCGCTATCTGGAAATGTTTGGCTACCACTGCACCATGCAAACCGACACCGAAGTGGTGGCTTATGCTGTTGACCTTTTGGTGAGAAAACACAAACTCCCGATTGAAACAGTGGCTGACATCCTCGCCGCCCCTCTCTGGACCGAAATCGACCATTTCTCCCCAAAAGAAAAAGAACTGCGAATTAAACTTCGTCAGATTTACGGAAGCCTGCTTTTGAACGGACCTTTCACGGTGATCATTGCTCACGCTAGAGAGATGATTGGCTTAACTGACCGCATCCGCCTTCGCCCCCTTACGGCTGCGGTAAAAGGAGATATGCTCTTTTTGTCCTCGGAAGAGTCGGCAATCCGTCTAGTCGAGCCAAACCTGGAAAAAGCCTGGATACCCAAGGGTGGAGAACCCATAATTGGCCGAATCGGCCATCCCCGGCCCGCTCACTTAACTAAAGAAATAAAAACGGAAAGGGCGGCAGTTTAGAAAGGCTAAGATGAAAACACTTCTTCCTCCTGAGTTTATTATCTTAAGAGACGAGAAAAAATGCATAAAATGCCAGGTTTGCGTTCGCCAGTGCAGCTTTAATGTTCATTCCTACAACCCGGAGGATGATGAGATAAAAAGCGATGATTCTAAATGTGTAGCCTGTAGCCGTTGTGTTAAGTTCTGTCCAACCGGAGCTTTAACGGTAATAAAAAACCCTCTCTCCTACCGACCCAACGCCAACTGGCGCCAGGAGGTCCTGCACGACATCTGGAGGCAAGCTGAAAGCGGCGGTGTCATTCTCGCTGGAATGGGAAACGA
>DAIRCJ010000103.1:0-2782 GCA_036796755.1 Candidatus Geothermocultoraceae bacterium | reverse complement strand
GGAAGGCTTTTTGACGCCGTCTCCTCCCTTCTTGGCCTCTGCCTGGAAGCAACTTATGAAGGTCAAGCCGCTGTTGAGCTGGAAATGATAGCTGAGCCACACGTTAAAGCCTCCCTTCCTTATGAGATTAAAGAGAAAAAAGAAGGCTGGGAAGTTGTTTTTCAACCAACTTTCCAGGAAATAATTAAACTAATAGAGAAAAAAGAAAGTCTTTCCCTGATTGCCGGCCGCTTCCACCAGACCATCGCCGAGATAATTGTTGATTTGAGCCTGAAAATAAGGAAAGAAACGAAGATAAACACCGTGGTTCTTTCAGGAGGAGTTTTCCAAAACCTGATTTTACTGGAAAAATCTTTTGAGAGGCTGGAAGGAAAGGGTTTTAAAGTTCTGACCAAAAGAGAAGTGCCGGTAAACGATGGCGGTGTATCACTGGGACAGGCAGCAGTGGCTCATTTTAAGAGTTTATAGCCTTGAGAGCTCTCCAGGGTCAGCCTTCCTACCACTCAGAACTTTTAAAAGAAATTCTTATTTTCCATTTTTCTTTAGTTTTCGAATCTCCCCTCGCCGCCTTTAGACCTGAAGGGGTAACAGAAGGAACAGCAAGGCAAGAGAAAAAATTTAAAGAAAAAAATTAATTTTTGGGGTTGACAAAGAGAAATTTTTCACTTAAAATTGTGAAAAATAGCACAAGGGAGGTGAAAGCAGAATGGTCAAAGAAATACTGGAAAAGTTAACTGATAAAGAGGTTGTCTGGTCTGTGGATAAAGTTAAAAACATCGCCGAAAAAATTGGGTTGAAAAATTATAAGTTCGATTTAGAAAGCCGAGCGGTAATTCTTTCCTCTCTGGAAGACCTTTACAAAGTAATGAACCACACCGGACGAACAGAACTTTCCAACCAGTGCCGTCTTTCAATGAGCAAGTTTAAGAAAAAGGTTTGCCTGGAAGTCGGCGGCTGGCAGTTTGAAGCCGAAGACACTACCGCTTAAATTTTTCTTACTTTTAAAGGTAGAAGGGGCTTGAGTTAAGGAACTTCTAATTTCAAGCCCTTTTTCTTTTTTTCGGGAAACCCAAAAATCTCAAATTTAACCAAAACCTCAACTGCTAATTAAAATTCTAATTTGTTTTTTTTGAACCTCAGTTGCCCGAAAAAGGAATTTTAGGTATATTAGGCAAGAGGTGGTTGGCTATTAAAAAAGAACCAGCTGTTTTGGTGGGCGTAGTAGGTCTCTCGGTTTCCAATGACTTTCTGGCTGAACAAGCTTATCAAATAGGAAAATATATCGGGGAAAAAGGTTATGTTCTTATTAATGGGGGGTTGGGAGGGGTAATGGAAGCCTCTTCCAGGGGAGCAAAAGAAGCTGGTGGGCTAACCATCGGCTTACTGCCCGGGAAAAATCGCCAGGACGCCAATCCATATGTAGATATCCCCTTAGCCACAGGCTTAAATGAAGGTCGAAACTACCTAATTGCTCAAGCTTCCGATGTGTTGATTGCTGTTGGTGGTGGATGGGGCACTCTTTCGGAAATTTCCTTAGCCTTAAAAATAGGAAAAAAGGTAATCTCCCTAAACACTTTCCCTGAATTCTCCCAAGAGCCTGGTTTTCATCTGGCTAAAACGGTAGAAGAAGCTACTCAAAAACTGGAAGAAATTTTAAAAAAATGAAGACCAGTATTGATATTCACAACTATCTCAATGCCAAAGGAATAGAACACGAAATTTTCCCCACCAGCAAACCGGTAAAATCAATTAAAGAAGCAAGCGCCATTTTGGGTTTAAAACCTGAAGAAATGGTAAAATGCATCCTGGTAAAGGCTGATGATAAATTTGTTATGCTTCTTCTTTCAGGAAACAGCCGGGCTTCTTTGAAAAAAGTTGCCCAACACCTGAAAGCCAAAAAAGTCAGCTTAGCTACCCCTGAAGAAACAATTAAGGTCACTGGCTACCGTCTGGGTACGACTCCACCCTGCGATTTTTTAAGCAAAATTCCTTGCCTTATTGACCAAAAAGTAATGGAAAAAGAAGTAATTTACACGGGGGCAGGAGAACCAACCAACTTTCTCAAAATCAGATCAAGCGATGTTTTAAAGCTTACCGGAGGGGAGGTAGCTGATATTGCCAACCGTTAGCCCTTACTTTAAAACCCATGAAGAAAAGTGTGTTTTTTGCCTGGCCTGCCTTCGCGTCTGTCCCAGCAAAGCCATAATGTTCCCCAACAACAAAGCTTATATTGCTGAAGAAAAATGTATTTATTGCTCTGCGTGCGTGGAAGTTTGTCCGGAAAAAGCTTTAACTACCTTCAGTCGGCTGGAAGAAGTTAAAAAATTGGTTGAGAACAAAAAAGTAGTGGCTATTCTGGCTCCCGAATACGCCGCCGCTTTCCATCCAGCCGCCCCCTACCAGGTGGAGGCGGCCCTTCAAAGGTTAGGCTTTTACTCGGTAGAAGACACCCTTTTAGCTGAAGAGCTAATCGCCTATGAATATGAAAAATATTTAAGAGAAGCAAACCAGACCACCATTCGGTCAACCTGCCCCGTTGTGGTCACCTGGATTGAGAAGTTCTATCCTGACCTTATTCCTCTCCTTGCTCCCTTTCTTTCCGCCCCCCTAGCTATGGGAAGGCTGGTTAAAGAACTTTATGGAGAAGAAGTAGCCACTGTTTACATTGGTCCCTGCCTGGCTCAAGTAATTGAATGCTTGCAGGAAAAAGAGGACTCTTCAGTTGACGAGGCTTTAACCTTTCGGGATTTAAAGAACTGGCTTGAAGGCAGTCATCTTAATC
>DAIRCJ010000102.1:0-2888 GCA_036796755.1 Candidatus Geothermocultoraceae bacterium | reverse complement strand
ATGTCGTTTCTGGTGGCCATTCTGACTTAAGCCATCATTAGTTTCGCTTTTCAAGTTTGCTAAGGTAAGCCAGAATTCCCCGGGCAAGGCCAGTGGCAATTTTACCCTGGTAACTATCGCTGTTTAATTTCAAGTCCTCTTCTGGATTGGAGAGAAAGCCGGCTTCAATTAAAATTACTGGAACCTCTGACCAGTTAAAACCGGTCATATCACTTCTTTCTTTTAGTCCGCGGTCAAAAGCACCGGTTTCTTTCAACACATAAGGATGGACGATCTTAGCTGCCCTTTTGCTTTCAGAATAAATATTTGCGGTCCACTGATTTTTAGCCGGATAAAGGGTTGAGAGCCCTTTAAGGTTATGGTTAGTGCTTGAATCCAGATGAATTCGAACAAATAAATCAGCCTCGGCTTGATTAGCCACCAGCGCCCGCTCTCTGTTGCTGATATTAACTTCCTCTTTAGTTCGAGTCATCACTACCTTTATTCCTTTTGCTTCCAGTTTACTACGCAACTTAAGGGCAATTTTTAACACTATCTGGCTTTCAGGAGTGTGGCTTCTTATCCCTGTCCCTCCTCCGGCTACTTTTGGTTTGGTTATTGACGAACCGGGACCGATGGGTTCAGGCTCCAGATTGGCTTTTTTCTGATGACCCGGGTCTAAACAAACACAAAAACCTGAGAATTCTCTTTTAGATTCAGTCTTCAAGGCAGGAGTTGTTAAGGTAGAAGTAGGGTTTTGATTGAGATTTTGATTGAAAGGAGCAGTGGGCAGCTGGCGGGTGAGGGTCAAAGCTGACTTACCCAGGCTGACAATTACATAGACACTTTCCCCTGGAGCAATTTCTTCTCCGGGCAGGGGTAGCTGAGAAATAATTTTGCCTTTTTCCCAGGTAGTGGATTTTTTTTGAGCTTTGATTTTAAGTTTTAAGTTCTTTGAGGAAAGGATGTTTTCGGCTTTTTCAACTGAAAGGCCGATAACTTCAGGAGTTTTAAGGGAACTTGCGGGCTTTCCTTTGTCTTGCAGGGGGAAACTTTTAGTTACCAGCCAAACTGTAAGCGAAAGTAAAATTGTAAACAAAAATATTCTTATCCACAGCTTTTTCTGACTCATCAGAACAAGTTTAACAAATTCTGCACCTCTTTAAAGAGTTTTATACCGGAAGCGTATAACCCTATACCCCAAATGAGTGAATCGCTTATAACTCCCGATAGCGATATAGACCAGCTATTTTTGACCGATGATAAGGGCGGGGGAAGGAGAAAATGTTTGAGTTGATTAAAATATTGGTAAGAACAATCAGCCAGAGCATATTCTTAATTCTTTATCTGGCTTTTCTGGTTTATGTTTATTGGTTAACGGAAAAATGTGCCTATAAGTACTGGAGGACAAAGGAAAGTAGAAGCAAAGAAATCAAAGGTTCTACCATAATTTACCTGGTTAACTACAGCCCTTCCCTTGAAAAAGCTCCTGAAAAGAAGATTTCCCAAAAGCCTCTTATGCCAAAACTTCTCCTCAAGCCTTCTTCCAGGATAACTTAGCCCCTCTTAACATCCGCACCCCGCCCTTTCCCCGAAAAAACCCCGAAACTTCGGGGTTTTTTCGGTTAAGAAAACTTTTATTCTATCAGGTGAGTTCTTAAACCCTTAGCTACCGCCTGAGCCCTATCAGCTACTCCTAACTTGCGAAAGATATTTTTAATATGGGTTTTAACTGTTTGCACACTGAGTTTTAGATTGAAGGCGATCTCTTTGTTGGTTTTGCCTTCAGCCATCAGCTGGAGTACTTCAATTTCTCTAGAAGTTAACTTATTTTTGACCGAGTCCTTTCCTTCAGCAAAAAAACCTTTTATTAAATCTCCGGCAACTTCAGACGAAACATAAGTTTTTTCTTCCATTACTTCCTTTATTGCTCGGTAAATTTCTTCTCTGGAAGAATTCTTGACTAAATAGCCGTCAGCCCCAAGCTTTAGAGCTTGAGAGACTAAGGGTTCCTCGTCATAGACGGTGAGCATAACGACTTTGGTTTCAGGAAGTTTTTTCTTCAATTCCTTTAAAGCTTCCATTCCGTTCATTTCAGGCATCTGGATATCTAACAAAATCAGGTCAGGTTTTAAATCAAGAGCTTTTTCTACCGCCTCTTTGCCGTTGATAGCTTCCTTTATCTCTTCAATTTCGGGAAAAAGAAAAAGGATGTTTTTAAGTCCATCGCGAATTAAAGCATGGTCATCAACAATGAGTATCCTTAATTTCTTTGATTTTCCTGCCACGGATTTATTATAACCCATATTTAATCCCCCAAGCATTTTAATATCAAAAGTCCAGTATTATAAGCACTCACATTATTGACGTTTCCACGCCCTGCAAGAAAAAACGGGTTGTGTTATAATTCTCCCTTGTCATTCTGGAGATTTGAGGAGGCAAAATTGAACGAAAAGATAAGAAAAATCGAGAGCGAACAGATAAGAAAAGATTTGCCCGCTTTTCAGCCCGGTGACACCGTAAAAGTTCATTATCGGGTAATTGAAGGCAATCGAGAAAGGATTCAGGTTTTTCAGGGAACAGTCTTGAGAATTAAAGGGGAAGGCTCAAGAAAGACTTTTACTGTAAGAAAAATATCTTTTGGCGTTGGGGTGGAAAGAGTTTTCCCTCTTCACTCGCCTAAAATTGCTAAAATAGAGGTTATCCGAAGAGGAGAAGTTAGAAGAGCCCGTCTTTACTATTTAAGAGAGAGAGTGGGTAAAGCAACTAAAGTTAAGGAGAAGAAGTACATCTCTCTCAAAAAGGACAAAGATAAAGCAGCCAGAGAAACAGCAACTGAAGAGCTAGCTGGGGAAACCGAAGAAAAACCCACTTAATCCGGGGTTTTCATTTATGTCTTCTGAGGAAAC
>DAIRCJ010000101.1:0-2942 GCA_036796755.1 Candidatus Geothermocultoraceae bacterium | reverse complement strand
ATAATTCCCGGCTGGACACCATTCAAGCTGCTTTCCTTCTGGTTAAACTTAATTATTTAGAAACTTTCATTAAAATGCGTCGGGAGTTAGCTGCTTATTACAACGAGAATTTGAAAGGAATGGACCAGATTGTTTTGCCTTTAGAGGAAAGGAAAGCATTCCATACCTACAATCAATACACGATTAGAGTTAAAAACAAGCGCGACTGGTTTCAAGAAAAACTTAAGGAAAAAGGAATTCCAACCATGATTTACTACCCTGTCCCTCTACACAAAATGAAAGTTTTTAAAAATAAAGCTCGGATTAAAACCGAGCTAAGAGAAACGGAAAAAGCCTGTCAGGAAGTTTTAAGTCTGCCAATCGAACCTTTGCTGAATAATACCGAGAAAGAAGCAATTATTCAGGCGATTAAGGAATCAGTTAAAATCTTATCAACAAGTTAGGCTTGCTTCAGATTAAAGAAGACTAAAGAAGAATGAAAAATCGCCCATCTTTTATTGAGAAAATTCTACCCAGAGGAAGCTTCCGGCGAAATGTGGTTACTTTAATGAGCGGCACCGCACTCGCCCAGCTCATTACCGTAGCTACTTACCCCATTATTTCCCGACTTTACAATCCTGATGACTTTGGATTTTTTGGCCTTTTCACCTCTCTTGCCCTGATTCTTTCCTCGATATCTGCTTTTCGATACGAACAAGCAATTCCCCTGCCTAAGGAAGAAGAAGACGCGGTAATAATTACCAAAGCTTCAACCTTTCTTGTTTTCCTATTTTCCCTTGTTTTACTGGGAGTCCTAATCCTTTTTAACCAGGAAGTCTCGCGTATTTTAAAAGCTCCTTCCTTTTCTCAGCTTCTTTTGCTTCTGCCCCTTTCGGTGCTAGCCCTTGGTCTCTACCAGACCTTAAACTACTGGTCAACCCGGAAAAAACAGTTTAAAATTTTAGCTACCTCCCGTTTTGCTCAATCTGCATCTTCCTCTGCTTATCAAGTATCAGCCGGTTTTTTTTCCGCTTCCCCTTTTAACTTAACTTTTGGACAGATTATCGGCCAGATAATCGCGGTTTTTTCTCTTGGTCGCTTCATTTCTCAAAAGGAAAAAGAAAAGTTTTTTTCTCCAGTAAACTTTCAAAAATACCGCTCTCTCCTGATGAAATACAAAGAATTTCCCCTTTTTGCTACCATTGCTACCCTGATATTAAATTTCTCTACCCAGCTTCCAACCGTCCTTTTATTTCAGTTTTTCACCGCCAAAACCGTTGGATTTTTCACTGTAAGCCAGAAAATAATAAGCTTGCCCTCCATTTTAATCTCCAACACCACCTCCCAGGTTTACTACCAGGAAGCTTCCAGGCAATACTATACCAACAAAGACAAGCTTCAAAGCTCTTTTTTAAAAACTTTTGCTTTCCTTTTTTTAATCGGCCTTCTTATTTCTGTGTGTTTACTATTTGGCCCTCTGATATTTGGATTTGCTCTCGGTGTTAAGTGGTTAGAAGCTGGTATTTTTGCCCGATATATGGCCTTATATTTAGCCATTCAGTTTGGTGCTTCCGCTGTTTCTCCCATCTTATATGTCTTAAGAAAACAAGATATAAACCTCTTCTGGCAAATCCTTCGTTTTCTTTTGACTTCGGGAGGAATAGTAGCTGGCGGACTTTATCACAGCCCTCGTCTCTCAATCCTTCTTTTTAGCCTGGCTAACCTCTTTAGCTACCTTGTCCTTTTTGGCTTGATGTTGTATTATTTGAAAAAAGAATGCCTTTCTTCCTGAGCAATCTAAAAAAACATTTTAAAACAGGTTAAATTGGATAAGGAGCCTTAGTTGCATTTTTTAGGATACCTTTTCCCTCTGACCTACCTTGCAATTCTCATCCTCAGTTTATTCCTTTTTCGCTTAATCAAAAAAGACATCACCAAACCTTCAATATTGACTATTGTTTATGTTTTTTATCTTGTCTTCGCTTATCTCGGAATCCCTCTTCTTTACTATAAATCTATTCCCTACTATGTTGACTTAAAAATAACCAGTAAAACCACCATATGGCTAATGCTTTTGCTTTCGGGAAGCTCACTAATTTTCTTGCTTCTCGGAGCTTTAGTCGCCCGGTTAATTATCGAACCTGAACATTTGGAAAGGGAAAAGAAAAGGGAAATGCCAAAGGCATCACCTCTTGTTCTTCCTCTATTTCTCTTTCTACTTTCGGTTATTGTTTTATTCATCTATCTGCGTTCTCTGGAAGCCATTCCTCTGATAGAAGCCTTTAAGGGTGTAGGTAAAGAAGATGTTTCCTTACTGCGCTTTGAGGCTACAGCTGGCTCCGGGCTTAAATATAACTGGATTTCCTTTTTTGTTCACCAAGCCATGCCTTTCCTTTCCTTCTATTTTTTTGCTCGCTACTTGCTTAAAAAAAATAAGTTTGGTCTGCTCATTCTCTTTCTTTCTCTGCCTCTTACTTTTTTCGCTCAGTTAGTCGAGGCCCAAAAGGCACCGCCGGCTTTATTCCTGATCGGTCTTTTTCTGGTTGCTTGGTACCTGGAAAGAATTAAGCTTAGTTTCAAGCAGGTAATTTTACTTAGTTTAGCAACTCTTTTAATTCTTGCTACTTTTTACTCAATTTTTATGCCTAGCTCCAATGTTTTGAATAACTTTCTAAACCCTGTCAGGCGGGCGATGGTCAGCCAGATTGCTTCCAGTTATTTTTACTTTGAGTTTTTTCCCAAAGAAAAGCCTTTTCTTTTGGGACGTTCCTTCCCTAATCCCAGAGGAATTTTCCCTTATGAAAACTACCCCTTAGCCGTGGAAATTATGGACTTCTTAAATCCAACTTTAGCCCCCAAGGGACAGTCAGGAAGCGCCAACACTGTTTTTTGGGCAGAAATTTATGCCAACTTCGGCATATGGCCACTACCATTTATCTCACTCCTTCTTGGGTCAGCTATTT
>DAIRCJ010000100.1:0-3173 GCA_036796755.1 Candidatus Geothermocultoraceae bacterium | reverse complement strand
AATTTGGTAACGGGAGAAGATGGTCCTGAGATGAGAAAGATAAGGCAAGGGGTCGGGAAAAGTAACCATTATTTCGTTTAGCCGAAGTTTTTCCTGGCGGGCAAGGTAACAAATTTTTCGGGCAATCTGCTTTACCTCATCGTGGCGATTTTTCGCCGGCTGAAAGAAAGCTTTTACTTTCTTTGCTGGGAGTCTTTCAAAAAGGGGCTGGCGGCGAGTCTTCAAAAGTTTTTCAAAAGAAAGAAAAGTCCGGTGAGTAAGCAAATAAAGAGGGTGGTCAAGAGGCTTGCTTTCCCAGCCGGAAACCACCACTACCTGCTGGCTTGCTTCCGCTACTTTCTTAATTAAAAGCCAGGCTAAGGGGGTGAAGTCATAAAAGTTATCTATCCAGACCTTCCGGAAAGGAAAGTTTTTCTCGGTCAGGTTTTCAGCTACCTTTCGGAAAGCATCTTCCAGGTCATAAAGATGGTTATTTTTTAAAAAGGACTGGTAGCGATCAAAGACCTCCAGAGCCCGGAAAATCCGCCTCCTGGCTTGTTCGGCTGAGAGGAAGTCAAGGCGAGAACTCTCCTTTTCCCGGGCAAAAAACAGATCAATTTTTCGACCGAGACTTTCCCTGCCTTCTAAAAAGTAGCTTTTCAGCTCTTTTATGAAACTCTGATAGGAGTAAACAACTTTCCAGTTATCCCCGCCTTCCCTTTCTTCATTTAAAATCTGAGCCAGAAGGTAGCTTTTTTCTTCTTCTGACAAAATGCCAGCCAGAGGAGCCTGTTCCTGAAATAGTTTTTTTACCAGAGAATCAAGGGTAGTAAAAAGAGGCGGAGAAACAGCCTCGGCTTTTTTCTCCTCCCTTATCTTTTTAGCAAAAAGCCTTTCTAAGCGGCGGCTTCGGCGCAGCGAAGTAGTCAAAATCAAGGTCTCAGAAAAGTCAAGGGAGGAGCCTTCCATCAACCGGGAAACAACCAGGTGGTCAGCTTCCCTGGAAAACTCAAAAGGATACCAGAGTATTTTATTTTCTTTAGCCATAAGCTAAATTTTAGCAGTCCGCCATAACACTCGTTGCCTAATAAGGACTCTTTGATTAGACTTTCTTTAGTGAAAGATAAAAATCTTAATTTTTCAGCCAGACTTCACCTAATTTTCTTGCTTTTTCTCCTTTTCACCACCGCCGGCTGCCGGGCAGCTAAACCTTTACCCTTGAAGTACCTGAACCTCAAAAACGACTTTGACGAACAAACCCTCTACAGCTTTTTTTCCAGTAACACTTCCCTTAAAGAAGCCAAAAAAATCTTTTCTGTTAAAGAAAATGTTCAGCAGAGAGAAGAGGCAAAATTAAAACTACTGGAATTAGCTCCCGCCGAAAAAAAAGAAAAGGTAAAAGGAGTTTTTGCCCAATTTTCCCCTTCCTCTATTCCTTCAGTTCCGGTTTTAATAGCCGAGGGACGTTTTAAAGGGAAAAAAGCTCTCTTTCTGGTTGAAATCTGGGCTTCAGGAAAGGAAAAAACTTTTAGTTGGGTGAGACTCTGGGTTTTTGAAGAAGAAAATTTGCGTCTCTTATATGCTCTGAGTTTTAAGAACCCTTTTTAGAGCCCGCTTTCTTTTTCCTCAAGCTCAACCTATTTAAATAAGGGGCAGCTATCCTGAGCAAATAATATAAAACTGCCAGGGCTATCAGATAGGGTAAAATACTGCCAGTCAAAATTATCAGATTATTTACTGACCCGACAAAGTTTTTAATCGCCTGGTGCCAAGCTTCTTTGAAACCCCAGCCAGCAGGCGGGGGAGAGATTAGCCCTTCTTCCTTTTTAAGTTCCACCCGAATGGTAGCCATTTCAATGCTTTTTTCCAGCACCATTTGCTGAGATTTCAAACTTTCTATCTCGCTTCTTACCCGTTCAAGCTCTCTTTCTACCGCCAGAATATCGGCAATCTTCCCACTTTTTTCCAGTATCTTTAGGTATTGAGCTTCTTCGCGCTCCAGATTTTTTAAGCGAGCTTTAAGGTCAACATACTCCTGAGTAACTTCCTGGCTTTCAATAACATCATTAATAACCTGCCCAAGCTGCTTTACTTCCTGACTAAAGCGGCCAAAATTGACCACCGGAACCCTAACTTCCATATAGCCCTGAAGGAAATCTTTAGCCCCACTTGTTACGGCCTGGCTTAAAGGCAAAGGCTCTTCGTTAGAAGGGTAAGCCACTGAAAGGTTCTGGGAAGAAACGTAGCCGCCATACTTAGTTGCCAGCTTCTCAATCTTTCTGGCTGTCTGGCTTAAATTCTTAACCTCAAGAGAAATGGTTCTGTTTTTTATGAGATACCGAACATCTTTTTCACCCCTCAAAGCAGTTTTCTGGGTAGGGGCAGCTTCCTGACTGACTTCGCCAAGTGTCGGCACCCGGGAAGAAGAGACCCCGGTTTTTGGTGAAGAACAGGAAGACAAAATTAAAGCAATAAATACTAAAGAAAGAGCCAGAAAAAAGAAAGCCGGCTGGCTTATAAAAGCTCTTCTTAGACCTTTTTTCATTAGCTTAGCCTATCATAAGGCGGTAGCTTCTGGCAAGCTCAAGGGCCTGGGCTCTCTCTTCAACAGTTAATCGCCGATTAATTTCAGGATAAAGGGAAGCTCGATAGGCCGGATAGTACTGAAACATCAAGTTAAAATAAACATCGGGCAGGTTTTCGCCTGTCCACTTCATAATTGGTTCCGTGCAACATTTAAGATGGCCGGGCAAAACCAGGTGGCGCAGGATTACATCAGTCTGGCGATAAGCCTTTAAAAAATTTTTACTGACAACTGAGAAATAATCCTTTATTCTAGAGTATTTAAATGCGCACTCATCATTTCCATAGCGAAAATCAGCCAGATAGAGATCAACCGCCCCTTCCAGGAGATTAGCCGTAAGTTCCGAGTAATACTGATTGGAGTTCCAGATAACTGGAAGTTCAACTTCAAGTAAAAGGAGGGTTTTCAAAATGGTTGCCAGGTGAGGAGTGGGTTCGCCACCAACAAAATTAACATTTCTTGCCCCTTCCTTTTCCCTTTGCTTAATGATTTCTGCCAGTCTTTCCGGCTTAGCCACCCAGCCGCTTTGAGGAGCATTAGCAATATCCCAGTTCTGACAGTAAACGCACTTCATAGTACAGCCGTTAAAAAATATGGTGTGAGAGGGAAC
>DAIRCJ010000099.1:0-3184 GCA_036796755.1 Candidatus Geothermocultoraceae bacterium | reverse complement strand
TATTTTATTAATTAGCTCTTCCAGGCGAGAAGGCGTGGGCTTTCTTAAGGTTCGAGAAGCCGCTTCTACCGAGTCTGCCAACATAACCAGAGCCGCTTCTTTGGTCTGGGGCTTTCTCCCCGGATAACGAAAGCTATCTTTTGTTACTCGGGGAGAAAGACCTTTCTCGACTGCCCGGTTGTAAAAATAATTCAGGACACTCGTTCCGTGATGTTCTTCAATTATGTTTCCTAACTCCAGAGGCAAGCGATACTGGTTGGAAAGCTCCACACCTTCTTTTACATGTGAGGTTATAACCAAAAAGCTCAAAGTAGGGTTTGTTCGGTCATGAGGATTTTTCCCCATTTGATTTTCCACAAAGAACAAGGGTCTTTTTATCTTACCAATATCATGAAACTGAGCCCCAACCCGGGCCAGAACGGGATTGGCTTTAACTGCTCGAGCTGCCCTTTCGGCCAGATTGGAAACCATCACACTATGATTATAAGTCCCCGGAGCTTTAACTATCAGCTCTTCAAGTAAAGGATGGTGAGGGTTGGAAAGCTCGACCAGGCGCAGGTTGGTAGTAAGGTGGAAAAGGTTTTCCAGAATTGGTAAGGCTCCAATCGTCAAAACGGCTGACAAAAACCCTCCTCCCAGACCTGCCAGGCCTTCAAAAAAGACATCCTTTATTGAGCCAGAATAAATTGAGCTGGAAAAAAAGGAAAGCAAGAAACTGGCTAGAGCTACAAAGAGCCCCCCTCTTATAAGTTCGGCCTGGCGGCGAACATCTCGCAAAAGGAAAACTCCCAGACTGCCAGTTATAAAAGAAGAAAGGAGAAATCTTATTTCTACGCCGCTTATTAAAGAGCAGATTAAAAGGGTCACAGCCAGAGATAAAATGGCAACTTCAGCATCCAGAAGAACAACCAGTAACATTGAGAGAGAGGCAATCGGGACAAGGAAAGCAGAAAATTTGGGTACTATCAACGCAGCAAGAAAGACCTCGCCTAAAACCAGAAGACAAACTAAAGTCAGATGTTTAACTTTAAAATACTGAGGGCGGAAAAAATATACAAAAGCAAAAAGAAGGGCAAGAAAACTTCCTACCAGAATTACATCAGCAACCAAAGTTCTATAATCAAACTCCCTTCCCCAGACATTTAACCTCTTTAGCAGCTCGCTTTTAGCTTCGGTAATTATCTCTCCCTCTCTAACCACCACTTCGCCCTTGAGCTTGTGCACTTCGTAAGGCTTAACCGCACTCACCGCTTGAGAGCGCAGTCTCTCTGTCTCTGCCGCGTCATAAACATAATTGGGGCGAAGATAGGTAACTACAACAGCTTCAACCACTCCCCTTTCTAAAGGAGATAAGTTTAGTTCTAAAGTAAGCCTTTTGACCTCTTCTCTCTTTTTATAAAGTTCCTTTTCCAGAACTTGATCAGACAGGATTGACTCAGCAATTTGCAGGCTTTCCCCCTCAAGATAAGGAAGCCGCTCCTCTTTTATCTTGAGCGCCTCCTCAAGAGTGTTTCGGCTAAAGACTCCTCCGGATTCTGCTTCCAGAAAACTAATTTTTTTCTCTTTTGACTGGTAGTCCAGATGAGCTTTTTTTAAAAGGTAAAAAAAGTTTTTTATATCCTGAGTAGTTCTGTTAAGAGCTAAAGCGCTGTAGCGATAAACTGGTTTTACCGCCTGGCTGGCTTCTCTTCTTAGGGCTTCGGTCTTCTTTTCGTCAATATATCTTATATCTCTGGGAGATTTGATAGTGTAAGGAGAGGGAGTATTAACCTTCAAGGGAGAAGAAAGCATTGGATAGGCGATGACAACCACTAACACCGCCCAGAAGAACAAAAATAAAAACAAATAGCCAAACTTATTATTAGAGGATTGTAAAAAGTATTTTTTAAGAGGAGAGGTTATTTTTTTGTAGTTCAACTTCACTTTTGCTTTTCTCCGTTTTCTCTTCGTAATATTTATAAGCCTCAACAATCTTCTGAACCAGCTTGTGTCGTACAACATCGCGAGCTGTTAAATGAATAAAAGCCACCCCGTCTATTCCTTTTAATATCTTCTCCACCACCACCAGGCCTGAGTTTTCAGCTCGGGGCAAATCAACTTGAGTAACATCCCCGGTAATAACCATTTTAGAGCCAAAACCCAGCCGGGTTAAAAACATCTTCATCTGCTCGGGAGTAGTGTTTTGGGCTTCATCAAGGATAATAAAAGAATCATTTAAAGTCCTTCCCCTCATATAAGCTAGCGGAGCAACCTCAATAGTGCCCTGGTCCATATGGCGCCTGAACTCTAAAGGATCAGTCATATCAAAAAGAGCATCAAAAAGCGGTCGAAGATAAGGATCAACCTTTTCATAAAGAGTTCCTGGTAAATATCCTAACTTTTCGCCCGCTTCAACAGCTGGGCGGGTCAGAATTATTCGGGATACAAGCCTTTCCTTCAAGCTCAAAACCGCCATAGCCATTGCTAAATAAGTTTTTCCGGTTCCGGCTGGCCCAATTACAAAAGTAGTCGTATTTTTCCGCATAGCATCAACATATTCTTTCTGTCCTTTAGTTTTGGGACCAATAACCTTTCCACGATGAACCAGAATCACATCGGAAAAAACCTCTGAAGGGCGTATTTCGTCTCCGCTTTTAACAATTTCGATGATTTGCTCCACTTTATGAGAATCAAGTCTGCGACCTTCAGCTAATAAATTGAAAGCTTCACGAAAAACAGTGGTAGCCTGTTCAACATCAGCTTTCTTGCCTTTTATAGTTATTTCATTTCCTCTAACCGAAATCTCCGCTGGTAGCGACTTCTCAATAATTTTTAAGTATTCGTCAGCTTGACCAAAAACTTCAATCAGAGACAGATCTTCAGGAACAAAAAGCTTTGTTTGCTGCTTCAAAATACCTCCATCTTAATTATAGCACCTGGGAAGACGGGATACTAAACTCAAGCTGAAAGTTTCTTTCTGACAATCTCATTTACCAATCGCCCGTCAGCTTTCCCCTTTACCTGAGGCATTAGAACCTGCATCACCCGTCCAAGGCCCGAAAGGTCAGAAACGTTCAGTTCCTTAATCACTTTTTCCACCATCTCTTCCAGTTCTTCCTGGCTTAGCTGAGCTGGTAAATATTTTTCAATTACCTCCACCTGTTCTTCTTCGGCCCGGGCCATCTTCTCGTTTCCAACCTTCCGG
>DAIRCJ010000098.1:0-3210 GCA_036796755.1 Candidatus Geothermocultoraceae bacterium | reverse complement strand
GGGAATTATAACCAATATAATCCACATTGTACTTGTCTTTCCCTCCATGAGCTCTTAACCAGCGGGCGTAATCGGCAATTTCAGCGTCGTTAGTGGTTATCATTCCTCCATCTCCAAATCCGCCAAGGTTTTTGCTTGGGAAAAAACTGTGGCAACCAGCATCTCCAATCGAGCCAGCAAACTTTCCGTTCCATCTACTGCCAAAAGCTTGAGCAACATCTTCAACTACAAAAAGGGAGTTTTCGCGGGCAATTTCAACTATTTGTTCCATATTGGCTGGTTGGCCAAAGAGGTGTACAGGGAGTAAACCCACCGTGTTTTTGTTTATGGCTTTTTTTACTTCTTCAGGATTAATGTTAAAAGTTTCGGGTTCTATATCTACAAAAACTGGCGTGGCACCAGCTCGAACTATTGCTTCTCCAGTGGCGGTAAAAGTAAAGGAAGGAGTTATAATTTCATTTTCGGAGTCAAAATATTCCTTACCTTTTGTTTTTAAAGCCAGAGCTCTTAAAGCAATTACTAGGGCATCGGTTCCCGAATTTACTCCGACTGCGTAATTGGTCTTAAGGTATTTTGAGATTTTCTCTTCCAGAAGTTTTACTTCATCACCAAGGATCCATTTTTGCTTTTTGAAAACTTCAGAAAGAGCCCGGTCTATGTCTTTCTGGAGAACTTTGTGCTGTCGTCCAAGGTCTAAAAAAGGTATTCTCAAATTTTTTCCTCAAGAGGAATTAATTTTTTCCCTTTTAATTGGTAAGTGTTTCCGCAGGAAGGGCAAGTGAATTTTTCTCCTGAATCTCTCAAAGTTACCCCGCAACGGCAAACCCAGCCAATTTGTTTGGCGGGAACTCCTACCATCAAGGCGTAATCAGGAACATCCTTTGTTACCACTGCTCCGGCGCCAATCAAGGCGTAGCGACCGATGGTGTGACCGCAAACGATAGTAGCGTTCGCTCCAATGCTTGCTCCTTTTTTAACCAGAGTGGGGCGAAACTCATCTTTGCGTTCAATAAAAGCCCGAGGGTTGATGACATTGGTAAAAACACAAGAAGGGCCGCAGAAAACTTCATCTTCTAAGGTTACTCCGGGATAAACGGAAACATTATTCTGAATTTTGCAGCGATTTCCAATTTTTACATCCGGGCCAATCATAACATTTTGGCCGATATTGCAGTTCTCGCCGATAACAGAGTTAGGAAGAATGTGAGAAAAGAGCCAGATTTTAGTGCCCGGACCAATTTTTACCTTTTCCTCAATAACTGAGGTGGGATGAACAAAATAGTCTAGTTTTTTGTTAGTCATCCTGTAACTCCTTGATTATAAATTAAAGGTAATTTTGGAGATTTTAAACTTTCTTCTGCCATTTTCAAGACGCTTAAGACTCTTAAGCCTTCTTCGCCGTCAGTTAGAGGTTTTTTGCGAGTTTTTACGCATTCCAAAAAATGCAGAGATTCTTTTTTTAAAGGTTCAAATTTTTCAATTTCCACTTTAATAGCTTCTTTTTTGATTGCCTCCGGCGCACCCTCTTGATTCCATTTTATAGTGTGAGGAAAAAGTAATAGTTTGTTTTCGGCCTGGTCATCAAAAAGTGCAAGTTTCTCCTTTCCGATGACAACAAATCTTTGCTCTTTAAAAGGATTAAGCCAGCTAACGAAGATATAAGCCTTTAATCCGCTTTTAAAATTTAAGAAGGTGAAAGTCACATCTTCAACGTGTTTTTGGAGGTAAGTTCCTCCGAAGGCTTTTACTTCCTCGGGCATTTCTTTGGCTAGGGAAAGAATTAAGGATATATCATGAGGAGCAAAACTCCAGAGAATGTTTTCCTCTGTTCTTACTTTTCCCCAATTCAGGCGAGTGGAGTAAATATAGTAAATTTCGCCTAGTTCTCCTTTTTCTATCAGTTCTTTTAGTTTTTCCACTGCTGGATGGTAATGTAGAAGATGGCCAACCATAAGAATTTTATCTTTCTCTTTGGCTAAAAGAACCAGTTCTTCGCCTTCTTCAACCTTTAAAGCCAGAGGTTTTTCCACAAAAACATCTTTGCCAGCCAGAAGAGCCAACCTTGCTTCTTCATAATGAGTGGCGGCTGGAGTGGCAATAGCGACGGCTTTAATTTCCGGATCCTGAAGAAGGTCGCGAGAGGCGGTGTAAATTTTCACTTCAGGATATTGAGACTTAAGTTTATCCAGAGTTTGAGGTTCAAAATCGCAAATTGCTGAAAGCACCCCGAGCTCATAGAAGTTTCGAACTAAATTTTTTCCCCAGTAGCCGGTTCCAATTACTCCAATCATTTCAAGCTCGAAAAACCTTGCCTTTATTTAAAAGAAAGACATTGCGAGTGTCAACAATCAGGCTGGAGTTATCCATAATTAAGCGAGAGTTTTCTCGGTAAAAATCGTGGTCAGTGGCGAGTAAAACAAGGTCGTATTGTTTTAGTTTTTCTGCTGTAAGCTTGACTGATGACTTCTTAAAGTTATAATGGCGGGTTTTTGGAAGAACTGGAATAAAAGGGTCGTGGTAGTCTACTTCTGCCCCGTTTTTCTCTAAAAGTTCCATCAACTTGAGCGAAGGCGATTCCCGCATATCGTCCACATTTTTTTTATAGGCCATTCCTAAAATCAGGATCCTAGAGCCCTTGAGGGATTTTTGTTGAGAGTTTAAGGCTTCAATGACTTTTTGAACGACAAAGTAAGGCATTGAAGTGTTAATTTCTCCGGCTAATTCAATGAAGCGAGTTGTCAGGTCGTAGTTGCGAGCTTTCCAAGAAAGATAGAAGGGGTCAATCGGGATACAGTGACCACCGAGTCCTGGACCGGGATAAAAAGCCTGGAAGCCAAAGGGCTTGGTTTTGGCGGCTTCAATGACCTCGAAAATATCAATTCCCATTCGGTCAAAGAGAATTTTGAGCTCGTTGACCATAGCAATATTTACCGAGCGGTAAATGTTTTCCAGAAGTTTGACCGCTTCGGCTACCCGGGGCGAGGAAACGGGGACAGTCTTTTCAACTACTGCCGAATAAAGAGCTTCCCCGGCTTTAAGGCAGTTTTTGGTGACTCCTCCAATTACTTTGGGTATGTTTGTAGTGTTGAAACTGGGATTACCTGGGTCTTCTCTTTCCGGAGAAAAAACTAAAAAATAATCTTTGCCCACTTTTAATCCCGATTTTTCAAACAGAGGAAGTAAAACTTCTTCTGTCGTGCCCCGGTAAGT
>DAIRCJ010000097.1:0-3484 GCA_036796755.1 Candidatus Geothermocultoraceae bacterium | reverse complement strand
CTCTAAAAATAAGAAAGTTTAATTTTACTGGTGTCTCCGAGGTTTAACCTTCTGAAAGTTTAAAACAGAAGTTTAAAAATTAAGAATCAGCCCGTTTAAAAAACTAACTGGCTGCTTCTTCCAGCATCTTTTTGACTTTTAAAATTCGTGTTCGACTTTCCCGATCCATCTCGTCAAGCTTGAAAGAGATAAATTTTATCTGTTCTTCTAGCTGAGGAATGACGGTATTTTCCAGAGCATTAACCCGTCTTTTGGTTCGTTCAATCTCTTCGCCCAGGAGAAAAAGTACTCTTTCCCGACTGGCTAACTCAATTAAATCGGGGAGAAGGTCAGCAAAATCTCGGGTAGCTTTTTCTAAGAACAGAGGAGTAGCTGAGAAAAGGGGATAAGTCGGCTCCTTAAGTTTTTCAATTTTATACTCGGGCATTGAGATGTTAAAAACCGTTTTTCTAGTTTCTTTTATCTCGACTTCACCCTGATAAGCAGCAACTAGGCTTTCCAGTGCCCCGAGCGGTGTTTTAGTCCAGAGATAAGAAAAATTCTGGTAACTGAACTCCAGTCTCTTCTCAACCTGCTCTCTTAAGGTTCCAAGTTCCGTCAGGAGTTGAAGAAAGTATTTCATCATTTCATCAAGTTTGTCTTTTAATAACTTATGGCCCCGCCGAGCAATAACCAGGCGGCGTTTAAGCTTCATCAGCTCCATACGGTTAGGATTGACTCTTAACATCACTAACCTTTCTTTTCTTTACCTGTTAGATAAAGCTGAATTTGTTCGGGAGAAACTCTCTTGAGCTCTTCACGGGGTAGAATACGAAGAAGTTCCCAGCCAAGGTCAAGGGTTTTCTCAATGCTTCGGTTTTCATTTTCGCCCTGGGCAACGAACTTTTGCTCAAACTGATTGGCAAACTCCACATAGAGCTTGTCCACCTCGGTTAAGGCAGCTTCTCCTAAAATTAAAAGCAACTCTCGTGCTTCCCTCCCTCGAGCATAGGCAGCAAAAAGCTGGTTGGAAAGGGCAGAGTGGTCCTCCCGGGTCTTCCCCTCTCCTATTCCCTTTTCTTTTAAGCGTGAAAGCGAAGGCATTACATCAATCGGTGGGTAAATTCCGGCCCGATGAAGGTCTCGAGAAAGAATTATCTGACCCTCAGTAATATACCCAGTAAGGTCAGGAATGGGATGAGTTTTATCGTCTTCGGGCATAGTAAGAATAGGTATTTGAGTTATTGAGCCCTTCCGTCCCTTAATCCGACCGGCTCTCTCATAAATGGTGGCTAAATCAGTGTAAAGATAGCCAGGGTAACCCCGCCTTCCCGGTACTTCTCGTCGAGCAGCCGATACTTCACGCAAAGCCTCACAATAGTAAGTCATATCGGTCAGAATAACCAGAACATGAAGGTCGAGCTCAAAAGCCAGGTATTCAGCCGCCGTTAGAGCCACCCGGGGAGTAGCTATTCTTTCAATTGGGGGGTCATCAGCTAAATTAATAAAAAGCACCGCCCTTTCCAGAGCTCCCGACTGAGAAAAATCCTCAATGAAAAAGCTAGCTTCTTCAAAAGTAATACCCATTGCCGCAAAAACCACAGCAAAGCTTTCCTCTCGCCCCCGAACAGTTGCCTGACGGGCAATTTGAGCCGCCAGCTGAGAGTGAGGAAGGCCAGCGCCAGAAAAAATCGGCAGCTTCTGTCCCCTTACTAGAGGATTCATTCCATCAATAGCTGAAATCCCTGTTTGAATAAAATCCGTTGGATAGTCCCGAGTATAAGGATTTATTGGAAGGCCATTAACATCAAGCCATTTATCAGGAATAATATCTGGAGCGTTATCAATAGGGTGACCTAAACCATTAAAAACCCGCCCCAAAATATCAGGAGAAACTGGTAGCTCGAGGCTTTTGCCCAAAAACCTTACCCTGGTCTGGGTCTTATTAATTCCCTGAGTTCCTTGAAAAACCTGGAGCAAGGCGTACTCCCGGTTGATATCCAGAACACTGCCCAAGCTTTTTCGGCCATCGGGAAAAAAGACTTCAACCAGCTCTCCGTAAGTTGCTTCCCTGACTCCCTCAATAAAAATCAAAGGACCAACAATATCCCGAACGCTTACATACTCCTTAAACATTTTTCACTACTCCTTTAATCTCTTCAAAGTAATGCTTTATGAAACTTTCTATTTTTTTCAGTTCCTCCATCTCCTCAGCTGAAACATACTTCATTCGCCCCAGCCTTTCTTTTATTTTTGGCGAAAGTATCTCTTCTAAACTTGCTCCTCTTTCCAAAGCCTCACGGCCTAACTTATAATACAAAATAATGTTGGAAAGCATTAAATACTGCTTCTCTAAAGAAGCAAAAGTATCCACCGGATGAAAAGCATGCTGCTGAAGAAAATCTTCTCGCAATGAACGAGCCACCTCCATAATTAGTCTTTCCAAAGGCGAAAGAGCATCCATTCCAATTAAACGAACTATTTCTTTAAGCTCTGCCTCTCGTTGTAATAGACGCATTGCCTCTTTTCTTTTCTCCGAAAAATCGGGAGCCAAATTACGGTTCAAATATTCGTCAACTTTCTGGGAATAAAGGGAGTAGCTCAAAAGCCAGTTAATAGCCGGGAAGTGTCTTTCGTAAGCCAGTCGGTCTTCAAGGGCCCAGAAAACCTTTGTTACCCTCAAAGTAGCTTGAACTACTGGCTCAGAAAGGTCACCACCAGGTGGGGAAACAGAACCAATAGCCGTAATTGAACCCTGGCGGCTCTCGCTGCCCAGACACCAGACTTTTCCAGCCCTCTCGTAAAAGGCAGCCAGGCGGGAAGAAAGATAAGCCGGATAGCCTTCTTCTCCAGGCATTTCTTCTAGCCGACCCGAGATTTCTCGCAAAGCCTCAGCCCAGCGAGAAGTAGAATCTGCCTGCAAAGTTACATCATAGCCCATATCCCGGAAGTACTCCGCAATGGTTATTCCGGTATAAATTGAAGCCTCCCGAGCGGCCACCGGCATATTGGAAGTGTTAGCAATAAGAACTGTCCTTTCCATTAAAGGTCGTCCGCTATAGGGGTCAACCAGAGTGGGAAACTCCAGCAAAACATCGGTCATTTCGTTTCCCCGTTCTCCACAGCCAATAAAAATCACAATTCTGGAGTCAGCCCACTTTGCCAGCTGATGCTGGGTAACTGTCTTACCACTTCCAAAAGGACCAGGAATGCAAGCGGTTCCACCCTTAGCCACCGGGAAAAAGGTATCAATCACCCGCTGGCCTGTAATTAAGGGTTCGGTCGGCGCAACTTTTTTCTTGTATAAACGGGGACGCCGAACAGGCCAGCGAGAAACCATAGTTACGGGTATCTCCTTCTTATCGGCCTCAATCAGAGCCACAACTTCGTCAACTTTATACTTTCCTTCTCCAATTTTTTTAATCTTACCCCTTTTAATCTCTGGCGGAACCATAATAAAGTGCTTAACCAGAGGGGTTTCTTCGACCTCTCCCAGAAAGTCTCC
>DAIRCJ010000096.1:0-3740 GCA_036796755.1 Candidatus Geothermocultoraceae bacterium | reverse complement strand
AGAGGCATATTTGGCAGCATAGGAAAGAATGGGAACATTTTTAAACCCTGACTCGTCCAGACTGGAGCGTATAGCTGCTACTCGACCATCCATCATATCAGAAGGAGCTACCATATCGGCTCCGGCTTCGGCGTGAGAAACCGCTGTTTGAGCCAGAATTTCCAGGGTGATATCGTTATCGACTTCTCCCTCTTTTATTATTCCGCAATGACCATGGCTGGTATATTCGCAAAGACAAACATCGGTAATCACTATAATTTCGGGAACTTCTTTCTTGATAGCTCTTATCGCCTTCTGAACAATACCTTCTTCTGAATAAGCTTCGCTGGCCGCCTCGTCCTTTTTTTCCGGAACGCCAAAAAGAATAATCGCTGGAATAGAAAGCGAATAAACCTCGGCGACTTCCTTAACGAGCTCGTCGACGGAAAAACGAAAAACCCCGGGCATCGAGCTGACTTCTTCTCTTACTTTCTTTCCGGGAACAACAAATAAGGGATAAATTAAATCATCTACAGAAACCTTTGTTTCCCGCACCATCCGCCTTAAGTTTTCATTCTGCCTCAAGCGCCGAAGTCTCAAAACTGGAAAGTTCAAAAAAAACCGCCTCCTTATAAAAAATTTTTCTACAAGATAATTCTATCAGAGACAGGCTTTCCTAAAAATAAGGAGCCCGAAAACTTCAAAGAAAACTCAATGATAATTTAAGGGCAGTTTTTCTGAGGATTCAAAGGTTGCTTCCTCTTCTTGCCAGACCCGAAAAAAAGCCTGGACAACTTGAGGGTCAAATCTTTGAGGAATGCCTTTTTGCAAAAGCTTAATAGCTTCGCTTTTGTCTTCGGCCCCCCGATGAGCTCGCCGATGAGTTAAAGCATCAAAAGCATCAGCTACGGCAATAATTCGAGACCCAAGAGGAATCTGGTCTCTCTTCAGCCCCAGGGGATAACCGGTGCCATCACATTTCTCATGATGGTGATAAACCACTGAAACTATTCTCTGAGGGAATCGGGCTTTTTCCAGAATCGCCTTTCCCAGCTCAACATGGCGCTCTACTTCTCTTCTTTCCTCCGGACTTAACTTGCCAGGCTTTTCCAGAACCAAGCGGTCAACGCCTCCCAGACCAACATCGTGAACCAGAGCCGCTAATTGAATTTCTCTGACTTCAAACTCGCTCAATCCCATCTCCTCAGCAATGCGACCAGCCAGATAGGCAACTTCCCGAGCGTGTCCCTTTCGGGTTGGCGCTTCCATCTCAATCCAGTTAACCAGCTCCTCCGCCAAACCCTTGAGCATATCCTCCTTTTCCTCTAAAAGATAAGCATTGGCCATTGCTATCTCAATCCCCTTACTTAAATTTAAAAGTAAGTTGTAATCACTTTCTTCAAAAAAGTTGCCTTCCCTCCAGAAAGCAACCAATCCCCCAAGCCTTCCTTCAAAGTTAAGGGGGGCAACGATTAAAGAAAACTCAGAATCCGAAGGATCGCTCCCTTTTTTACCCGGGTTTACAGGCCCAAAGTAATTGGTTTTGCCTTCTTCAAAAATTTTTCTGACCTTACTTATCACAGCCTCCTGCTGGCTGGAAATTTTCCCATCAAGAGTTTCAACCAGAGTTTGAGCCTTACCTTCGGTAAAAAAAATCACTCCCCCGTCGGCTCCTAACAACCTCAATAAGACCTTAAGGAACTCAGGAAGACCGCAAACCTGCCTCAATTGAAAAAGTTTCATAATGTTTTCGTTCAGCAAACTAATCGCTTCCGTGTTTCTTTTAAGCAAATCAGTGTTATCAGTCACTTTCTCCATTAACTTTTGAATTTTGCTTTGTTCGGTTTGAGCCAGATAAGTAAGGTAAGAAAGGAAACCAACAGTAAAGACAGCAAATAGCACTTTGTAAACATCCCAGAAAGTCCCGAGCCTCAATCCGCTGAAAACATCGAAAGAATAAACCATTATCAGCAAAGCAAAAGCCAGAAAGAAAGAAAGCAAAGTGAGCAATAAATGAATCTTCCAGCGTCTTTTCTCAATTTGAGAGTAATCTTCTTTTTCCGTCGTTACTGTTCTGTCCAACTAGTTTCCTCCAGAGACACTTTTAATTTTCGTCCAAAATCAACAAACTTTTAGTCTGAAAGTTTAGCCCGAGAAATAAAAGAATAGAACTTTTAACTCACAGCCAAAAAAGATTAAAAAAGGTTAAAAAATTCTCCTTCCGCTCAGCAAAAAATTTAGAACATCTCGAGTTTCAGGTCTATAAATTGACTTTTTATTTACTTTTAGTTCTTAATCGTTTAAAATACAAATCCAAGGGAATAATGAGTGATGAGTGAAAAGGAATTAAACAAAAATACATTACCTTTCCCCGACTATAAACTTATAGTTTATGCCCTGATCATCCCCTCTCTGTTAGGAGCTATCTGGCTGATAAGTTCTTTGCTCATTGCTGTCGGTCTGCGAAAAACCTCTTCCCAACCCCTTTCTGTTTTTTTTCTTTCTTTTTTCGGAATTTATCTTCAAGCTGCTCTGATTGGAATTTTAACCCCCCTTTTGCTCAAGAAAGAGGCAAAAAGAATTTATTTAGTTTTTTTCTCCAGCTTAATAAGTGAAACGCTGGCTCTTGCTGGTTTTTATTGCTTCCTAAAAATTTATTATGGCAGCTGGTTTTTGCCTGTCCTTTCTCTTACCGAACCCTTAAACGATAGCCTTTTTCTGATAGGCATTTCAGTCGCGATCTCCTTGATTTACTACTGGTTTTTTGTTTTTCCTTCAAACCATCCCGCTTCGGAAGCCTGAAAGAAGAAAAAAAAACAGCAATAGAAAAAAGAAATAAAGCCCGGCTTTTTCTGCTTCTTTCCCGTTGAAATTGTTCTAACTTTATTTTATTTTATAATCCGAGTTCTTTTAATATCGACGAGGGAGGCTACTAAACAGTGGGCGACTACAAATTCAAAGAAATTGAAGAAAAATGGCAGAAGATATGGAAGGAAAGCCGACTTTACGAGGTGGAAGAAGATCCCAAAAAGCCTAAAAAATACATCCTGGAAATGTTTCCTTACCCCTCCGGCCCGATTCATATGGGACATGTCAGGAACTATTCAATCGGCGATGTCACCGCTCGTTATCACCGGATGAAAGGCTACAATGTGCTATACCCTATGGGTTTTGACGCTTTTGGTCTACCTGCGGAAAATGCCGCTTTAGCCGCCGGTATTCATCCCCGGGAATGGACCCTGAAAAACATTGAAATTATGAGAAATCAGTTAAAGCAGCTTGGGCTTTCTTATGACTGGCGTCGAGAGATAATAACCTGCTTGCCCGAGTATTACCGCTGGGGTCAGTGGATTTTTCTTCAGTTCTACCGAAACAACCTCGCCTATCGCAAAGAAGCCCCGGTTAACTGGTGCCCGAAATGCGAAACGGTCTTAGCTAACGAACAGGTTGTCGGAGGGCACTGCTGGCGCTGCGACAGCCTGGTAGAGAGAAAAAAACTCGAGCAGTGGTTCTTTAAAATAACGGCTTACGCCGAAGAGCTCTTGAAAGACCTGGAAAAGCTGGAAGGCTGGCCGGAAAGAGTCAAGATAATGCAGAAAAACTGGATTGGGAAAAGCGAAGGAGCAGAAGTCAACTTTCAGATAAAAGAAACCGGAGAAGTCATACCCATTTTCACCACCCGACCTGACACCCTATTTGGCGTGACTTTCTTCGTTCTTTCTCCTGAACACCCCCTAGCTTTAAAGCTAACACCGCCTGAA
>DAIRCJ010000095.1:0-3796 GCA_036796755.1 Candidatus Geothermocultoraceae bacterium | reverse complement strand
CTTCCCTTATCCCGCCACTTTCCTTAAAAAAAACTTTTCCCAGCTCAAAGAAGGCAAGGCTTTCGTTCCTTCGACTCAAATTTCTCTTCACTGTTTCCAGCAGCCCAAAAATCAAGGAAGGCCGAAGGGTGCTTTCGGTAACCAGAAGAGGATTGGCAATTGAAACCAGCTCTAAATCTTTAAACAAACCAAAACCGGCAATCTTTTCTGAAAGCTCCGGATTAAAGAAGCTGAAGTTCATAACCTCCATCAAACCTGCTCCAACCAGAAGCTCCCGAAGTTCTCGCTGCCAGAATTGATAAGAAGTAAGCCCCAAGCCTCCAGCTACTCTGGGTAAGGTTGAGGGTATTTCATTGTAACCGTGAAAGCGCGCTACTTCTTCAATCAGGTCAATTTCCCGTTCCAGATCCGAGCGGAAGGAAGGGATGGCAACCTTCATTGATTCGGCTTCTTCCGATTTGATTTCCAGACCCAGCGAATGAAAAACTTTCTTCATCTCAACCTCAGAAATTTGCTTACCCAGAACTTTCTGAGCCCGAGCTGGACGAAAATCAATTATTCTTCTCTGATAAAAAAGAGGGTAGGCGTCAATCACTCCCTGATAAACCCGGGCTGAAGCCAGTTCCACCAGTAAGTGCGTAGCCCTATTAACAGCGTAAATCGTTCCTTCAACGGCAACCCCACGTTCAAATCGATAAGAAGCCTCGCTGTTCAAACCAAGTTTTCGGGAAGTCTGAGCAATAGAAACCGAAGAAAAGTTAGCTGATTCCAGCAACACTTCAGTCGTGCCTTCGCTGACCTCCGAGTTTTCTCCACCCATCACTCCGGCAATAGCGACCGGCTTTTCGACATCGGCTATTACTAAAACCTCACTATCGAGAGAATACTCCCGGCCGTCCAGAGCAATGATTTTCTCCCCTTCTTTAGCTCTCCGAACGATAATCTGATCTCCCTCAATGAACCGAAAATCAAAAGCGTGAAGAGGCTGGCCGGTCTCCAGCATCACATAGTTGGTAACATCAACTACGTTATTAATCGGTCTTATCCCGGCTGTTTTAAGCCTCCATTGAAGCCAGTAGGGAGAAGGCCCAACCTTAACCCCTCTCAGCAACCTAGCTGAATAACGAGGACAAAGGTCAGTAGCTAAAATCTCGACTCTGACTTTCTCGGTAGCCAGCTCCTCAGTTTCCTCAAATTCAGCTGGAGGAATTTTTAGTTCTTTCCCCAGAAGGGCGGCTACTTCCCGGGCAATACCAATTACTCCCAGGCAATCGGCTCGATTGGGCATAACTTCAAACTCAAAAAGGTAATCGTCAAGACCAAGAACCTCCCTTACATCAACACCCACCTCTGTCACGGAAGGTAAAATCATTATCCCGCTATTATCTTCGCTTACCCCAAGCTCTGCCGGAGAAACAAGCATTCCTTCAGAATTAATTCCTCTTATGTTCCTTGATGAAACTTTCAAACCCCCAGGCAAAACTGCAGGCGTCAAAGCCAAAGGTACAACATCTCCTACGTTTATGTTTCTGGCTCCACAAACCACCTGTACTTTGCCCTTGGAACCAGCCTCAACCTGGCAAAGGACGAGATTATCAGCGTTAGGATGAGGGCTAATCTGGGTTATTCTGGCTGTATAGACATTTTTAATTTCTTTTCCGAGGTAAGTCAGGTTTTCAACTGATGTCCCGCTCAAAGAAAGCCTTTCGGCTAACTCTTCCGGGGAAATATTAACTTCAACTAACTCTTTTAACCAGGAAAATAAAACCTTCATCCGAACTGCTCCAGAAACTTCTGATCGTTATCAAAAAAGAGGCGAATGTCGGAAACGCCATATTTAAGCATTGCTATTCTTTCTACCCCCAGACCGAAAGCAAAACCAGTGTACCTTTCCTTATCATATCCAACTACCTCAAAAACATTAGGGTCAACCATTCCCGCTCCTAAAATTTCCAGCCAGCCACTTCCCTTACAAACCCGACAGCCTTTTCCCTGGCAAAAACAGGAAACATCAACCTCAGCTGAAGGTTCGGTAAAAGGAAAATAAGAAGGCCGGAACCTTACCCTGCGGTCAGCTCCAAAAATCCGATGAGAAAAGAACTCCAGGGTGCCTTTCAAGTCGGCAAAAGTTATTCCCTCGTCAACCGCCAGGCCTTCAATTTGATGAAAAACCGGAAGGTGAGAGGAGTCAGCTACATCCCGACGGTAAACTTTACCCGGGACAACTATGAATACTGGAGGGTTTTCTTTCTCCATAACCCTTACTTGAACCGGCGAAGTGTGAGTGCGAAGCAAAAGCTCTTCTTCGGAACTCTCAAGGTAAAGAGTGTCCCAGAGAGAACGAGCCGGATGGTGAGGGGGCATATTGAGAGCCGTAAAGTTGTAATAATCGGTTTCTATTTCCGGTCCCTCAGCCACCCGGTAACCGAGAGACAAAAAGACATCAACTATCTCCTCGATTACCTGAGTAATAAGGTGTTTCCTCCCCCTTCGGGGAACTCTACCAGGTAAAGTTATATCAACCGATTCTTGCTTTATTTTCTCTTTTAAAGAAGTTTTCTTTAGTTCTTCAAAACGCTTCTCAATTAAATCTTCCAGACGACGGCGAACCTGGTTAGCCTTTTCCCCTACCAGAGGCCTATCCTCCCTAGGAAGCTGGCCTACCTGGCGGAGAATAGAGGTTATTTCTCCTTTGCGGCCCAGAAACTTAACCCGCAAATTTTCCAGCTCTTCTTCACTTTGAACAGCAGAGATTAAAGTTTGCGCTTCTTTTTGTAGCTCTTCTAATCGGGAAATTAAATCCAAAAACCCCCCTTATGATGCTTTTGAAAGGCTGGATCGAGCTATTTCTACCAGCTCTTTAAAGCTGTCAGGGTCAGTAACTGCCAGGTCGCTCAGGATTTTCCGATCAATATCAACTTGAGCCAATTTAAGGCCGTGAATAAAGCGATTGTAAGAAAGGCCGTGAAGCCGGGCAGCCGCATTAATTCGAGCAATCCAGAGCTGGCGAAAGTCTCTTTTCCTTTCCCGCCGGTGGCGATAAGCATACATCAAGGAATGCATCACTTGTTCGTTAGCTACCCGATAAACCCGGCTTCGAGCTCCGTAGTATCCCTTGGCTTTTTCCATCACCTTTTTATGTCTTTTGTGGGCGGTCACGCCTCTTTTAACTCTTGACATTTCAACCTCCTAATTACCCAACATCCTTTTTACATCTCTAACCTCACCAGACACCACGACTTCCTTCCTTCTAAGCCGCCGCTTCCTGGCAGCCGACTTCTTGGAAAGTAAGTGGGAACGTCCAGTTTTAGCTCGCAGCACCTTCCCGCTGCCCGTTACTTTAAAGCGCTTGACTGCGCCTTTTTTGGTTTTCATTTTCGGCATCTTTATCCCTTCTTTCCCGTTGAAGCTTTTGGAGCTAAAACCATAATCAAACGTCTTCCATCAAGATTTGGTTTGGATTCTATAGTTGCCAGATCTTCAACGCTTTTAGCTATCTCGTAAAGCATCTTTTCACTTAAGTCAGCATGAACTACTTCCCGACCGCGAAACCAAACAAAAAGTTTAACTTTGTGTCCTTTCTTTAAAAAATCAACGAGATGCTTCCTTTTCACCTCAAGATCATGACGGTCAATTCTTGGCCTGAGCTTTAGCTCTTTCACCACAATTTGAGTCTGGTGCTTTTTGCTCTTTTTAAGCTTTTGCTCCAGTTCATAACGATATTTGCCATAGTCAACAATCCGACAGACCGGTGGCTGACTGTTGGGCGCCACTTCCACCAAATCCAGTCCCATCT
>DAIRCJ010000094.1:0-3858 GCA_036796755.1 Candidatus Geothermocultoraceae bacterium | reverse complement strand
AATGCCCTCATTTGAAGTAATTTTAAGCCATCACAAAGAAAAATGGTAGTAGTAAAAGCTTGGAGTTGTTTTAGCGAACATAGGCCATACCTTGGATACCTGTAAAGTTTCTGCCAAAAAGCAAAGGGTCTTTTCCTGGTTGAACAATAAAAAGATTTCCCTTCTCATCAAGAAGGGCTAAGGCTTCCTTTTTCCAGAGAGGAACAGCCAACCCCGAAACAGAAACTGATTTTACTTCTTGAATTGATTTGATGCTTTCTTTTCTCACCTTACAAATTTTTAATTTATCGGCTTGGTTTTCAAGGTTGTTCTCTTTATTGAGTGAAAACCAGAAAGTTCGAGGATCAGTGAAACCAATTAGTTCTATCGACTCTGCTTTTTCTCTGGTTTTAATTAGTTTGTTGGACTCCACAAAGTAAAGCCAAAGCTCATAATAGGTGGGAAGATATCCTCCTTCTTGAGCTGACAAACTAGGCCCTAAAGTAAAAAATACCAGGCGGGAATCAGGAGACCAACAAATCTTATGACTTAAGGTTCCTTGCCTGGTAAGTAAAGTTATCTGGTTTCTCCTTGTATCTATAAAAGTTAAATTAGTGGATGAAACTTCAACCATTCTTGATTCCAGGCGATAGATGTCATTAGGAGAAGGAACAGAGCAAATGTCAGCTGCGCCATTCACTTTTAAGTAGGTTGATTTTCTTTCTTTTTTTCCAGTTAGGAGGTCTAATCTAAAGAAATAGCGCCGGTCAATGATCTTATTGGCTTCGGATGAAGCATCGCCTTCGTAAAGATAAATATATTTTCCCCCAGGGTAATAGCTTTGGCTGTTCCAGCTTATGGTGTAGCCATAGTGACCTTTAGTTAAAAGTTTGAAAAGTTTTTCTTTTGGTAAAAAAAGATAGTAATCACTTTTACCGTCTTTACTTGCTGTTTCAATCACTACTCCTTTACCGTAAAGAACAGAAGCCAGGCTAAGAGGTCCTCCTTTTATTTCCCTTTCTTTCCTCACTTCTCTTTTTGAAAAATCTAAAGTGTAAACTTCTGTAAAGTCTTTACCAGAAAACCTTGCCTCTTTTATAAAAATTAGATAGCCACGGGATACGGAAGCTCTTTTCAGTTTCTTGGGAAAAACAACTGGTTTTTTAGCTTCAATCTTTTTTTCTTTTAAGCTTTCTTTCTTTTCACAGGCAGGGAGAAAGGAAAAAAGAGAAAGAAGAATTAATAATTTGACAAAGAAAAAAAGGATGAAAGAAAGCTTTAAACCCAGAAAGTTCAAATCTTTTATCTTTTCTTTTTTAGAGACCATATTTTCCTTCTTTTAGTTTTAAATTTCCTTCATCATTTTAAAAGCGGCGGCTGTAAGAGATAAAGTACCTTCCGGAGTCAATTAGACTTTAGTTGTTAGCGATAAAAAACCTCCATTTTTCACTTAATCCACGCAATGCAGGTGCCATTATCAGACACTTGTATTCCTTCAGCTATTTTTACCGGCTTTTTGCCTTTTTTAATCCAGTAAAGACTTCCGTCTTTGGTAAGTTCAATGACCTCTAAATCTCCATAGGGGGAGAATGCATGATCCAAGCTTTTCTTTTCTCCTAAAGAACTAATAACGGCGACTGTTTTTACTCCGCTTTCTGTAACTTTGGCAAATTTCCAATTAGAGAGTGCTTCTTCGACAGGAAAAGATGAATTTTTATCTTCGCTCTTATAAACGAAAGTATCATTTGAAAGCCAACCTTCTAGAGGAGCTCCATAGCCTACTAATAGCTCTTTAAGTTTTTCTGTTTTTGTGTCGTAAAGAAAAGATAATTCGTCCTTTTGGAAAAGGAGATAACGAGAATCAAAAGACCAAAAAACCGAGGAGAAAACATAGCCCTTGCCAAGTATATACTCTTTTCTCGGTTGAACTTGTACTAACTTTAAAATGGATTCGCTGGTTTCAAGCTCGCCCCAAAGAGCGTAGTATTTGTCGCTGGGGGAAAAGGAGAAATAAATCTGGATTGCTGGCAAAGGATAAGTGATTTTGATTGGTTGAATGCTATCTCCCAGCAAATCTATTTTTAAGATTTCTCTTTCCTTTGTTAAAAAGTTGTCTTCTTTCGAAGGACACCATAAATAGAGATACCTTCCGCCGGGATAAGAATAGCGTTCAAGAGAGTAGGCACTCCCACAAAACATTAGATCTGCTTGGGTTTCTCTTTCCCTTAAAAGGTAGTATCTACAATCGCCTGCTTTTATTATGGCTGCGAAATCAGAATAAAAAATTGGGTAAACAGATCTCGGTTGGTCGTCAAATAGGCCTTTAACTTCCATCGCTTTTCCAGTTGAAGGATAAAGAAGGTAAAGGGGGTAAGTTTGCTTGCCCTTGTCTTTTTTCTTTTTGCTCAGGCAAGTTATTCTTCCTTTTATAGGGAATTTGCCTAGAAGTTTTAGCGTTTTGGCGTGTTGGGATGTTTTTTCTGGTTTTTCTGTAGTGCTTTGGCAAGAAGTGAGAAGAAAGAGAAAAAAAAGGAAAATAAAAATTAGAGCTCGCATTGTAGTGCTTTCTTTACTTTTTTCTTTCATTTCTTTCTTTTTTAGGTCACCTTAAGAACTGATGAGAATGGGAGAAAAAGTACTTTCCGGAGTGAGTTGGGCGCCAGCTTTTTAGCCGATACGAAAGTCTCCATTTTTTGGTGCCATCGCTTCTACGGCTTTCGATTTGGGGCCTGAAATCCCATACCTACACCAGTAGCAAAAGTAATCAAAAAAAGTTCTAATGGTAAACCAAAATAAAAACCGTAAAAAAACCCCTGAGGTCCATATCGTAACAATCCAAAAGTAAGAGATGGTATTAAGTCGGAAAAAACGAGGCTTTTTCCTTCGATAAAATGCACAAACACTAAAGCTAAATTATCAGCAATATAAAAAAGAAAAGGAGCCCAAAAAAGGGGTTTTTTATAAGTTTTCCCTACAAAAAAGCTAATTACAAAAATAAGAATATAAGTCATCGAAAAAGGAAAAATTAAGTAAAGCGGGTTGCGCACAAACTTGCTGATAAAATAATTTAGAGAGAACCAAAGAAAATAAAACAAGCCAATCAAACAAGATGTAGTAAATTTTTTTGTATCCATTGTTCCTCCATTAAACCAATAAAATTTTTATAACTTTACAAAGACAGAAGCATCAGTTACCCCATCTCACATATAAGGGAAAATCTTAGTACGAAACCATCTGCTAATATAAAAAATCTTCCCGTTGGTTAATAGTTTAATCTTTACCCAAGCCTTGTCTGTTACCCAAATTTTTCTTCCTGTCCTGCCTATCCAAACTGTTCTTAAGCCTTTTTTATCATAGACCACTTTGTACTTCCATTCCTCATATAAGCGATCCCTTAACTTATATCTGTAAAAAGCTCTAAAGCTTACAGAATGACCAAGAATTTCAGCTGAACTCCACCCAAACAAATTATGCCAACGGGTGTACCAAACCCTTGTAACTCTCGTTGGCCTATAACATCTTCCTGAATAAAGAATGTACAAACCACTGGGATCAAAAAAATTCACTGGATCTCCTCCACAATACTGATAGGTGCTTTCTTCGCCATCGGCTTTGGCTGGGTCTTTAGAGAGAAAGGAATAGGTTTCTGGGTCATAATAGCGCTGGGAAAGATAGTAAAGAGAAGTTTCTGAGTCAAAAAAGTAAGAAGAGTAGCGAAGAGGTTGAAGGGAAGCAAGCGTTTGGCTGAAGGAAAGATTAGAAAGAAGGGTAGTCGTGGTAACTTGAGTGTGAGTTAAGTTTCCGTAAGGGTCATAAAAGTAAGAGGCAAAGGGGTGTCCGTTTTGGTCTAAAAGGGAAAGGATGCCTTTTCTCATCTCC
>DAIRCJ010000093.1:0-3874 GCA_036796755.1 Candidatus Geothermocultoraceae bacterium | reverse complement strand
CTCCGCGGTCATAGAGAACTATAGCATCAGCTTTGCCATCGCGGTTTACATCGCCAGCCGAAAGTTTGGCTCGGGAGGCATCGAAAGTCCCCGTATCAGAAAGCCAGAAGCGTTTCTTGGTAAAGGAAGTGCCAGAAGAGATGAAGGCATAAAGGGCACTGGTTTTTCCTCCGCGGTCATAGAGAACGATAATGTCATCTTTTTTATCACCGTTGACATCAGCTTTGACAGAAGAGGCTGGTTTGAAGCAAATAAGGAATGGTCCGTAATGAACAGTTGAAGTCCAGTTACCAACCCGGTCGCAGGTTCTTATGTTAAACCACCAGGCGCCTTCCGACAAAGTTTTAAAAGTATGCTCAGTATTGCGAGTTGGCTGGCGAATGTTAGCCCAGCTGGTTGTTTCGCACTGGTGATAGGTGTTATCCCCAACCGCCACCACTGTGCCGTCTGATTTCAAGCCGACAGTGTGCCGAAATCGAGCAGTCAAAGCAGTAATATCAGTCCAGTCGCTGACATTGCGCTGGCCATAAGAGTTATCCCCAACGGAAACCACTGTGCCATCTGACTTTAAGCCGACAGTGTGCCCCCCACCGGCAGCAATGGCCACAATGTCAGTCCAGTTACCGGTGTTACACTGACCACGGTTGTTATTTCCCACAGCAACCACGGTTCCATCAGACTTAAGACCAACTGTGTGCCAGTCACCGGCAGCAATGGCCACAATGTCAGTCCAGTTACCGGTGTTACACTGACCGTCATATGGGTGGCCAACAGCAACCACGGTTCCATCAGACTTAAGACCAACTGTGTGCCATTCACCAGCAGCTATGGCCACGATATCACTCCAATTAGAGGTTTTGCTACACTGACCATAAGCATCATACCCCTTAGCAACCACGGTTCCATCACGCTTAAGCCCGACCGTGTGAAGAGAGCCAGCGGCAACGGCAACAATATCAGTCCAGCTGCCAGTGTCGCATTTACAGTAATCGTTTCTTCCAACCGCCAGGACTGTGCCGTCTGATTTCAAGCCGACAGTGTGCCCCCCACCGGCAGCAATGGCCACAATGTCAGTCCAGCTTGCCGTTTTAGTGCACTGGCCCGAGCCATTATCCCCCACAGCAATCACAGTTCCATCAGATTTTAGGCCTACAGTATGGTGATAACCGGTAGCCAGAGTTTTGCAATTGTCAAAGGGGGAATCGCATTTATTATCAGGTTCTTCAGTGGTATATTTAGAAAAAGAAAAGGAGTAACCATATAGACCGCTGAAAGTGTCGGTAGCCCCACTCCACTTAACCACAACAGAATTATCTTTGGTCAACACTTCACGGGGAGGATCAGAAACAAAAGTGTTAGGGTCCGTTGGCGGCCAGATATCTAAAGGAAAAACAGCAAGCGATTTTAAGGGAAAAGCAAAAAGCAAAGTTAAAAGAAAAAACAAAGCGAAAGATGGTAAAAAGCAATTAATAATGGTTTTCTTCAAGTTATACATCTTACTCCTCCCTCCTTTGAAAAACCCCCTAAAAAAATTTTTACTATATCCCGATTTTAATCTTTTTAGAGCCAGAATTGCAAGCGACCTGTGTTTCTGAATTGACAGCTTTTTCTCTTATTTCTTCGTTCTTTCGAATTTTTCCGAATAATTTTTAAGTGAAGCCAAATCATATCAGATTCAAGCCAGAATAAAGCTGGATATTTTTTATAAAATTGAAAATTTTGCCCTAACTATCTGCTAACTCAATTATCTCTGGGTTAACTATTTCGTAAAATCAATACTTCTCAAAATCAAAGATTTTCCAGTCATCTCCCCCGGTTTTGGCAAACCAAGGATCTCAAGCATGGTGGGAGCAATGTCAGCTAAAATCCCTCCTTCTCTCAAACTGTAAGGCTCTTCCACTGGAAGCAACGCAATGAAAGGAACCGGATTGGTGGTATGCGCCGTATGGGAGCTTCCATCAGAAGAAATTTCCTCTTCAGCATTACCGTGATCCCCTGTAATCAAACAGACCCCTTCCAGTTCTTCAATCTTTTCCACCAACCTTCCCAGACATTCATCAATCGCTTCCACCGCCTTAATTGCCGCCTCTAATTTCCCCGTATGTCCCACCATATCTAAATTGGCGTAGTTGAGAACAATGACCTTATAAATTTTTTTGGCGAGCTCTTTTAAAAGTCTATCGGTGACTTCATAAGCGCTCATCTCGGGTTTCAAATCATAAGTTGGTACTCGGGGAGAAGGAATGAGAATTCGCTCTTCCAGCGGGCGAGCAGTTTCATCTCCCCCGTTAAAAAAATAAGTCACATGGGCATACTTTTCCGTCTCAGCTATTCTCAATTGAGAGATTTTATTATCAGCTAAAACATCAGCTAAAATATTTTTTAAGGATTGAGGAGAAAAAGCTACTGGATAAGGAAAAGTTTCATCATAGCGAGTAAAAGTAACAAAGAAAATCTCGACCAACTTTTCCCTTTCAAACTCTTGGAATTCTCTCTCGTTTAAAGCCCGAGAAAGCTGGCGGGCTCGGTCGGGACGGAAATTAAAAAAAATAGCCGAGTCGCCGTCCTCAATCGTCCCTTCCGAACTAATAATTGTAGGCTTTACAAACTCATCAGTTTCTCCTCTTTCATAAGCATTTTTCACTGCCTCAAAAGAGCTGGCAGCCTTCTCGCCTTTCCCTGAGACCAGGCATTCATAAGCCAGTTTTGTCCTTTCCCAGCGCTTATCGCGGTCCATTGCATAATAGCGCCCGGAAACCGTTGCCACCTTGCCAGCTCCGATCTCCCTAATTTTTTCTTCTAATTCCCGAAGATAAGTCAGGGCACTTTGAGGAGGAGTATCCCTTCCGTCAAGAAAAGCGTGGACATAGACTCTTTCAACCCGAAAGAGCTTGGCCATCTTCAAAAGGGCATAAAGATGTTCAAGATGGCTGTGCACACCTCCATCAGAAACTAAACCCATCAAATGAACAGATTTTCCTCTTTCTCTAGCCCGCAAAAAAGCTTCTTTTAAAACAGGGTTACTAAAAAAACTGCCCTCCTTGATAGCCAAATTTATCCGGGTAAAATCCTGGTAAACAATTCGGCCGGCTCCAATATTGAGATGGCCAACTTCAGAGTTTCCCATCTGGCCAGCCGGCAATCCTACAGCTTCACCAGAAGCCTGGATTTTTGTCCAGGGATAAGTAGAAAAAAGGTAGTCAAGGGTGGGAGTTTTAGCTAATTTAATAGCATTCCCCCGCTTTTCTTCTCGCCAACCAAAGCCATCCAGAATTGCCAGAAGCAACGGATGGTAGCCATTCTGCCTCAAAAGAGGCAGCAACTTAAGGTAAGCCTCCCTGGATTATAGCCGCAAATTTGGCTGCTTCCAAACTTGCTCCTCCAACTAAAACTCCGTCAATATCAGGTTCAGCCATAAAATCGGCGGCGTTTTCCGGCGTTACACTGCCCCCGTAAAGAATCCTCACTTTTTTAGCCACCTCGGGAGAGTATTTTGAGCCGACCAGAGCCCGCAGATAACGAGCCACATCGTTAGCCGTCTCGGGAAAAGCTGATTGACCGCTACCAATTGCCCAAACAGGTTCATAAGCAACTATAAGCTTCTCAACCTCTTCCGCGCTTAACAACTCCAGAACCTTGAAAAGCTGACCTTGAACCACTTGATTGGTCTGACCACTTTCTCTTTCTTTAAGAGTTTCCCCCAGGCAGAGAATAGGCGTGATTTGATTATCGTATGCCGCTTTCACTTTCTTAGCTATCATCTCATCATTTTCAAAAAAATACTGGCGGCGTTCCGAATGCCCCAGAATTACATACTCCACGCCAAGGTCTTTCAACATTCTGGAAGAAATCTCTCCGGTATAAGCACCCTCCG
>DAIRCJ010000092.1:0-3907 GCA_036796755.1 Candidatus Geothermocultoraceae bacterium | reverse complement strand
AAGGAGTTTTATCTAATATTCCCAGTCCTTTTGAAGCAACTCGTTATCATTCTTTGATTTTGGAAAAGGAAAGCCTGCCCAATTGTCTGGAAGTAACTGCCTGGACGGAAGATGGAATTGTTATGGGAATAAAACATCGAGATTTGCCAGTTGAGGGGGTTCAATTTCATCCGGAATCAATCTTGACTCGCTATGGTCATAAACTGCTGGAAAATTTTGTCAAAGGAGGGAATTAAGTTGGTTGGTTTTAAAGAGGTCGGCTTTAACTTTGAGGCTTTAGTGGGTGGGTTGGTCAAAGATTTCCTGGAGTGGTTAAAAACCGAGGGTTTTGAGTTTAAAGAAGAACTACAGGTAGTTTTCGCCAGTTATTTTGCGCTGCTTGAGTTAAGAACGGCGGCGGACAAACTTATTAAGGAATATGAAAAACTGCCGATTTTTGAAGGTTTAGATCCGGAGAGAGCCTATCAAAAATGGCTGAGCGAAAAGAAAGAGAAAAAGGTGGTTGAGTTTAAACCTCGGAAAGGAGGCGAAAATGATTCAAGAAGCCCTGAATAAGCTTGGAGAAAGAAAGGATCTTAGCGAAGAGGAGGCCTACCAGGTTAACAAGGAAATAATGAGTGGCTTAGCTACCGAGGCTCAAATTGGAGCTTTTCTGATGGGTTTAAAAGTCAAAGGAGAAACAGTTGATGAAGTGGTTGGGATGGCTCGGGCGATGCGTGATTTTTCAGTTCGGGTTGAGGTCAAAGCGGAAGAAGTGGTGGATACTTGCGGAACGGGTGGTGATGGCAAAAAAACTTTTAATATTTCTACGGCTGCGGCTTTGGTTTTAGCTGGCGCCGGCGTAAGGGTAGCTAAGCATGGTAACCGCTCGGTTTCCAGTCATTGTGGAAGCGCTGATATTTTAGAGGCGGCGGGTGTAAAAATTGACTTGCCTCCAGAAAAAGCTAAAGAGTGTCTGGAGAAGGTAGGCATCGCTTTTCTTTTTGCCCCACTTTTTCACCCGGCTATGAAGCATGTAGTTAAACCGCGAAAGGAAATGGGATTGAGAACAGTTTTTAACCTTCTTGGTCCTTTAACTAATCCGATGGGAGCTACTCATCAACTATTGGGGACTTATTCTTTGGAGGCTCAAGAGCTTGCTGCTCAAAGTCTTTTAAGATTAGGGGTAAAAAGAGCTACCGTTGTTCATAGTTTTGACGGGCTTGACGAGGTTTCGATTAGTGCTCCAACTCATTTGATTAGGATTGAGCCTGAAGGAATAAAAAAAGAAGTTTTAAACCCTGCTTTTTTTGGTCTAAAAGAGGTGCCCCTTTCTTCAATTCAAACCAGGGGCCTTGAAGAAAACCTTTCCCTTTTGAGAGGGTTTCTAAATGGAGAAAAAGTCTCGGTAAGGGAGGCTGTTTTACTTAACTCGGCAGTGGCCCTGGAAACAGCTGGCAAGGTTAGCTCCGTTAAGGAAGGACTGGAATTGGCAGCTGAGGTTGTTGATAGCGGAAAAGCTAAGGAAAAGCTGGAAAATTTAATAGATTTTACTCAGAGTGTGGCTTCCTGAAAATGTTGTTTCAGATTTAGAGAGCAGAAAGAAAGAACTGGAAAAAAGGAAAGCAGAGTTGTCTCTTAGGGAGCTGGAGAAAAAGATTGGAGACTTCTCACTTCGTTCCTTAAAGGAAAATTTAAAGAAAAAAGGCTTGTCCGTGATTGCGGAGCTTAAAAAAGCCTCACCTAGCAAAGGATTGATTAGAGAAGATTTTTCCTTATCTTTTCTGGTTAAAGAATTGGAGGAGGGTGGGGCTGATGCTTTTTCCATCTTAACTGAAGAGCACTTTTTTCAGGGTAAGATTGACTATTTAAGGCAGGTGCGAGAGATGACAACCCTTCCTCTTTTAAGAAAAGACTTTATTTTCGACCCTTATCAACTTTTTGAAGCTCGAGCTTACGGCGCCGATGCTGTGCTTTTAATCGTCGGGATTCTAAAGGAAAGGGAATTAAAGAAATTGATAACCCTTTCTAAGGACATTGGTCTGGAAGTGCTAGTTGAAACTTCAAGCCGGGAAGAAATTGATCGGGCGCTCAATTCGGGAGCAGAAATAATTGGGGTAAATAACCGCGATTTAAGCACTTTTGAGGTAGACCTTGAGCGCTCGCTGGAACTTGTCTCTTTTCTTCCCCGAGAGATTTGCAAAGTAGCCGAAAGCGGTGTGAAAGGAGGTGAAGATGCCCGAGAACTTAGAAAGGCTGGTTTTGACGCCGTTTTGGTGGGAGAAGCTTTGATGAGGGCAGAAGATTTAAAATCCAAGCTTAAAGAATTAAAAATTTTTCAGGAGGTGTAAAGTTTATGGAAAGAAAATTTATGCTGACCGACCGGGATATACCTGAAGCCTGGTACAATATTATTCCCGATTTACCCAGACCGCTGGACCCACCTCTTCATCCCGGAGAAAAGAGGCCTATTGGACCAGATGACCTGGCTGCTATTTTTCCGATGGCCTTAATTCAACAGGAAGTAAGTTCCGAAAGGTATATCGAGATACCTGAGGAAGTAAGAGAGATTTACAAGCTTTATCGGCCGACACCCCTATTTCGGGCGACGAAACTGGAGAAGCACCTTCAGACGCCAGCCCGCATTTATTACAAGTACGAAGGTTGGAGTCCACCGGGAAGTCACAAGCCAAACACAGCTATTGCCCAGGCTTATTACAACAAGAAAGAGGGGATTAAAAGGTTAACCACCGAAACCGGCGCTGGCCAGTGGGGAAGTGCTCTGGCTTTTGCCTGCCAGCTAATGGGGTTAGAATGCAAAGTTTATATGGTAAAAGCCAGTTATAATCAGAAACCTTATCGGCGAATTATGATGGAAACCTGGGGAGCAAAAGTGGTTGCTAGCCCAAGTGAAGATACTCAGGCTGGCCGTTCAATCCTTTCTCTTGATCCGAACTCTCCTGGTAGCCTTGGTATAGCTATAAGTGAGGCAGTGGAGGACGCAGCTACGAGAGAAGACACTAACTATTCTCTGGGAAGTGTTTTAAACCATGTCCTTCTTCATCAGACGGTGATTGGTCTGGAAGCTAAGAAGCAAATGGATTTAGCTGGCGATTATCCTGATGTGGTGATTGGTTGTATTGGCGGAGGAAGCAATCTGGCTGGTCTTAGCTTTCCTTTTCTCCAGGACAAGCTAACCGGGAAAGCTAATCCCCGGGTGTTGGCGGTCGAACCTTTAGCCTGTCCGACCTTGACCAGAGGCAAGTATACTTATGACTTTGGCGACACGGCCAAGCTTACTCCTCTTCTCAAAATGTACACCCTGGGACACGATTTCATTCCCGAACCAATTCATGCTGGCGGCTTGCGGTATCACGGAGATGCTCCGCTGGTTTGCTTGCTTTATGACGAAGGATTGATTGAGGCGGTGGCTTATCATCAGAATCCTGTTTTTGAGGCCGCGGTTACCTTTTCTCGCACTGAAGGGATTATCCCGGCTCCGGAATCAGCTCATGCTATAAAGGCGGCAATAGACGAGGCGATTAAAGCAAGAGAAAGCGGAGAAGAAAAGGTAATTCTCTTTAACCTCAGCGGGCACGGCTACTTTGATTTGAGCGCTTACGAGTCTTACCTGGCTGGTAAGCTTGAGGACTACGAATACCCGAAGGAAAAAGTAGAGGAGTCACTATCGCACCTGCCAATGATTTGAAGTTCAGAGTGAAAATTTGCGGGATTACCAGAGTTAAGGATGCTCTGGAGGCGGTTGAGTTTGGAGCGGGGGCTTTAGGCTTTGTTTTTTATCCAGCCAGCCCCCGTTTCCTGACCCTCAGTCAGGCAGAAAAAATTATCGGGGATATTCCTGAAGGGGTGGAAAAAATCGGGGTTTTTGTTCAGGCTGAATTGAAAGAAGTTGAAAAAGTGGCAGTTG
>DAIRCJ010000091.1:0-4422 GCA_036796755.1 Candidatus Geothermocultoraceae bacterium | reverse complement strand
CTTTCCTTTGCCAAAACCCGCAAAACTATTCTTTCACCATAAATGGTGGGTAAAGTTGCCACCCGAAAGTCATAAACCTTTCCTCCAACCGCCAGCGAACAGTGGCCATCCTGGGGCTTTCTTTTTTCGGCAATATCCAGACTGGCCATAATTTTAAAGCGAGAAAGGAGGCCAGCCTGAATGTTCTTGGGCGACCTCATAACCTCATGCAGGACGCCATCAATACGGTAACGCACTCTCAAATCCTTTTCTTGAGGCTCAATATGAATATCGCTTGCTCCCTGCTTAACCCCCCGGCTGACTATCATATTTACCAGTTTAACAATAGGAGCATCCTCAATTAATCCTTCGATTGTCTTGGTTGCGGCTGACTCTTCGGCCTCCCCCAGAATTTCTTCTAGATTTTCTTCAACTTCGGTAACCTCAGTCATCTTGTAAGAGCGGCTTATAGCCTCGTTTAAAGCCTCTTCGCTGACTTTCAGAGGTTTAATCTCATAACCCGTTGACATCCGCAAGTTATCAAGAACAAAAACATCGCGGGGGTTTACCATTGCCACTACCAGTTTATTGTCTTCAAAAGTTAGAGGCATAATCTTCTTTTTCCGGGCTTCAGCTTCACTGACCATCATTAAAGCATTTGGGTCAACCTTAAAGTCCAGCAAATCAACTTCTTCAACCCGGTCATAGGTTTCAGTCATTTTCTTTAAAGCTACTTCTCGCTCGACCTCTCGAATTAAATCAGTGAGGTCAGTTAAGTCCTCCGTGGATTCCAGGCTATAAAAACGCTCAATTGCTTCCTGAATTTCTTCTTTTAAAGCCACTGCTGGCTGCACCTTCATCCCGGTAATTGACTCGACCTCTTCCCTGGCCACCACATCCCGGGGATTAGTCATCGCCAGGAGAATTTTCCCCTCTTCCACCGCCATTGGCAAAACCAGATACTTTCGGGCCAGGTCTTCAGAAAGAACTTCCAGAGCTTTTTTTTCAGGAGCTTCTTTTTTTAAATCAACGAATTTTAAACCAAGCTGCTGAGCAAGCATTCTAACCAGATCTTTCTGGCTTATGTAGCCAAGATAAACCAAAGCCCGGGCTAAAGGTAGGCCCGTCTTTTTTTGAACTTCACGGGCGTCATTAAGCTGTTCTTCATTAACCAGACCAGATTCAAGCAGAACCGCGGTTAGTTCTTTCTTTGGCATTTCTCTCTTCCTTACTTAAAATTTTATCGGCGTAATCAAGAAAATCTTGATAATAAGGAGATTTTTCGTCCAGCACCAGCTTGCTGCCGTCGCTAAAGCTAAGTTCAACCATCTTGGGCGTTTCTTTTATTTCTCTGGCTACCTTTTCCTCAGTTTCCCGAGTCTCTTTTTTAGATGATTCAAGGGTTTCCGTTTTCTCTTTTTCTTCTCCCAGCTTAAAGACAAAGTAAGCTAAAACACCGCCAAAAATCACTGCCAGAGCAATCCAGTTCTTCAATTTATCCTTCCCTTTCTCTAAACTTTACCCTCTTTCTTTTCAACAAACTGCAGTACCTTATTTAAAAGACCAAGCAAAACCATCTTTACACTTTCCTTATCCCGAGCATCGCAAAGATAAAAAGGAACATCATCAGAAACTCCAAGCTTTTTACGCAAACGAGCAAGTTCTTTTTCGTCTAAACCATTAGTTTTATTTACGGCCACCACATAAGGAGCCTCGGATATGGTCTGGAAATAAGTTAAGAGGCGGAAGGCTTCCTTAACGCTTTCAATATCGGAATAGTCAATTAAAATCACAAACCCCAGCATCCCTTCGGAAAGAGTTTCCCACATAAAACTGAACCTTTCCTGGCCAGGGGTACCAAAGAGATAAAGAGCTACATCGCCCGAGACCGTAATTCGACCAAAGTCCATAGCGACTGTTGTCTCCTCTTTTTTAAGGGCGTCCCGGGGATTAGTTATTCTCCGCTCAGTAGTTAAAACAGCAATTTCGCTTATGGTCTTAATAAAAGTTGTTTTCCCAGCATTAAACGGGCCGGTGACAACAATCTTTACCGAACGCACCCCGCCACCTACAATCGCCGGATGCCTTTAATTATCTGCAAGACTAGTTCACGGGAGATGTTCTCGTCCATAGTAATTTTTTTCCCTTCTTCTTTTTTAACTTCTTCTTTTTTAGCTTTCTTTTCTTCTTTGGTTTCTTTTTCTCCCGGCTGCTCCTCAGAAGGCAGTTCCCCTTCAGTTAAGGAGGTGAGTTCTTCCAACATTTCCTCCAGCTCTTCTTCGGGAACCTCTTCTTTCTTTTCCACCTCCACTTCAACTTCAGGTTTGGTTTCCGCTCCACTGAGGCCAATCGAACCAAGGATCTGCTCGGTTATGCGAGCAGTTATTTCTTCGACCACCTGGTCGGCTTTCCTTTTTATTTCCTCATCGGCCCCTTCAGTAGATATTCTTTCTTTAACTGGCGCTCTGGGTTTTTCCTCAATTTTTTCAACCTTTTCAACCCGAGTTGGTTTTTCCTCGGGCTTCTCTTCTTTTACTGCCGGTTGCTTGAAAGTTATGACTTCCGCCTTCTTTTTGCTGGTTGGTTCAATTAAAGAATCAGCCACTAACCGATAAAGAACCCGACAAGTTTCAAACTCGGAAAGACCCATCTTTTCCGAGAGGGCCCGTACATCGTTCTGGCCATCGAGAAAATACAGAGCTTTCCACTCAATTGGTTTTAAAACAATATCTTTCCCCGCTTCCGCCGGTTTTAAACTAAGAACAAAATAAATATCCAGAGAAGGTATCCTTTCTTTAACCTTTCTCCATTCCTCCAGACGCTTTTCAGTCACCGCCATCAGACTGGAAACTTCAACAGCCAACCCTAAATCAAACTCAGTGTCCTCCTTGTTAGCCTCAAAAAAGAAATCGCCTTCTTGCCAGGTAAAAACATCAAAAAGGGAATCAGCCAAGTGCTCGGCTAAAATTCCTTTTAAGTCTTCCTGGGAAATCATTTTCTTAGCAATAAAATACTCTCCGGGCTTTATCCCGCTTTTTGCTGCTTCCTGAGAAAGTTTCTTGACCTCGTCAGCTGAGATTTTTAAAGCCTTGGACAATCTTTCCTCAAAAGGAGCAGCTTTCCAGCCAGAGTAAGCAGCGTAAATTCCTCCCCCCCGAAAATAAATAGTGCTGCTAGCTTCGCCGGCCGTAATTACCAGAGCACCGGTCTTTTTCCCCATAGCAATAAGCTGGAAAATCTCGGCCAGGTTAAAATCTCTAAGATTGCCTTTTAATGCCATAAGCGCCACCTAACCCCTTCAAAGCAATTCGCCCACTTCATTAGATGCGTTCTTCAGGTCATAAAAAACCAGCCCTAATTTTGCTTCTTTTCGAGCAATGCCCACAAGCACTGCTTTATCCTTAGCCGACATCAAAAAGACAAATCCTTTATCGCCCTCAACAAAAACCTGGGTAAGATTACCTTTGCCAAGTTCCTGGGCAGCTTTTTCACCCAGACTCAAGATCGCCGCTGACATTGCCGCTACTCTGTCCTCTTCAACTTCAGAAGGCAAAGCTGAAGCCATTATCAGCCCGTCAAAGCTCACAACCGCCGCCGCCTCAAGATAATCAGAAGAACGAAGAAGCCTTTCTAAAAGCTCGGTAAGCTTAACCTCCCGACTTTCTTCGGCTGGAAGATTAGCAGTCTCAACTGGAGTCTCTTCAACTGAAGAGAGTTCAGTTTCTTCGTCGCTGCCAGTGTAAATTCCACCCGACTTTTCTTCTTCGTACTCCCAGTCGCCTGTTTTAATGTGTTCCAATTTTCCTCCTTTCTTAAGCGATTACTCGCATAATTTCCTCAATAGAAGTAATTCCTTCTTTAACCTTAAGGAAACCCTCCTCCTTGAGAGTTATCATTCCTTCCTCAATAGCCACCTTCCTTATCAAATCAGTACTGGCTCTTTCAACCGTCAGCCTTTCAATATTTTCACTCATTAATAAAACTTCGTAAATACCTATTCTGCCACGATAACCCGTGTTATTGCAATACTGACACCCTTTTGACCGATAAATCTGGGGAATCTTTTCCTCCTCTAAAGGAAAACCAATGCTTTTTAGGGCTTCCAGGGAAGGAGTATAAGCTTCTTTACATTCAGGGCAAAGCACCCGAGCCAACCTCTGATTAACCACACAGTCCACCGCTGAAGATACCAGAAAAGTTTCCAGGCCCATTTCTGTCAAACGAGTTATGGTAGAAGCAGCGTCATTAGTATGCAAGGTAGAAAGGACCAGATGGCCGGTCAAAGCTGACTCAATGGCAATCAAGGCAGTTTCTTGATCTCTAACTTCGCCAATCATCACTATATCCGGGTCGTGACGGAGGATAGAGCGCAAAGCAGCCGCAAAAGTAAGGCCAGCTCGCGGATTAACCTGTACCTGATTTAAGCTGGGCAGGCGATATTCT
>DAIRCJ010000090.1:0-4466 GCA_036796755.1 Candidatus Geothermocultoraceae bacterium | reverse complement strand
CGGGGTCGGTACGTTTGATGCGAGCCGGATCGGTACCATTTGACCAACTTTTGACCGGATAACTTCGGGGCTATCGCTGAGAAAAATTGCATTGTCATAGCTTTTGCTCATTTTCCGTCCATCCAAGCCCGGAACTTTTCTAGCTCTGGAAAGAATGGGCTGGGGTTCAGGGAAAAAATCGCCATAAAAGTAGTTGAATCGGCGGGCAATTTCCCGGGTCAGCTCAAGGTGAGGTAACTGGTCCTCGCCTATCGGAACATATTCCGCCTTAACAATTAAGATATCCGCCGCTTGAAGAACTGGGTAGCCCACGAAGCCATAAGTTGCCAGCTCCCGTCCCTTAAGCTCTCTCAGCTGCTCCTTGTAGGTTGGGTTTCTTTCCAGCCAGGAAAGAGGAGTAACAAAACCAAAATAAAGAGAAAGTTCCGCCACTTGAGGAACGTCTGACTGACGATAAATGGTAGAAGAAGAAGGGTCAAGACCGGCAGCTAACCAGTCCAAAATCATTTCCCGAGTGAATAAGCCTATATCCCCCGGATTTTGATAATCAGTGGTTAAAGCGTGCCAGTCGGCAACAAAGAAAAAGCACTGGTAATCTTTTTGTAAATTCACCATTTCGGTAAGGTTACCGTGCCAGTGGCCTAAATGGAGTCTCCCTGTTGGACGATAACCACTTAAAACTCGTTTCAAAAAGTCCTCCTTTACTATCCCAAAAAAACTCTTAAGAGAAATGAAATTACTGGTTCAATTATAGCCCAAAAAACTCCTCTAAAAATAGTTATCAGAATGATTAAAATTAGAAAACCATACCTCTCCAGTTTGATGTACTCCTCTGCCAGCTCTTTTGGAAGCAAAGCCGTTATGATTCGCGAGCCATCCAGAGGCGGCACAGGAACCAGATTAAATACCGCCAGCAAAATATTAACCTCAACTATTAATTCCAGCATCAGAAGTAAGGAGGAAGGAAAAGCTAAAAAAGTAAAAATCCGGTAAAAAAGGGAAGACAGCAAGGCAAAGGTTAAATTAGCTAAAGGACCAGCCACCCCTGTTAAAGCCAGCCCTTTTCTCGGATCTTTGTAGTATCGAGGATCCACCGGAACAGGTTTAGCCATTCCAAAAACAACAGGGGAACCGGAAAAAATTAAAAGCAAAGGCAAAAGAATAGTCCAGAAGGGGTCAATATGAGCTCGCAGGTCGAGACGCAAGCGGCCAGCCAGAAAGGGAGTTGGGTCGCCCAGACGATAAGAAACCCAGCCGTGAGCGTATTCGTGCGCAATAATAGCTGGTATAATGAAGATAAAAGCCACAAGACGCACCAGAATTATTTCCAGTTTTTTCCCCCTAACCTTAAAGCGTAAGCAAGCTCTTCTTTCCGGCCCTTTACCTTCCCGTCAAGCCTGGCTTTCAAAACTTCTTCCAGAACCTTTCCAAGTTCAGGCGAGGGTTTAAAGCCTGCCCTGATTAAATCCTTACCGCTCACACTCAGTTTAACTTTAAAAAGCTTTTGAGAGTAAAGTTCAATTAAAGGCCGAGCAGCTTCCTGATTAATCCAGAAAAACAAGAGAGCCTCAAAAGAATAAGGCCTCAAAGTTTGATAGAGACGGCTGGAGGAAATCCTTTTCTCCTTTAAAAGCTCTTTTTTAATTCGGGAATTTCCTTCCAGACACTGCTCAACCTTGACCCTTATTTTTTTATTGAGATGGAGTAAATCAAGCCACTCCCGAGCTTCCTTAACCCTCAAGTTGCTCAAAAGCAAAGCCAGCTTGACCACCCAAGCTTGAGGTTTATTTTCCCTGAAGCCGGCCACTTCAACCAGAGCTTTTTCGACTAAATTAATTTTCTCTTTGAGATCCGGGGTTAGCTTGAGTTTTGGATTTAAAGAGTTTAAAACACCAAGCTCAGATAACCTGCTTACAATCAATTCGGCTTTTGGTTCCGCCAGAATTGGTATTAACTCTTCTCTTATTCTCACCCCGCCCACTTTTTGCAAAGCCTTCATTTTTACTGCTTCGTAAGCCAGTTCCTCAGTCTTTCCTTCCAGCTCAAACCCATATTTTTGCTCAAAGCGCACCGCCCGTAAAAGACGCGTTGGGTCCTCAATAAAACTAAAAGGGTGTAAAACTCTAATTAGACCGTCCTTCAGGTCTTTATAACCCTGAAAAAAATCGTAAAGCTGACCAAATTCAGAGGGATTTAAAGAGATGGCCAGGGTATTTATAGTAAAATCTCTTCGTACCAGGTCCTCTCTCAAATTTGCTTGCTCAACTTTGGGCAAGGCGCCAGGCTTTTCGTAAAACTCCCTTCGAGCAGTAGCAAAATCCAAGTGAAATCCATCAGGAAATATAACCGTTGCCGTCCCGAACCGCCAATATGTATGAACTCTTATACCTCTCTCCTGGCTGAATTTTTCAGCCAATTTAATGGCATCTCCCTCAACAACAATATCCAGGTCCAGGTTAGGAACTTTAAGAAATAAATCCCTGACAACCCCTCCAACCAGGTAAGCCTGGCTTCCCATTTTTTCCGCCAGCTCACCAATAATTTTTATATCTTCCAGTATTTCCCGGGGGAAAAATTCATAAAGTAACCTTACCACCCGGGACTTAGGGGGAAGGTCTTTTTTTTCTTTTAAGGAAGAGTAGTGTCGGCCATGAACAGCTTCCAGCAAGTCTTTTTTAGTTATTATCCCTAAAAGTTTATCCCCTTCAACCACTGGAAGGCGGCCAATTCCTTTTTCTACCATAAGTTTCTGAATAGTAAAAATATCAGCATCGGGCTCAACTGTCTCTACATCACGGATATAAAAACCCTTGACCGGAGCATGCGCCAGTCCATGATGAATAGCTTTGTCCACTTCTTTCCGAGAAATGATACCAGCAAGCTTTCCTTTTTCCACTACGGGAAAGCCGCTGTAGCCGTATTTTAGCATCATCAAGCTTACTTCTTTAATTGAAGTGCTCGACTTTACCGTTTTTACCGGAGATTTCATCATATCCCTGGCCCGCAGAGGGGAACCAATCTGTTCTTCAACCTTCTTTAAAATACGCTTTTCAATCAGCCAGCGGTCGGCTCGACGCAAAACTGCAGAAGCCGCCTGAGGATGCCCGCCACCGCCAAATTCTTCCAGAATTCTGTTCACATCAATTTCCCCTCGGCTGCGAGCAATTAAATAAGAGCGCTCCCGGCCAATTGAAAGGAAAAAAACCGCGTCAGAGTTTTCAATGTCAGCCATTTTGTGAACTACCAGAGATGCTCCGTCAACAAACTCGGAATCCACAGCAATAAAAAGTACCTCTTTGCCAGAAATTAAGTGCCGCCTAGCTTTTCTCAAGCTATCCTCAAAAAGCTTTCTCTGCTCCTCGCTCAAATAAAAATTTAAGTAGGTTCGGATAGCCTGAAGATTGGCTCCTTTTTTCATCAAAAAACTTAAAGCCTCTACATCCCGCAAAGTAGTGGTGGGATAAGTGAGCGAACCCGTGTCCTCGTGGATACCCAGAGCAAAAAGGGTTGCCTCAACTTCTGAGATGGCGATCTTCTTTTTTTTGATCACCTCAACCAGCAAGGTAGTAGTAGCCCCCACTGTCTCCACTATTTCCAGGTCGCCTTTTAAATCACTGCCGGTCGGGGGGTGATGGTCATAAATCACAATTTTTGGCTTCTTTTTTAAAAAAATTTCTCCTTCTCCCAGTCTATCCACCTGTCGGTTATCAACCAGAATTAAGAGCCGAACCGGAGCATCCTTGAGCATCCTGACATCGGTAAAACTAAAAAAATCCTCATGAAGAGCCAGGAACTCCCGAACATTTCTTCCCATCGAGCCAGTTAAAACTGGACGAGCAGCCGGGAATATTTTCTGGGCTGCTACCAGACTGGCTAAAGCATCAAAATCAAGGTTAGTGTGAGTAAGTATGATTTCCATAAATTTTATATTACTGAAAAAAGGGCTGAATTTACAGGTTAAGGCGGGCTACAAATCGGTAACATATTTAAAACCGTTGTCGGGGAAAATAGTCACTACCTTTCCTGAATTAAGTCTTTGGGCTTCCTCATAAGCCACCTTAAAAGCAGCACCAGATGAAAATCCAAGAAAAAGGCCTTCCTTTTTCACCAGTTCCTTAACCCAGTAGTCCGCGTCCTCCTGAGAAACTTCTCTTATTTCATCAATTAAGGAAAAGTCAATTATAGGGGGAACAAAATGGTCCAGGCAGCGCAAACCCTGAATAGGAGAATCGGCCCGCGGCTCAACACCGACCACCTTCAAATCAGAAAACTTCTCCTTTAAGCGGCGCGCCACTCCGGTAATTGTCCCGCCTGTTCCAATCCCGGCTACCAGAACATCTACTCGATCAATCTGGTTTAAAATCTCTACCCCGGTTGTCTGATAGTGAGCCTCAACATTAGCTTGATTTTCAAACTGATTAATCCAGAAATAACTGTCTTCTTGAGAAAGCTGTCTAATGTATTCA
>DAIRCJ010000089.1:0-4747 GCA_036796755.1 Candidatus Geothermocultoraceae bacterium | reverse complement strand
CATCACTCCTTTCTTTGAATTTTTTTATTGGTTAAATTTTTAGCAAACTCCTGCCAAGTTTGCTAAAACAAAAAATAAATATAAAACCGTCCCGCTTCTTTGTCAAGAGTTATGAGGGGAGAAACGAAAGCGCAAAAATAAGTGGGCTTGATTAAGAAGAAAAGAAACAGTGAGAAAAAAAGAGAAAAGAGGGAAAAGATAGCCCCAGCTGATAAAGAAAGAGTCTAAGAGCCAGTAATCAAGGTCTTTTGTTAAGAGGGCGGGCTGATTAAGGGGGCCTTGAGCAATTATCCTGCCTTCTGGAGAGATAACCCCGGTATATCCAGTGTTAGCCACCTGAAGAACCGGCCGTCGGCTCTCAGCTGCTCTCACCTGAGCTATCTGGAAATGCTGGGCTAAAGCGTCAGTCTGGTCAAACCAGGAGTCGTTGGTTATAAAAACTAAAACTCTGGCTCCTTCTCTCACCAGGTTAAAGGCAAGTAAAGGGTCGGTGGATTCAAAACAAATTCCCACCCCCAGATAACTTTTTTTATAGGGCAGCAAGCCCAGCTTAGAACCAGAGGAAAGGTCTTCCTGGATTAAGCTGGCGTAAGGAAGCCAGCTTAAATAAGGTCTAAAGGGCCAGTATTCGCCAAAGGGCACTAAATGAACTTTGTCATAAACTATTTGCTTTTGCCCAGGAGAAAAGAGAAAAGCCGAGTTAAAGGTCTTCCCCTGGCTTTCTCGAAAGGCGCCGGTCAAAACCCAGCTTTTCTTTTTTTCCGCCAGCTCCTGAAGCCTTCCCCAAACTTCCGAGCCGGCAAAAAGGGGATAAGGGTAAGCGGTTTCAGGAAAAACAATCAAGCTTTCTCTTTTTAAGCTCTTTTCCTCAAGAGCCGAGAGTGTCTTTAAAAACTTTTCCTTTGCTTTTCCGGCTATCTTTTCCCTCTGAGGAACAGCAGTTTGCACCAGAACCACTCTCAAGTTTTCCTCCCCTTTAGAAAAGCGAGAAACTGAAAGTTTAGAAAAAAAACGGAAAAAAGTGACGGCGAAAAGAAAAGCAACAGCCAGAAAGACCACCTCTTTTATTTTCTTTCGAATAAAAAGCCAAGAAAACAAAAGGTTAAAGGAAACAACAAGGAAAGAAGCTCCCCAGACGCCGAAATAGGGATAAACCAAAGAGAGAAAAGAATCAGTTTGAGAAATCCCTAAAATTCCCCAGCCAAAACCGGTCAAGCCAGTGGAGCGAAAAAACTCCATTCCCACCCAGAAAAAAGGAGAAAGCCATTTCCAGCCCCTATCCTGCGCTTTTTTAATCAGATAAGCCGCCAATCCCCAAAAAAAAGCCTGGTAAACGGCTAAACCCAGCCAGGGAAGCCAGCCAAAAACTAATAGCCACTGAAGATGATAGAGAAAAAAAGCCAATCCGGCTCCAAAACCATAAATCCAGACTTCCCTTGTCTGAAAAGCTTTTTGTATAAAATAAAAGAGGGGAATTAAAGAAAAGAAAGCTAAATAAGACAGTCGATAAGGAGCAAAAGAAAAAGAAGTAAGAAAAGAAAAGGCACTGATTAGAAAAAGAGGTCCGAAAATTGTTTTCCCAAACTTGCCCCAACCTTTAGTTTTCCACATTTCTTTTCTTCACTAACTCTTTGAGCTGGAAAAAGTATTTAAGCCTCTGAGCTGGGAAAACTTTCAAACTTTCTTCTGCAGATAGAAAAGTTTTCCCCAGTTTCCACAGGCTCTCATTAGCCATTTAAGTCAAAGCTGGCTTCCGGCTCAGCTTTTAAATCCAGAAAACGCCCTCTCTTTAGCTTCTCAAAGCCGGCGGCTGCCACCATAGCCGCATTATCGGTGCAAAGAAAAGGGGAAGGAAAATAAAGCTCAAAATCAGAGCCGGCTCTTTCCTTCATCATTTTTCGCAAAGCCTGGTTTACCGCTACTCCACCAGCAACCACCACTTTCTTGTAGTTAAGCTTTTTAGCCAGAGCCAGAGTTTTTTTCACCACCACTTCAAACAAAGCAAACTGGAAAGAAGCGCAAATATCTTCCGTCTTTACTCTCTCTTTTCCCTCTCTTTTAACATAATAAACCACGGCTGTCTTCAGACCACTGAAAGAAAAGTTAAACTCGTTTTTTTTCTCCCGGAGAAAAGCCTGGGGGAAAGTAATAGCCCGTGGGTTTCCTTGAAGCGCTTTCCTTTCAATCACCGGCCCGCCCGGGTAGCCAAGATTCAAAAACTTAGCCACCTTGTCAAAAGCCTCGCCGGCCGCATCATCCAGGGTTTCTCCTCTTAAAAAATAGGAATCCTTTCTAACCTCAATTAAGCTGGTATGACCTCCGGAAATGACCAGAGCTAAAAAGGGGGGTTGCAGATGGGGGTTTTCCAGGCGAGCCGCCCAGACATGGGCTACTAGATGGTTTACACCCAGAAGAGGTAATTTCAAAGCATATGATAGAGCTTTAGCCGCTGCCACTCCCACCAGTAGGGCACCAATCAATCCCGGTCCCAGAGTTACAGCAATAGCCGAAAGGTCTTCAAACCTCACTTTCGCTTCTTCCAAAGCCGCTTCAATCACCCAGTTAAGATTTTCCAGATGCTTCCGGGAAGCAATCTCGGGAACAACACCGCCAAATTCCCTGTGCCACTTTACCTGTGAAGAAACGATGTTAGAGCGAATAAAGGAGGCTTCTTCCACCACCGCGGCTGCTGTTTCATCGCAGGAAGTTTCAATTCCTAAAATCAATCTCTTCATAAATTAATTTTAACCATTAAGCCTAACTGACTTTAAGTTTAAACCAGAAGAAAGATAAAAAACTTCAAATACCAAGATAAGCCTTTTTTATCTCTTCTTTTTTAATCAGTTCGGCTGAGTCTCCTTCCATTACCAGCCGCCCAACCTCTAAAACATAAGCCCGCTGAGAAATTTTTAAAGCCAGGTGGGCGTTTTGCTCCACTAAAAGAATTGTGGTTCCCATTTTGTTTATCTCCTGAATAACTTTGAAAATTTCCTGAACCAAAAAGGGAGCCAGCCCGAGAGAAGGTTCATCTAGAAGAAGAATTTCCGGGTTAGCCATTAAAGCTCGACCAATGGCCAGCATCTGTTGCTCGCCCCCGCTTAAAGTTCCCCCAAGTTGATTTTCTCTTTCCTTCAGGCGAGGGAAAACCGTGAAGACCTTTTCCATTCGCTCGGCAACTACCTCTTTTTTCTTCTCCAGAAAGGCCCCCATCAAGAGATTTTCTTTTACTGTAAGGTTCCCGAAAATTCTCCTTCCTTCTGGAACCAGGCTTACGCCCCGGCTGACGATCTGGTGGGGAGGTAAGGGAATCAGGCTTTCACCTTTAAAAATAACTTCACCCTTTAAATCCTTAATCAAGCCGGAAATGGCTTTAAGGGTAGTGGTTTTACCCGAACCATTGGCGCCAATAAGAGTAACAATCTCCCCTTTTTTAACTTTAAGACTGATTCCTTTTAAAGCCTCTATAGCTCCGTAGTAAGCGTGTAAGTTCTTAAGTTCAAGCAATTGCTTCTCCTAAATAAGCCTCGATAACTTTTGGATCACGGCTCACTTCCTCTGGTGGGCCTTCAGCAATTATAACCCCGTAGTCTAAAACCGCTACTTTCTGGCAGATTCCCATCACCACTTTCATATCATGCTCAATTAAAAAGATAGTTAACTTGCGCTCCTCGTTTAGTCTTTTAATCAGCTCCATTAATTCATAAGTTTCAGCTGGATTCATACCCGCCGCTGGCTCATCTAACAAAAGAAGTTTAGGCTCAAGGGCTAAAGCCCGGGCAATTTCCACCCTTCTTTGTTCGCCATAGGGAAGGCTATCCGCCCGCCAGCTAGCTTTATTTTCCAGACCTAACTCCGCCAACAACTCCATTGCCTCCTCTTTCAAAAGCTTTTCCTTACGATAAAAAGAGGGCAAGCGGAAAACAGCCTCCAGAACAGTGTATCCCCTTCTCAGCTGGCAGGAAGCCATCACATTTTCCAAAACTGAAAGGGACTTAAAAAGGCGAATGTTCTGGAAAGTTCGGGCTATCCCCAGCCGGGCAATTTGGTGAGGTTTTAAACTGGTAATCTCAACTCCGTTAAAGAAAATTCGGCCCTCACTGGGTTCAATTAAGCCGGTTATCAAATTAAAAACCGTGGTCTTTCCAGCTCCGTTAGGGCCAATCAAGCCAACCAGCTCCTGCTCTTTTAGTTTTAAGTTAAAGTTATCTACAGCTCGCAAGCCAACAAAATTTTTCCCCAGCTTCTCTATAACTAAAAGCTCGCTCATTTTTCTCTCCCTAAAAAGGGAAGTTTAAACTTAAACCTGCCCATCAAACCCTGAGGCCGGAAAATCATCAGGATGATTAAAAGTAACGAATAAACAATCATTCGCATCTGAGAGACATAGGTTACAATAAAATCTCGGGCAAAATAGCCGAGAAGAAAGAGGAAGATAAAGCTAAGAAAAGCAGAGAGAAAAAAACGCCATCGGTTCCGTGTCCTGGAATAAGCCAAGGCAAAACCAAAAAGAAGCACCACCGTCAAGGTGCCCATTATCCCGCCATAATCCCTTAAAGCCTCGGGCAACAAAGTTAAGACCACAGCGCCAAAAACCGCTCCCCAAAGACTACCCATTCCCCCTAAAACTATCATTAATAAAACTTCAATTGAGCGCAGAAGACCAAAGCTGCTAGGGTCGATGAAAAGCAAGGAGTGGGCAAAGAGCCCGCCAGAAAGACCAGCAAAAAAAGAAGCAATAACGAAAGCT
>DAIRCJ010000088.1:0-5035 GCA_036796755.1 Candidatus Geothermocultoraceae bacterium | reverse complement strand
ACGATACAAAATAGTCAAACCAAGATTGGAAAAACCTATCTCGTAAAGGTCAGGATAGATTAAAGCCAGAGAAAAAGGAGCTTCTTTTCTTGCCACTCCCCATTCAGTACCCGTGTACCGCGAAGGCTTTTCGGATTCAAAAATTAACTTCTCAATCAGAAAAGGAGAAGGCTTATCTTTCATAAATTTTTTTTCTAATTAAATCGGAAGTTAGCAGACGGTAAGCAAGAAAGGTCGAAAGCCCGACGCTCAAAGAGCGAAGCACCCTTTTTTTCTGAAAACTGGAAACTCGAAGGCAGTTTAACTGGATAAAACTGAGGGGCAAGGAAAATAAAGAAAGTTTAATTAGGCTTTCCTCACCGCTGACTAACTTCTGGTTCGAAAAGGGAAAAAGGCGTTTGAAGTTTCTGATGTTTGAAAGGAAAAGAGAGGGAAAAGAGGGGGAAACCCAAAAAGCCTGCCAGCCAAGGTTGAGAGCCGCTTCATAAACTAAAAGCTCCTGCCAGTAAAAGAGAAAGACCGGGAAACTTTTGGCGAGAGCGGCTCTTTTTGAACCCACCAGCTTAAGGGCTCCTTTTAAGAAGTCGTGATAATCTTCTGTCTCTTTCCAGACAAAAAGCCGATGAGAGGGAATGCCCACTTCTCGTCCAATCCTGAAAGCTAAAGAAAGATAAACATTGTCCAATATCAAAACCAGATAATTAGACTGGTTTTTAATCAAGCTCTTTATTTTAAGTAAACTTTCTTTGTTCAACTCCAGCAGCAAAAAGACTACGAGGTCAAAATGGGAAGGCAGAAGCTCAAGATTGAAAACAGGGATTTCTTTGCCACTACCCAGGCTTAGAAGCTCGACCATTTCTTTTCCTGCTTCTAAAGCGGAAGTAGAAATAGCCAAATTAAAATCTCTTTCAGTTTCCGCTTTTTCTTCTTGCCCGGGGCTCAATAGCGAAAAGGCCTCTTTTAAAAGTCTAAACTTTTTAAACTTAATCAAACCTCCTTCGGTAAATATTTAAAAGAACTCCAACTGCCATAAGATTTTTTATCATAGCACTACCGCCAGCACTGATAAAAGGCAAGGGGATACCGGTAATTGGCATTATCCCCAAATTCATTCCTATATTGACCAGCGACTGAAAAAGCCACATTGCCGCCAGCCCTAAACAAAAAAGATAACCAAAGCTATCTTTAGCTTCCAGAGAGAGAGCCTGAGTGCGAGCAATTAACAGTAACAGCAAGATTAAAAGGAAAGAAGCGCCAACCAGTCCCAGTTCCTCCCCAAGGACAGCGAAAATAAAATCAGCGTAGCGAACAGGTAAAAACTTGAGATTGGTCTGGGTTCCCGAAAGATAACCTTTCCCCCAAACCCCACCTGCTCCAATCGCTATCTGGGCCTGGCGAAGATTATAACCAGCTCCTCTGGGGTCAAGGTCGGGATTTAAAAAAACCATCAGCCTTTTCACCTGATAGTCTTTTATTAAATTAAAATGCCAGAGAGCTACCAGACCAGCTAAAAAAAGCAAGAAAAGGACCAGAATTTTCTTCCAGTCAACCCCCCGCGAAAGCAAAACAGCCAGCCAGCAAACCGCCACCACCATGGAGGTTCCAAGGTCAGGCTGGAAAAAAATCAAAATTAAAGGAGGAAGAAGAAAAGCAACAGACAGCCAGAAATGTTTCCAGTCAACCTCCTCTAACTCGCTAAAATAAGAAGCAAAAAAAATTATTAGAAAAAGCTTGGAAAACTCCGAAGGCTGAAGAGAAACCGGACCTAAGTCTATCCATCTTTGAGCTCCAAAAGTCCTTTGACCAAAGAAATAAACCAAAGCCAGAAAAATTAGGTTAAAAAGGTAAATAAAAAACGAAAGGTGTCTTATCTTGTGATAATCATAAAGGTAAAGCAAGATAGCAGCAAATAATCCAATCAAAACGGCTAAAAGCTGCTTTTTAAAAATTCCCAGTGTTTGGGGGTCCTTAAAATTAGCACCAGAAGCACTGTAAACCATAACCAAACCGTAAACAACAAGCAAAGACACTAAAAGAACTAAGGTGGTGTCAATTCGGTGAATTCTGAAAGTTTTCATCGCGAAACATCCCTGGTTTCTGGCAAAACCATTGGCAAATCAAAAAGATAGGAAAGAATTCTTCGAGCAGCTGGAGCAGCTATTTCTCCTCCATGACCCCCTTCTTCAATTAGCACCACCACAACATATTGAGGATCTTCGGCTGGCGCAAGAGCAACAAACCAGGCAAAGTCTTCTTTCCCATAAACTTGAGCGGTCCCCGTCTTTCCTGCTACCGGGATGGGGAATCCTTTAAACGCCCCGCGAGCGGTTCCTTCAGTAGTTACTTTCTGCAGGTAGCCTTTAATTATTTTAAGCCAGCTTTCTTTAAAAGGAACTTTTCTAACCAGCAAGGGGGCAGATTTTCTAATAACCACCCCGTCATACCTTTTAATTTCCTTAATCATTTGCGGCCTGTAAAGCTTTCCCCCGTTTGCTAAAGCGGCGTAACTTAAAGCTACCTGAAGGGGTGTAGCCAGCATATCTCCCTGGCCAATAGCCAGATTGACTGAGTCGCCAGGCAACCAGATTTTATTTTGGGCTTTTTTATAATAGCTTTTTTTCCAGGCTTTATCAGGAACTCTTCCTTGAAACTCTGAGGGCAAAGGAAGGCCAGTTTTCTTTCCATAACCAAACAAGCGGGCAACTCTCTGGATTTCTTCTTTCTTTTTTTTGTAAAGCTTATAGCCAATCTCATAAAAGTAAGAGTCACAGGACTCAATAATCGCCCGGGAAGCACTCACATAACCGTGACCGGTTCTCTTCCAACAGTACTTGGGCCAGTCTTTGCCCATACCTTCCCAGCGACCCTTGCAATCAATGGTGGTACAAAAAGAAACCACCCCTGAGTTCAGGCCAGCCAGCAAAGTAAAGGGTTTAAAAAGAGAACCCGGGGGATAAGCACCCATATAAGCCCGGTGAAAAAGAGGGTAACCACTTTTTTTAGAAGTTATTTTTTTCCAATATCTGGAGCTAAGTTTGGTTTGAAATAAATTGAGATCAAAAGTCGGGTAACTGGCTAAAGCCAAGACTTCCCCGTTATTAGAGTTAATCACCACGGCTGCCCCGGCTTTTGCTTTCTTTGAGCCTTTTCTTTGAGCCATCTTAATTGCTTGATAAAGAGTGTCTTCGCAAACTTTTTGAAGTTCAATATCAATAGTTAATTTTATATTATCGCCAGGTTTACCTGCGTATGAAGAGAGAATTCGTCTTTGCTTTCCCTGAGCGTCAACCTCGACAACTTTTTTTCCCTTCTCTCCTCTTAAAAACTGGTCAAGCTCTCTTTCTACTCCCATTTTTCCAACCATATCCCCCGGCTCGCAGCCATTAAAAAAATTCTTTTTTAGCTCTTCCCCAGAAATTTCTCCTACATACCCAATAAGCGGAGCGCCCACTGATCTTGACGGATAGAATCTTCGCGGGTAAACATCAACTACCACATAGGGGAAGTCAGTTGCATTTTCTTTTAAATAACTTACTTCTTCAAGGTTAGCGTCTCTATAAATCAAAACGGGCTTAAGGGGCCCTTCCTTTGCCGCCTTCAGTTTTTTCTTTATCTCTGAAAGGGGCATTTTTAAATACCTGCTCAGCCGCTTTAACATAGCAGGAGCATTTTGAGCTTCGGGTAAAAGATAAACACCAAAAGAAGGTTGATTTATGGCCAGAGGCTTGCCCTTGCAGTCAAAAATTTCGCCCCGCAAAACATCAACGGTAACCTCTCGCAGCCGGTTTTCCTCAGCCAGCTTCTTATACTGGCTATGAGCCATCACCTGCAAAAACCAGAGGCGTAAGAAAATAATGCTGAAAGCGGCAATTAAAACAGCCAGATGATAATAAACTTTTTGCTTGAGATTATCTTCTTTCCGGGACATCAAGACTCCTCAAAGATGCTCTCCCCGCGACGGAAGAAAGCAGCTAATGAGACAAAAACTGCCACCAGAAAGTTGGAAAAGGCTGTTCCCAGAGAAAAAGCTAAAAGATAATCCAGGCTTACCTGTAAACCAAAAAGATAAAGCAGAAAGTAGTAAAGAAAATAAACGGAAAAGGTGCCACCCCAGACGGTAAAAGAGAAAGCAACAATCGGATAATGAACCAGCAGACGGCGGAAAAAACCGGACAAAAAACCAGCTAGTCCGTAAACTAAAGCGCTTAAACCAAAAAAGCGGTGAGAAAAGGAGTCTCGTAAAAAGCCCCCAATAATACCCAGAATTCCAGCTTCTACCTGGTCAAAATAGAAACCAAGATAAAAAAGGTAAACTAGAATCAGGTCAAAGTAAAACGGGGAACGCGAGAGATAAGGCATAAAGCTAACCTGCGCTCCCATCACCAGCAAAAGAGCGATAAGTCTTTTCCAGAAAACCTTCAATCCAATATCACCAAAACTTCTTCCAGTCGGTCAAAAGGGACATTTGATCTGACCAGAACCGTTCTTTCCAGCAAACCAGCTTTTTTATAGGATCTCGCCACCTTTCCAACATAGATCCCTTTGGGGATTAACCGACCGAAACCAGAAGTAACAACATCATCGCCGGGTTTAACCCGGGAGGAAACAGGTAGAAATCTGATTCGCAAATTTCCTTTTTCATCAGCAGTCAGAATGCCAGTTTCCCTGGTCTGAACTATTCTTACGCTCAAACCGGAATCTCTGTCAGTTAAAAGCCTGACCAGACTATAACTGGAATATACCTTTTCTACCCTTCCCGCAACTCCTTCGGCCACTATTACCGCCAGACCCTTCCTAACACCACTTAGACTTCCTCGGTTAATAATAATCACCTCTTCGTCCTCACGAGGGGAGTAGCCAATTACTTTAGCCGCTACGGTTCGGTGAGCAAATCTCTCTTTGAGATCTAACAAACCCTTGAGACGCTGGTTCTCTTTTTCCAGCTCGTAATAGTAAGTAATTTTCTCTTTAAGTTTTTTACTTTCCTCTTCAAGTTCTTTATTTCTCCTTTTAAGCGAGTTATAGGTTACAATCT
>DAIRCJ010000087.1:0-5251 GCA_036796755.1 Candidatus Geothermocultoraceae bacterium | reverse complement strand
TTCTCGCCTGGAAGAGCTGATTAATAAAATAATTAAGGAAAAGCTGGAGGACGGTCAGCTTGACGAGAGCAATCTTACCCTGGGGGACCTTAACAAAATAGCTCAAAGCTTCAAGGAAGTTTTGATATCCGTCTTTCATTCGCGAATAGATTATCCGGATTTAACCGATAATGGAGAGGAAGTTGCTAAAAGTCGAGCTCAGAAATCTTCAAAGAAAAGTAAGTTTAAATAAGAAGAGATTAAAAAAAATTACCGAGAGATCAGCCTTGAAGCTGGAGATTAAAGAAGGCGATTTAAGCGTGGTTTTTGTTGGTTTGAACCGGATGAAAAAGCTCAACCTGGTTTACCGGAAGCGGAAAGAGCCAACTGATGTTCTTTCTTTCCTTTTAGACGAGCGGCCTTTTTCCGGTGAGGTCGTAATTTGCCCTGAGGCGATTAGAGATCGCCACAATCAAATGTTTAAAGGGGGAGAAATGGAAAAAGAGATTTCTCGCCGAATTGTTCATGGTTTGTTGCATCTTTGTCATTTCGATCACCAGACCGAAGCTGAAGCCAGGGTGATGAAAGCTAAAGAGAACGAACTTTTAAAGGCGGTACTGACTAAAGAATGAGAAAAAGACCGCTAATCGAAAGCTTTAACTATGCTATTGAAGGACTGGTCCATGTTTTAAAGACCCAGCGCAATATGAGAATTCATTTTCTGGCCGCTTTCTTTGTTCTGGTCTTAAGCCTCTTCTTTGAGCTTACTCGCTTTGAGTTAATTGCTCTTTTCTTTGCTATAATTCTGGTTCTGGTGAGTGAGTTAATTAACACTGCTCTGGAAGCAAGCATTGATATTTATACTTCAACTTACGACCCGCTGGCAAAGATGGCTAAAGATGTTGCAGCTTCAGCGGTTTTGCTTTCAGCCATTAATGCCATCTTTGTTGGCTACTTTGTTTTTTTCCCTCGCTTAAATAAGTTTTCTTTAGTTGCTCTCCAGAGAGTTAAATCCTTGCCCCTTTATGTAACCGGGGTAGCTCTGGCTTTAGTTTTGATTTCTTCTTTAGCTTTGAAAGCCTGGACGGGAGCGAAAAATTTTATGCGGGGTGGCTGGCCCAGCGCCCATAGCGCGGCCGCCGGCTCTTTATTTACTTCCATTTCCCTGTTGAGCAAAAACTTTCTGGTAGCTACTCTGGCTTTTTCTCTCTGTTTGCTGGTTATTCAAAGCCGGGTGGAGAAGAAAATTCACAGCTGGTTTGAAGTAATAGCTGGGAGTATAATTGGTATCCTTTTAACCGTTTTGATTTTTCAAATTTTTGGTTTGATTTGAACTGGCGATGGAAAACATTTTGATTGAGATAGTCTTTCTTGTCATACTTCTTTTGTTTTCTGCCTTTTTTTCCTCGGCGGAAACTGCCTTTACAGCTATTAGTCGGAGCCGAGCCCGAAAGCTGGTGGAGGAGAAAAAATCCGGCTCTAAAGAGCTGGAAAAGCTGGTTGAAGACCCCCACCGTTTCCTTTCAACCGTACTTTTAGGCAACAATATCGTTAATATTATGGCAACTGCTTTAGCTACCCGTCTTTTTTTTCTCTGGTTTGGAGACTGGGCAATTGCTTTCTCTACTGGGGCAATGACCTTTCTAATTCTGGTTTTCGGTGAGATAACCCCTAAGACTCTGGCTATTCGTCATGCTGAAAGGATAGCTCTCCTTTTCAGTCGCTTTTTTTTCCTGGTTGAAAAAGTTCTTTACCCTTTATCCAGGCTGGTAATGTTTTTTTCCCAGATCATTGTCAGGTTAGCAGGAGAAGAAAGTATTAAATCAGAGCCTTTTCTGACTGAAGGGGAAATAAGAGCCTTAATTGAAATTGGTGGAGAAGAAGGTTTAATTGAGGAAGAAGAAAGAACCCTTATACATCAGATCTTTGAGTTTGGAGACACTGTGGTCCGGGAAATAATGGTTCCCCGGTTGGATATGGTTTCTTTGGAAAGCAAAACCAAAATTGAAAAGGCTTTAAAGTTAGCGCTGGAGAAGGGCTACTCCCGCCTTCCAGTTTATGAAGGCTCGCTTGATAACATCCGGGGAGTAGTTTATTTAAAAGACATAGTTCTGGCTTTAAGCAAAGGGGAAAAAGATAAAAGAGTAGAAGAGCTTGTTCGGCCGGCTTATTTTGTGCCGGAAACCAAAAAAATAATGGAACTTTTAAGGGAAATGCAGAAAAATAAAGTTCATATGGCTATTATAGTAGATGAGTATGGAGGCATTGCTGGGCTGGTGACCATTGAAGATATTCTGGAAGAGATAGTGGGAGAAATATTTGATGAATACGATGTCCAGGAAGCCCTTTTCCAACCTTTGAAAAAAGGAAAGATCTTGATTGATACCCGGGTTAGTTTTGACGAAGCCAAAAAATTTCTGGGCTTGGAAACCTCAGAAGAAGAGGAAGAAGAGTTTGATACTTTTGGGGGCTTTCTTTACAGCCTATTTGGGAGGATTCCCCGAAAAGGAGAAAAAATTGATTATGGCAACTGGAGATTTGAGGTTTTAAAAGTAACTGGCCATCGTATTGCCAAAGTAATGGCGGAGAAACTGGGTGAAACCAGAAGAGTTGATAAAAAAAGCTGAAGAAGGGTTTAATCTTTCTCGTTCTCCCTATTCCCTTCAAAAGGTGGGAGCAGCGGTTTTTACTGAAAGTGGAAAAGTTTTTCTGGCGGCTAACATTGAAGTTTCCTCTTATTCCCTAACTATTTGTGCGGAAAGGCTGGCAATTTTTAAAGCAATATTAGAGGGAGAAAAACCGGTTTCAATTGCGGTAGTGGCCGAAGGGAAGAAAACCTTTCCTCCTTGTGGCGCCTGCCTTCAGGTGATATCTGAGTTTGCTCCTCAAGCTGAGGTTGTATTTTATTATCAGGGAGAATTAAAAGTCGTAAAAGTAAAGAATTTAATACCTTTCCCCTTCATTTTTAAAAAGGATGAGCCATAAGTCTGGTTTTGTTGCCATTGTCGGCCTTCCCAACGCTGGCAAGTCAACTTTGCTAAATAAGCTAATCGGGGAGAAGGTAGCCATTATATCCCCCAAGCCTCAAACTACCCGCCTTTTAACCCGGGGCGTTTATCACTCCCCCGAAGGTCAGATTGTTTTTTTAGATACTCCCGGATTTTATCAACCTTTCGACAAGCTGAGCAATTATTTAGTTAACTCAACTAAAAATGCTCTGAAGGACTGCGATGTTTTACTTTTTGTTTTGAGTGCCCCTTCTTTTGCTCAAGAAAAGGAAGTTTTTAACAGTGAGGAGCTTAAAGAGCTTATAAAGAAGACAAAATGCCCCAGAATTGCCTTCTTAAACAAAGTGGACCTTTTAAAAAAGGAGGAGATTTCCCAGATGATCAACGAAGTAAGCTCGGGAAAATTATTTGATCGGGTTTTGGCTGGTTCGGCTCTCTTTGGTTCTGGATTGGAAGAGCTGATAAAGTTTATCTTTGAATTGTTACCTCAGGCACCAGCATATTACCCCAGAGAAATGGTGACCGATCAACCTTTAGAAATAAGGGTTTCCGAGATAATCAGGGAAAAGGTTTTTCACTTAACCAAAAAAGAAATACCCTACAGCGTAGCTGTTCAGATTGAAGACTGGAAGGAAACAAAAGAAAAGAATCTGGTAGAGATTAAGGCAAATCTGTTTGTTGAACGTGATTCTCAAAAGGGTATAATAATTGGCCAGGGCGGGGGAAAGCTTAAAGAGATCGGAACTTTAGCCCGAAAGGAGATAGAAACAGTTTTAGGGAAGAAAGTTTACCTTGAGTTAAAAGTTAAGGTAAGAAAAAAGTGGCGGAAAGATGAGCGCTTTATTCAAAGACTTTATCAATAAATTAAGAAAAGTTAATTTATTTGCGCTTATTTTAAATTTTTTTGTTTCAGGTAAAAGTTAGTAATTTTATGTTATAATTAAATAAAGGGGATTTAGTTGGATAAGGAAAAAATTAAACGGCTATTGATAGTTGGTTCCAATGTTTTTGAAATGGAGGGTTTGCGCACCCTTCTTGAAGAAAAAGCTCATGAAGTAATGACTCTCAAGAAAAAGGACGATGTGATATCTACTGTGCTGCGGTTTTCTCCGGAAATAGTAATTATAGACGCTGAATCCCGGGGTCTTAGAGCTTCAGCCTTGACTACCCGGATTAGAGAGTTAAAAAATCCGCCAAAGATTGTCTGGCTGGTGAACGATCGGGATCTGGAGACGGAAATAGAGTGTCTTCTTTCCGGAGGGGATGGTTGTGTTTCTAAGATGGATCCGGACTTACTTTTTCGAGCCATTGAAGTTGTCAGGGGTTCAGAGCTTTTCTTTTCGCGCCGAGCAATTGCCAAGATTTTAAAAGGGGTTACTACCTTACCAAAGTTTATCGGAGACAAAGTCAATGTTTTGAGTGTGAGGGAGAGGCAGATATTAAACCTGGTCGTTCAGGGTTTAACCAATGATGACATTGCCGAAAAGCTTTATATTAGCCCCGAGACGGTCAAGACTCATTTGAAAAATATCCGGAGAAAGTTAGGCATAAGAAGTCGGCGTCAGTTAACCTATTCTTAATGCTTTAAAAAGCTGCTTTGCTTTTTGTTTCACCCATATGGGCTATAAGCCATTACCTCCTTTTTTCGATTTAGCTCAAATTGGTTTACCCGATAAATTAGATGGTGAAGAAAGTTGCTGGGAGAGGTTTTAAAAGTTAAAGGAAAGCACTTCAAAAGCCAATCTCAGGGAAAGATTCCTCTTGAAGGTTATAATGAAAGCCATTTTTATCGGCGATTACTTTTTTTACTAGCATTTTTCCTTCTGGCCTTGCTTTCAGTAGTCTGGTGCTATATTGAACTTTCTTCACCCTGGGTTTTATAAATAGCTTGGCTTCAACTCTGGGATTAGACTTCCTACCCACTCTGATTTGCTGAAAAATTCTTATTTTTATTTTTAATTTTTCGCTTCCTAATCTCCTCACTCCTTTGTTTAAAAAAATCTTCTCCCTTTAATTTAAAAGGGGATTAAGGGGGATTTAAGGAAGGAGTAAACAAAAGAAAGGAGCTTTCCAAATCCCTCCTGGCTTCCCTTATGCCTGAGGGAGACGATAATAGAAGAGAGGGATTGAGGGGTATTTAAGAATGCAAGGGTTTTAGAATCAAGAGTCTAATTGTTACAGACGCTTACAAAACATAGACTTAAACTTTCACGGAAGTTATAATTATTATTAAAAAGAGGCAGGTCGGGTAACCGCTCTTTGAC
>DAIRCJ010000086.1:0-5308 GCA_036796755.1 Candidatus Geothermocultoraceae bacterium | reverse complement strand
AACTTTTGCTCCAGGTTGGGTAGTGGTGGGCGGCGATTTTCATTTTGGGCGGGGAAGAAAAGGTGACTTGAAATTTTTGCGTAAAATGGGAGGAAAGTTTGGTTTCAAAGTGGAATCTGTCCCCCTTTACGAATATAAAGGGGAGAAAGTAAGCAGTAGTTTAATAAGAGAGGCTTTAACTAAAGGCAATTTTGAAAAAGTCCGGAGTCTTCTGGGCTTTTCTTATTATTTAAAAGCTAAAGTTAGAAGGAGGAAGGGTCTGGCCTCTCAGGTTTTGGGCTATCCAACAGCAAATCTTTTTCTTGACGAGAGGCTCTTTGTCCTGCCCAGCGGGGTTTATTTTGGTCGGGCTGAGTTACAGAACCGATTATGGAAAGCTCTGATTTATGTGGGCACCAGCCCTACTCTGGGCCTTGAAGAAAAATCACTGGAGGCTCACCTTATTGATTTTCATGGTGAAATTGCTCCTGGAGAGGTTGTCAAATTAGAATTTTTAAAAAAGCTGCGGGAAGAGATTGTTTTTCCCAGCACTAAAGAGCTAAAGGCTCAGGTGAAAAGGGATATTGAAGAGGCAAAAAGATTAATTCCTTAAGCTGAAGGTTAAACCCGGTATCTTCAGCGAAAATCTGAGCCCGATCCCGGTTGCTGTTTTTGGCAAAACGGCTTTCTAGTTTTTTTGGGCTTCTTTAAAGCATTTCTTTGCCGGGAAGCTAAATATATGAAGCCCCTTCTGGCGAAAGCCTTTAGGAGCTTTTGAATTCTCAAGTATTTTTTACTTTCTAGCTAGCCTTCAAAATTTTTTTCTGGTTTCTTTTTTTATTGGTCAAACCCCTTCCTTCTGTCTTTTTAAAGTCTTATTTTTCTAAGCTGTCTTGATTTTTAATCTGGATTCTTATGGATGAAGAGCTCGGTTATGTTGGATAAAATAGTAAAAAACATTAAAATAAGTTTAAAGGAGGTTGGACAATGGAAGAGAAGAAAGGCTCATTCTGGAAAGAAAACTCAACTTTTATTATCCCGACAGTAGTTTTAATTCTTCTTCTGGCTTATGCTATTTTCTCCAGTCAGCAAGGGGCAGTTGTCCTGGCTACACCTTCCACGGCCGAGTGCGCCAAAGCTCTGGTGAGCCAGGCAGAAACTCTGGGCGGGGGCAAAAAATTCAGGTTGAAAATTGTGGAAGAAGGCACGCTTGAGGTATTTCATAAAGAAAAAGCAGCAGCTTTAATAGCCCCTTTTTCCCCCGAACTTTTTTCTGCCGGTGCTTTGCCTGTCGCTGTGGATGCTATGGTCGTTCTTTCTAACGAGGGGGCAAACCTTAACCAAAGCGAAATACCTGCTCTGGAAAAAAAAGGGAAGTTTTTTTATCCTCCCAAAGACCTCTGGCTGTTTTATAATTATCGGGTTGGCCCGATCTCTAAAAACCCTCGAATTTTCTTTCCAGGAAGCTCTTTGGGCAAGGGAGCCTTTGCTTTTTCAACCTGGTCGCAGTCGAGAAAAACCAGTTTAAAAGTTAGTCCTTATAATGGAATACCGCCGACCGAAGGCAACATTTCTATTTTGCAGTATCCCCTCTGGTATCAGATATTTCTTTTTACTTCAGGGGATGAATCAGCTAAAAAAGCCGGTGTTGACTTGCTTATTAAAGCAGCTAATCAGAAAAGCTATAAGAAATCTCTTGCTGATTTAAGCCTTTTCCCCTGGGTAGAGAAGTAAAAGTCTTTGAGGGTAGTTTGGAGCTTAAGGACAAGGTTAAGGAAGTAATTAAGCGTTTAAAAAAGGCTTATCCCGAGGCTAAAATTGCCTTAAAATTTAGCAACCCCCTTGAACTTCTAGTGGCTACGATTCTATCTGCTCAAACTACCGACAAGAAGGTAAACGAGGTTACCGCCCGTCTTTTTAAGAAATATAGGAAAGCGGAGGATTACGCCTCAGCTGACTTAAAAGAGCTGGAAAACGAGGTAAAAGAGTTAGGTTTTTATCGTAATAAAGCCAGAAACCTTAAATCGGCAGCCGAGTTGATAGTTAAAGATTTCGGCGGAAAGGTTCCTTCTACAATGGAAGAGCTAACAAAACTTCCAGGTGTGGCCAGGAAAACTGCCAATATCGTTTTAGCTAATGCTTATGGGGTGGTAGTGGGCATACCGGTGGATACCCATGTTTTTCGCCTGAGTCACCGGTTGGGTTTTTCTAAAGAAAAGGACCCTGTTAAAGTGGAGAGAGACCTGATGGAATTGGTGCCAGAGGAGGAATGGTTTAAGTTTCCCTATCTTTTAATTGATCATGGTCGGGCGGTATGCCAGGCCAAGAAACCGGCTTGCAGTCGGTGTGTTTTAAGCGACCTCTGTCCTTCAGCTTACCGGTTAACCAACTCAGTTTGAGCTTGGCTAGCTGGTTTCAAAGTTTGAAGTTCTTTATGTTAAACTTATACTTCAAAGCCAATGGAATTAGCTAAGGTTTTGCCTTACACAGCAAGGGTAAATGAAGAAAATCATCTGGAAATTGGGGGCTGTGATGTGGTAGAGCTTGCCCAAAAGTTCGGAACCCCGCTTTTCATTTACGATGAGTTTACAATCAGGAGTAATATTTTTCAGTATAAAAAAGCCTTTGCTTCCCGGACGGATAACTATGAGATTGTTTATGCGGGCAAAGCCTTTCTATGCCAGGCAATTTGCGAGATAATCGCTGATGAAGGAATTGCTCTTGATGTCTCTTCGGGAGGTGAAATTTATACCGCCTGGAAAGCCAATTTTCCGCCCGAAAAAGTCTATTTTCACGGAAACAACAAAACTGAAGAGGAAATTGAACTGGCTCTGGATTATTCAGTCGGAAGAATTATTATTGACAACTTTGATGAAATTGAAATACTGGAAGAAAAAGGGAAAGAAAGAGGAAAAAGGATTCAAGTTTTTTTGCGAATTACTCCGGGAGTTGTTCCTTCAACTCATTCTTTTATTCAGACGGGTCAGGTTGATTCCAAGTTTGGTTTTGGTCTGGCGGGGGGGCTGGCTTTAGAGGCGACGAAGAGGGTTCAAAAGAGTTCGGTTCTGGAGTTGAAAGGTTTTCACATTCACATTGGTTCCCAGATTTTCGTTCTTCATTCCTATGCCCGGGCGGTGGAAGTGATAATGGATTTCTTAAATCAGGTCAGAAAAGAGTGTCAGGTTAAAGTGCCGGAGTTAAATCTGGGCGGAGGACTGGGTATTCCCTACCGGGCAACTGACGAGCCTTCAACCATTGATGAGCTGGCTGAGGTCCTGGTTGAAGGGGTTAAAAAGGAAGCCAAGAAGTATGGAATGGAAATACCGAAAATAACAGTTGAACCAGGCCGTTCAATTGTTGGCCAGGCTGCGGTGACTGTTTATCAGGTGGGTACGGTAAAGGAAATTCCTGGCTTGCGAACTTATGTTTCGGTAGATGGAGGAATGTCAGATAATCTTCGTCCTATGCTTTATGGAGCGGTTTATGAGGCTTTGTTGGTCAACAGGGTTAACGAGGAGGAAAAAGTAACGGTCACGGTGGCTGGAAAACACTGCGAGTCAGGGGATATTTTAATTAAGGATGCCCACCTCCCGATGCCTCGACGGGGCGATTACCTCTGTACACCTTCAACTGGTGCTTATGGTTACGCGATGGCTAATAACTATAACCGTCAGCCAAGGCCTGCGGTGTTGATGGTCAGGGAAGGAAAGGCTAAGGTGATCGTAGAAAGGGAAAGCTATGAAGATTTAACTCGTTTAGACCGCTCTTATCTGGAAAAAAATTAAGGAGGTCTGGCAGTGGAAGCTGGTGTAGGGATAATTGGCCTGGGAACAGTTGGAGGAGCTGTTTATCAGGTTTTAAATCAAAATCGGGAAAAAATTGAGAAAGAAGCCGGTTTGCCCATCAGAGTGAAGAAAGTTTTTGACCTTAACCGGCAAAGATTTGAGGAGCTTAAGGTTCCGCCTGAGCTCCAGGCTTTTTCAGCGGAGGAAATTTTAGAAAGTCCGGAAGTGTCAATTGTCGTTGAACTTATTGGCAAAATTGAGCCGGCTAGAACCATCATTCTGGGTAGCTTAAAGCGGAAAAAGAGCGTGGTTACAGCTAACAAAGAGCTTCTGGCTTTGTGTGGCCAGGAGCTTCTTTCAACGGCTGAGGAAAACGGTGTAGACTTATTGTTTGAAGCCAGTGTTGGCGGGGGCATTCCCATAATTAAGCCCTTAAAAGAGTCTTTAAGCGGAAATCTTATTCGTGAAGTGATGGGGATTGTAAACGGTACAACCAACTATATCTTGAGTCGGATGAGCGAAGAAGGCTGTAGTTTTCAGGAGGCTCTAAAAGAAGCGCAAAAAAGGGGTTATGCCGAGGCAGACCCATCAGCCGATATTGAAGGTCGAGATGCTGCTTCCAAGATTGCCATTTTAGCTTCCATTGCTTTCAACTCCCGGGTTTTATCAAACCAGGTTTATCGCGAGGGCATAGGCAAAATAACAGCTCAGGATATAAGATATGCTAAAGAGCTTGGCTTTATCATCAAGCTTCTGGCTGTTGGCAAGGAAGAAAACGGCTTGATTGATGTTCGAGTTCATCCAGCTTTAATTCCCCTTTCTCACCCTCTGGCTTCGGTGGAAAAGGTTTACAACGCTATTTATGTTCGGGGGGATGTGGTGGGGGAAGTAATGTTTTTTGGCCCTGGCGCCGGAGGAATGGCAGCCGCCAGCTCAGTGGTGGGCGATATCATTGATATTGCTCGTAATTTGAGGTTTAAATGCTCGGGAAAGGTTGGGTGCACCTGTTTTGAGCACAAAAGCTTAAAACCAATTGAAGAGCTGGTTACTCGCTATTATATATTAATGGAAGTGGTGGACAGGCCGGGTGTTTTGGCTTCGATAGCTGGCGAGTTTGGTAAGGCCCAGGTCAGTCTGGCCAGTGTCATCCAGAAAGAAACATTTGGGGAAAAAGCTGAACTGGTTTTTATGACCCACAAAACCAGCGAACGCTCTTTAAGGCAGGCTATCGAAGCAATTAAAAACCTGCCAGTGGTTAAGGAAGTCAGAAATGTAATCCGGGTTGAAGGAGAAGAATGAGCTGGCCAGGGGTTATTGAGGCTTATCGATCTTATCTTCCGGTAACTTCTTCCACGCCGGTTATAACTCTGTTTGAAGGAGGGACTCCTTTAATTCCCTCTGGATATTTAAGCAAAGAACTCGGTCTTGAGATTTTTTATAAATTTGAAGGCCTGAATCCAACTGGTTCTTTCAAAGACCGAGGGATGACTATGGCTATAAGTAAGGCGGTGGAGGAAGGAGCAAAAGCGGTGATCTGTGCTTCA
>DAIRCJ010000085.1:0-5330 GCA_036796755.1 Candidatus Geothermocultoraceae bacterium | reverse complement strand
TCTTTAAGCTCAAAGGGACTTTACCCCGAGGCGTTTTTTCTAAGGACTTGATTTTGTTTCTCATTGGTCAGGTTGGGGCTGATGGAGCCACCTACAAAGCTGTTGAGTTTAAAGGGGAAGCTATTTCGGCTCTTTCAGTTGAGGCTCGCTTTACAATTTCCAATATGGCAATTGAGATGGGTGGGAAAGCGGGCTTGATTGCTCCCGATGAAAAAACCTGCTCCTGGCTTTCGGAAAGAGGAGTTACCTGTGACTTCGCTTTTACCGAACCGGATGATTCAAGCTACGAGAAGATTTTAGAGTTCGATGTCAGCGGCCTTGAGCCTCAAATTGCTGCTCCCCATCGCGTTGACAATGTAGCGCCAGTTTTTAAGCATCTGGGAACCAGAATAGACCAAGCTTTTCTGGGAACCTGCACCAATGGACGATTAGAAGATCTGGAAATTGCAGCCAGAATTTTAAAAGGGAAAAAAGTTCATCCTGGCGTAAGGTTAATTGTTGCTCCTGCTTCAAAAAAAGTTTTACTGGAAGCAATCACTCGAGGAATTGTTAAAGATTTAGTTGAAGCTGGAGCTGCTCTGGTGACTCCTGGCTGCGGCTGTTGCGTAGGAACTCATAACGGTGTCCCGGCAAGTGGAGAAGTTGTTATATCTTCATCAAACCGTAACTTTAAAGGGCGGATGGGTAATCCGGAAGCTTTAATTTATCTGGCTTCGCCGGCTACGGTAGCGGCTTCAGCTGTGGAGGGAAGAATTGCTGACCCTCGCAATTTTTTAGAATAAGGAAAGGAAGAAATGGTATTAAGAGGTCGAGTTCACAAGTTTGGAGATGATATTAATACTGACTACATAATTTCCGGTCGCTACAAATTTAAGACTCTGGACTTAAAAGAACTGGCAACTCATATAATGGAAGACATTGACCCGAATTTTTATTCCCGCCTCAAACCTGGAGACTTTATTGTAGCTGGCAAAAACTTTGGTTGCGGTTCATCGCGAGAACAAGCGCCTCTAGCTATAAAGTACGCTGATGTCGCTGCGGTTCTGGCCAAATCTTTTGCCCGCATTTTTTATCGTAACGCAATCAATGTTGGCTTGCCCCTGGTTGAGATTGACACAGACCGTTTTGAGGATGGGGATGAGATTGAAGTTGACCTGGAAAAAGGGCGGGTGAGAAATTTAACCAGAGGTTTTGAGTTGAGTTTTCCCTCTTACCCGGAAATAATGCGGAAAATTCTTTCTGACGGAGGCCTCATCGAGCATTTTAAAAAACACGGGACTTTCAAGCTCGATTAAAAGTTAGCTTGGGATGTGTTACCAATATCAATTTCCAGAGAAATTTTTTTGTTAGCTGGATTCCAGCTTTTGAATTTATCTTCTAAAAATTTATCCTATGGTATAATCAACTTTGAATTTAGGGTATCTCTCCGACTGTTGTTTTATTTTAAAGGAGGTAGGTCTAGTGAGAGTTCCTTTTGTTGATTTGGAAGCCCAGTACCTTTCAATCAAGAATGAGGTAGATGAAGCAATTTCTGAGGTTCTTCTAAGCTCAGCTTTTATTGGAGGAAAGTTCGTTCAAAAATTTGAAGAAAGTTTCGCTTCCTATTTAGGAGTTAAACATTGTATTGGAGTGGGTAACGGGACTGATGCTCTTTACATTGCTCTGGAGGCTTTAGGCATTGGCGAGGGGGATGAGGTGATAACTGTTGCCAACTCCTTTATAGCCACCTCGGAAGCCATAACCCGTGCTGGAGCCCGGGTAGTTTTTGTTGATTGTAACCCGAAAACCTACAATATTGATGTTGACCAAATTGAGAAAAAAGTTACTGAAAGAACTAAAGCCATCATTCCGGTTCATCTTTATGGTCAACCAGCCGAAATGGATAGAATTTTAGAAATTGCCCGAAAACATTCTCTTTATATTATTGAAGACGCGGCTCAGGCTCACGGAGCTGTGTATAAAGGCCAGAAAGTCGGAACTTTTGGTGATTGCGCCTGTTTCAGTTTTTATCCAGGGAAAAACCTGGGGGCTTACGGTGACGCTGGGGCGGTGGTTACCAATGACGACGCTTTAGCCGAGAAGATTAGAAAATTTGCTAATCATGGCCGCTTGAGTAAGTATAACCATGAGTTTGAAGGAGTAAATAGTCGATTGGATGGATTGCAGGCGGCGATTTTAAATGTCAAATTGAGGCATCTGGAAAAATGGACTGAAAATAGAATTAAGGCAGCGAGGAGATATGACGAAGGCCTTTCGGGTCTGGTTGTAACACCCTATGTTTTACCTGAGGTGAGGCATGTTTATCACCTTTACGTCATTCAAACCGAAAAAAGAGAAGAAATGCGTGAATACTTAAGTGAAAAGGGAATCTCAACTGGCATTCATTATCCAATACCTTTACCCTTTCTTCAGGCCTACTCTTATTTAAATCACCGGGCAGAAGATTTTCCGGTAGCTTACCACCTTAAGGATAGAATTTTAAGCTTACCGATGTTTGGCGATATAACAGATGAACAGATAGACTATGTCATAGAGCAGATTAAAGATTTTTTAAATCAAACAGTTTAAGAGAAGGGATAGCAGTGGAAGGTAAAATAAAGTTTGCTTTAATTGGTTGCGGAAAAATTGCCCACAAGCATGCTATAGCTTTAGGTCAGCTGCCGGAAGCTCAAATAGTCGGGGTTTATGACCTCAACTTTAATAAAGCCAGGGAGTTTGGGGAAAGATATTCACTGCCGGTTTATGAGAACATTGATAAGCTCGTTGAGGAAGCCAACCCTGATGTTTTCGATGTTCTGACCCCTTCTGGAGTCCATGCTGAAACCGTGCTTGAGTTGGTTAAATATAAAAGGCATTTTGTTGTTGAGAAACCTCTGGCTTTAAGACTGGACCAAATAGACGAAATTCTGGAAAAATGCGACCAGAACAATTTAAAACTCCATGTGGTTCAACAAAATCGCTTTAACCCTCCTATTATTAAATTGAAAGAAGCTTTAGACAGTGGGCGTTTTGGCAAGCTTGTTCTGGGAACTGTTAGGGTTCGGTGGTGCCGAACTCAGGAGTACTATGATGCTGATAGCTGGCGGGGAACCTGGGCTTATGATGGAGGGGTTTTAGCCAATCAAGCCAATCACCACATAGATATGCTTGTCTGGTTAATGGGTGAGGTAGAAAGTGTGATGGCTAAAATAGCTACCCGGCTGGTCAATATTGAAGCTGAAGACACAGCTGTCGCTGTTTTAAAGTTTAAAAGTGGTGCTCTGGGGGTAATTGAGGCAACTACCGCTACTCGCCCAAAAGACCTTGAAGGCTCAATCAGTGTCTTAGGTGAAAAAGGGTCGGTAGAGGTGGGAGGCTTCTTTATGAACGAACTTAAAATCTGGAACTTTGTCGAAAGCGATCCGATGGATGAGGAAATCTGGGACAAGTGGTCAAAAGTACCTGATCAACCAGCCTGGAATCATCGGGAATACTTTAAAGATGTGATTCGCAACTTAAAGCTGGGCAAATCTGGTCTGGTTGATGGTCTGGAGGGAAGAAAATCAATTGAACTAATAAACGCAATTTATGAATCAGCGGAAACCGGCGAGGAGATTTTTCTCCGCTTTTCTCCCAAAAAATGCCGCCTTGGTATTATCCAGTAAACTTTCAGGAAATAGTTATCTTTGATGAAAATCTGGTTAGTTAAAATTGGGGAAATAATTCCCTTTCAAGAAGAAACCCGGAAGATGAGAACAATGATGCTGGCTGATGCTCTGGTTGAAAGAGGCCATAAAGTTTTGTGGTGGACAAGCGCTTATGACCATTTCAACAAGAAGTGGCACTTTGCCAGAGACACTGATTTTGATTTAAAGAAGGGGGTAAAAGTAAAAGCCTTAAAGGGCTGGGGTTATAAAAAAAACATCTCTTTTTCCCGCTGGCTTGATGCCCGCCTTATTTCCAAAAAATTTAAGAGATTAGCGCCTCGAGAATCAGAACCTGACATTATTGTGGCCTCTACTCCTGCTTACGATTTAGCTTATGAAGCGGTTTTATATGCTCGCAAAAAAAATTTGCCAGTTATTGTCGACATCCGCGATCAGTGGCCAGACATTTTTTTCGACCATGTACCTTCGTTTTTTAAGCCTGTTGCCCGCTTTTTGCTAGGAGGTGATTTTAAAATTGTTAGAAAAGCTTTTCGCCTGGCTAATGGCCTGACGGCTATAAGTGAAGACCTGCTAAACTGGGGTTTGAAATATGCTGAAAGGGAGAGGGGAAAGCGGGACCGGGTTTTTTATCTGGGTTTTGATGAACCGCAGCCTTTAAGCGAAGAAGAACTACCTCAATGGCTGCAAGATATTAAAGAAAAGTTCATTGTTGTTTATCAAGGAACATTTAACTACTATCATGATCCTTCAATTTTACTTGAATGTGCTCAGAATTTAAGAAACCCGGAGATAGTTTTTGTTTTAGCGGGCAAGGGAGAACTCTGGGAGAAAATAAAAAATCAGGCAAAAGGAATGTCCAATGTAGTTTTGCCGGGCTGGTTAAACCAGAGAGAGCTGGCTACCTTACTCAAGTTTTCACGGATAGGAGTGTGCCCAACTCCTCAGAAATCCTGTTTTCTCCCCAACAAAGCTTTCGCCTATTTTTCTGCTGGCCTTCCAGTGATTTCTTCTTTTGATGGAGAATTAAAAGAAATGATTGAAAAACACGAAATTGGCTTTTATTATTCCCCTGGCGATGCAAAAAAACTTGGAGAAGAAATTAAACTCCTCTTTGAGAATGAAGAGGTTTATTCCAGGATGTCCAGGAATGCTTTTTGTTTGTTTAAAGAGAAATTCGCGGCCAGCAAGGTTTACAGTGACTTTGCTTCTTACGTTGAAGAAATAGCAAAAGGAAGCACCTGAACTTAACGGTTGGTTAGTTCTTCGTATAGCTTTAAAAGGTTTTCTTCCTCTTTTTCGAAGTTATAGTTTTTTAAGAAAGCCTCTCGAGCTTTTTTGCCCATCTCTTTCCGCATTTCAGGGTTGTTTTTGAGAATTTGTACTGCTCGGGCGAGCTCCTCCAGATTTCCCGGCTTAACAATTAGTCCAAACCCAACTTTTTCTATTATTTTGGCGCATTCTGGAGTGTTAAAAGCGATTACAGGTAAGCCTGCAGCCATATACTCAAAAAGCTTAGTTGGAATAGCTGTTAAGTATTGTGGCTCAGGATAAATGGGAATCAAACCGGCATCAGCCGAAAAAAGATGAATCAGTGCTTCTTTTAAAGGTATCTCACCAAGGTATTTAACCTTTTTAAAACCCGGAAGAGACATTACTTCTTCCTTGAACTTTTCTGAATAAAAC
>DAIRCJ010000084.1:0-5357 GCA_036796755.1 Candidatus Geothermocultoraceae bacterium | reverse complement strand
GACAGTTTATTTAAAATAGTTTAGTATCTAAATAGTTTAGTTAATAAAATAATGAACGGAAAGGCGGTGTTTCAATTTGCCCCCGGAAATAGTTATAAAAACAAAAGAACTGACCAAAAGATTTGGCGAGCTTACTGCTGTTGACCATGTTAGTTTTGAAGTTGAAAAAGCTGAGGTTTTCGGCTTGCTCGGCCCGAACGGCGCCGGAAAATCAACGATTATCAGAATGCTTACCACTCTTTTAACACCCACCAGCGGCACGGCTGAAGTGGCTGGATATGACATTATTAAAAATCCGGAAAAAGTTCGGGAAAAAATTGGTTTAGTAGCTGAAAAAGTAATTCTTTACAACCGCTTAACCGCTTATGAAAATCTTAGTTTTTTTGGCAAGCTCTACGGTTTTGACGAAAAAACGATTAAGGAAAGGGCTGAGAAATGGGTTTCCCGCCTCCATATGAGCGATTGGATGAACACTATGGTAATGCTTTTTTCTACCGGAATGAAACAGCGGATAAACATTGCCCGGGCTCTTCTCACCGAACCTGAAGTCCTTTTTCTGGATGAGCCTACCCTTGGCCTCGACCCTCAAACCACTCGTGCTATCCGCAACTTTGTTAAAGAGCTCAAGGAACATGGAGTAACGGTGGTTCTAACCACTCACGATATGTTTGATGCTGAGATGCTTTGCGACCGCATTGCCATAATTGACCACGGAAAAATAGTAGCGGTTGACACAGTTGATAATCTTAAAAAACTCATTCCCGATAAAGAGAATCCCAATCTTGAAGATGTATACCTTTTTCTCACTGGAGAGGAAATTAGGGATAAGCCTCTGCCCCGGTCAAAGGTTAGCTCAGGACCGGGTCATCCTTAAAATCAGGGGCTTTAAGAAGAAGACCGAAAGAAATTTTGGAATTTTAAAAAAGGAGGCCTGAAGAATGAAACTTATAAGAGATCTATGGATTATTGCCCGCAAAGATTTAACGGAGTTTTCCCGGGATAAAGCCCGTTTGTTTTCTTTTTTTCTAATGCCAGTTTTTATGATGGTTATGGTGGGATTTATTTTTCCAAATGAGAATGCTTTAAAAAATGCTCGAATTGGTTATACCAATCTTGATCAAGGTTCTTACTCTCAGGGCTTTAAACAAATGCTTGAAAAATTTAAGACTGAAAGTGGCGAAGAAGTTTTTAACATCAAAAAATATTCCAGCCTGGAGAAAGTGAAGGAAGGGATAAAATCGCATGAAGTAAATGGGGGAATTTATATTCCCGCCGACTTTTCTGAGAAAATTAAACAGGGAAAGTCAGCCACAATTTTCATCGTAGAAGACCAGGCCAATCCTCAAGCTTCTCAAATGTACAATCAGGTTCTTTCCCAGGTGGTATCGGTTTATTCCCGAAGTTTGTCCGCCAGGCTTTTGATTGGAAAGATTGGTTCACTTTCTAAAAACTCTTTAAAATTACCGGAGATAAAAAATCAGAAAAATTCCTCCAGTCCGCCGCCGGGTTTAGAACCGGCTAAAAGTCCCTTTTTTTCTCCTTCCAAGATAAAAAACTTGCTTGATCCGGTTAAGCTCAAGATTGAAGGCATTGTACCTGGAAAACACAATTACTTTCAGTTCGTGGCTCCGGGTATAATCGCGATGATTGTAATGACGGCTGTTTTAACTGGTCTGGCGGCTTCAATTGCCCGGGAAAAAGAGCAGGGAACTCTCGATGGCGTGCTGATTTCTCCCATTGACCGTCTGGCTATAATTTTGGGGAAAGCTTTAGCTCAGACGGTGAGAGGGCTGGTTCAAGGTTCTCTTGTTCTTCTTCTTGCCTGGCTGGTTTTTGGGGTGCAGGTTTATGGTAGTCTCTTGCTGGTTTTTCTCATCCTCATCCTTGGGGTTTTTTCTTTTGTAGGTTTTGGAATACTGGTGTCGGCTATGGCTGCCGAGCAGGAAACAGCAACTCAGCTTCTTTTTATGTTTCAGTTTCCGATGCTTTTCCTTTCTGGCGTTTTCTTTCCAATCTCAATGATGCCCCGGGCTATGCAGTATATATCTAAAGCCATTCCCTTAACTTACGCTATTGAAGCTTTAAGGAAGGTAATTGTCCTGGGGGCTTCTCTTTCTTCCATAAGTAGAGAACTTTTGATTTTGTTTGCTTTCGGTTTTCTGACCACTTCAATTTCTGTCCCAATTTTTAAAAAGATGATTACCCGATGAGACTCGGCAAAAAAGAGACTTTGCTAATTGAATTAGTTGGAGCCTTTCATCAGCTTAAGAAGAAAGCTTTTGAAAGTTTAAAGTTTCAGTTTAAGCAAAGTAATCTTTCTCCGATTCAGTGGCGCCTTCTTTGCTTGCTTCAGAATTCAGAAGGGGAAAGCCCGGGAAAACTGGCTGTTAAACTGGGGATTTCCCGAAGTGCGGTTTCTCAGTATATCAATGGATTGCTTTCCGAAGGTCTGGTTAGCCTGAAAATCGGCTCTTGCGACCGGAGACAGCGCCAGGTTAAGCTGACTGATAAAGGGATTTTCTTTTTAAAAGATTCCCGCCGCAAGAATCAGCAGGCTTTTGAGGCTTTGTTTGCTGCTTTAAGCGAGGAAGAGATTGAGACCCTGCTTAAAATTTTTCGAAAACTTCTTCAAAGTGACGAGTTTTTAAAACAAAAACCATAACGGAAAGTTTCCTTTTTATCCGGCAGGCTATGATAAACTAAGTTTATGCAAAAACTTTTTCTGGTTCGGCACGGAGAGACAATCTGGAATTCTGAACGACGCTACATTGGAAGAACGGATTTGAGCCTTTCCGATAAAGGTTTTGAGCAGGCTCAAAACCTGGCTCAGCGGTTTGCCAGGGAAAACGAAGGAGAAAAAATTCAGGCTATTTGGACCAGTCCTTTAAAAAGGTCAGTGGAAACAGCAAAAATTGTCGGAAAGGAAATTGGTCTGGAACCGGAGATTGTCAACGACCTTATTGAAGTTGACTTTGGTGATTGGGAAGGTCTAACTTACGAGGAGATTAAAGAGAAGTTTGGCGACTTGATTGACCGCTGGCTCTTCAGTCCCTCAAAAGTGAATATCCCTTCGGGAGAAAACTGGAAAAGCCTAACTGAAAGGGTAAGGAATTTTTTAGTTCGGACTTCCCGAAGACCTGAAAAGGTTGCTCTGGCCATCACTCACGGGGGGATAATAAAAACCATCACTGGCTTAATCTTGGACCACCAGAGAGTTCCTTTCGCCAGCTTTTTAATTAGTAATGCTTCGGTCTCAGCTATTGGTTTTGCCGGAGAGCGTCCTTATCTTCTTTTTTTAAATGACACCTGCCATTTAAGGCAAACTAATTTAAAATAAAAATAGGGCAAAAAGATGTTAATGGTTTTTACCGGTGAAGGAAAAGGAAAAACTACAGCTGCCCTGGGGCAGGCTCTGCGACGGCTTGGCTGGGGAGGAAGGGTTCTTCTCATCCAGTTTTTAAAAGGTCAGGAGTACGGTGAGATCAAGGCTTTAAAGAAATTGTTTTCTAACCAGGTTAAAGTTTTTCAAACCGGACCTTCCGAGATTTGTTCCTTGAAGGAGCGAGAAGTCCATCTTGAGCCGGTAAGGAAGGGTTGGAATTTTTTCCTTTCCGAGCTAAAAAATGAAGCTTACGACCTGGTAATTTTTGACGAGCTCAATCTGGTGTTAGCGGAAGACTTGCTTCCTCAAGAGGAAGTTTTAGGTTTTTTAAAAAGAAACAAAGACAAGCTGGATATCATTTTAACCGGCCGTTATGCGCCAACGGGGTTAATTGAGATAGCTGATTTGGTTACGGAGATGGTTGAAGTTAAGCACCCTTTTAAAAAAGGTGTTATGGCAAAAAAAGGGGTGGAGTATTGAAAGGCAAAATTCTTTCAATTGCTGGTTTTGACCCTTCCGGTGGGGCGGGTGTTTTAGTTGACTTTGAGGTTGCCCGCGAGCATGGCTATCATTGTTACGGTGCGATAACTTCTTTCACCGCTCAAAACAGCCAAAAAGTGAGCGGAGTTTTCCCCGTAGAAAAAGAAGTTTTAGAAGAGACCTTAGCTTCCCTACTGGCTGAAGGAGGAATTTTTGGTATAAAACTTGGACTTTTACCTGAGGTGGAACTGGCTGAGGTAGTAAAGGAATTTCTCTTAAAAACTAAAATTCGTCCAGTGGTTTGTGACCCGGTTTTAAACGCTTCCGATGGAACGCCACTGGTGGCCAAAGAAATGCATAATTACTATCGGAAAGAAATTTTTCCTTTGGCCGATGTGGTAACTTACAATGTGACGGAAGCGGAAATTTTCACCGGTTTAAACATTGAGCAACTGGAAGAATTAATTGCCCGACTTTCTCAGTTTAACAAACAGTTCGTGATTAAAGGCGGCCATTATCAAGAACACCGGGCAATGGATTTCGTTTGTAAGGAAGATGAGTTTATTCCTATGAGCCTCCCTGTTCTGGAAAAGGAAGTTCGGGGGACAGGTTGTGCTTACTCAACTTCTTTGCTCTGCCACTTACTGGAAGGTAAAGATTTTCTGGAAGCCACGCGAAAAGCTAAAGGTTATGTCTATGAAAAGATTAAAACCAGTGAGAGATTGGGCCTGGGGCTTTATCAGTTTATTTGGGATGAGTAAATTATTATCTTAAAAGGGAGAAAAAAGAAAGTTGTTTAGTTTCTTACTAAGTTAACCAGGCTGTTATTTAAAGATTTTTTTAGAAAAAAACTGAGATTAAGAAAGGGGGGGAAATGAAAGTAGGGCTTTTAAGTGACACTCACGGGGATATTAAAGCTTGGGAAAAAGCAAAGATTTACCTGCGGGATTGCGATCTGGTAGTTCACTCTGGGGATGTGCTTTATCATGGAATTTTTAATCCCATTTTGGAAAGCTATAAGCCTCTCTTGCTGGCCGAAGAGCTAAATAAATTCCCTCGACCCCTTCATTTTTCTCAGGGTAACTGCGACTCTGAAGTTGACCAGCTAGCTTTAAACTATCCCCTGGCTTCTCCCTATCTTTGGCTTTCGCTGGGAGATTTTTCCCTTCTCGCTCATCACGGACACCTTTACAGCCAAGCAGAGCTTTTGAAACTGGCAAAAAAATGGGGAGTCAATCTGATTTTAACCGGTCACACGCACTCCTATCAGCTAAAGAAAGAAGAAGGAGTTTTGCTGGTTAACCCGGGTAGTCCTTCTCTTCCCAAGGATGGCAAGCCTCCAACCTTGGCTCTTCTGGAAAAGGGGAGAATCAAGATAGTTCGGCTTGAAGATGGGGTTTGTCTTGAAGAAGCCCCTCTTTTCTAACTTTCTCTATTTTATTGAAGTTGATATTCAGCTGGGGAGCTTAAGCCGATAAATTATGAGTGAAGTTTG
>DAIRCJ010000083.1:0-5603 GCA_036796755.1 Candidatus Geothermocultoraceae bacterium | reverse complement strand
AGGAGTGGTAGTGGGATCAGCCGTGTCTGTAGTCATCACATGGTGGTAGGTTGCGTTGGTTGTCATCATTGCTGAGACAATGGAACCATGGCAATTGGAGCAAGACTGACCACCACTGGACAAACCAGCCTTGGTAACATTATGGCCATTCCCATGGCAACCTGAACAATTAGAAGTAGAGTGCCCGGCAGGCAAAGTCTTTAAACTCATACCGGCCACCGTTGGAGTAGGCTGAGAAGAACCATAAGGACGATGACAGGCTTTACACATAGCATCAACCGTAGTGACTGTAGTTGCGGAACGCTCGTCAGTAAACATATAAACATTGCCTTTCTGGCTGCCGTGAGGATTGTGGCACTCATAGCAAGGCATAACCGCGCCTTGAGGCAGATAGGCACCAGAGGCATCAGCGATCACTTCTGTGCTGCGGTTCAAGCGATGACCAGCATAAGTTGAGGTACTGGTATAGTGTTGACGAATATCAGTTCCGGGGCCATTACTATCATGACACTCGCCAAGACAAAGATGAAGAGCTTCATAAGAACTAGCAGTGGGATAGCTCTTAGGACTGGTGAAAGTAGTTCTTAAATAATCATAATAGTTAGTTCCGTGAACATTGGAATGGCAGTTCTTACAATCCCCGCCGTTTAAGCCAGTTCCTGGCCAGACCAGAGAGGAAGTGTTATGAGCTGAAGACTGATAGGCATTTTTGCCAGGATATGTTCCGGTAGCCGGATAGCCCGCATCAGGTGAGCTTGAAGAAAGCCTGGTAGCCGTCGGATACAAAGGTGAACTATCTAAATGGCAGCCCGACTGATAACAGGTATTATTGCCACTGTACTTAGTTAAAGCTGTTCCGGAAGCTGAACCGTGCTCGCTATGGCAGCCCAAACACCTTATTCCGTGAGAAACAGTGCCAGTGGCATCATTGTCAGACGGAGCGGTAATTCCATAACCATGAGGAGTATTCCAGATTCCAGCGTGACTGCCATTAGTCAGAGCATAGTAATCGTAACCATTATAGTATTGAATCAGCCACTGCCAAGTGGCATTAGCAGTGGCGCCGTGGCAATCAAGGCAAAACTGGTCCCCTAAGGGAGCAGAAGAAAGAGATTTGTCATCGTAAGTTGGATCCCAGGGATAACGGCGAGAAACATTGGGCTTTCTTACACTTAAAAGGTCAGTGTAGTCTTGGACTTCTTGATGAATATCATGGCAAGCCAAACAACCCCGAACAGTGTTCATAAAAGGCATTGGATGGCGGGACATAGTGGAAGTGGTGAAAGTCTGGTCAGAACAAGCTATAAACTCAGCTTGAATGTTCGGTCCAAAAGAACCAGCTGGTGGGTTAGTTGAGTTAGGAGCGCCATGGCACTGGAAGCAAGCTTCCCTTTTCTTCCAGGCTTCTACATCGGTTACCCCATCAAGAGTGTGACAAACGCCACATAGATTATTAATAACGGCATTTTTAACGCTGTGAGGATTGGTTGGGGCACCGCTCCAGTACTGAGTAAAGTGAGTTATTTTAGCTATCGCCAGGTCGTTTTCTACCAGAGCGGTGGTTTCCACCGTTTTCCAAGCTTTTTCTGACTCATCATAGTAATAAACACTTAAACCTTCCTCTACCTTGTTTGAAACCAGTTCGTTAGTAAACCCGAGATTATACTTAACCTTTAGTCGGGCAGGATTATCAGGAGAAAAAGTAAGACCTGAAGGCTCAAAAGTGTAAGGAGAAGAAGCTGGTTTAAAGGACGGCTTGTCGGCTTCCTTTCGGTTTTCGTTTATAGAAATAATAACGGGCTCAGCCAGAGACCCAGCAGGAACCTCAAAAACAAGTTCACCATTGGCAGCAATCACCTGGGTATCAATTTCAGGAGAAAACTCCCTGGTGATTTTTACCAGGTCGTTTTCCGCTATATCCGAGGGAGAACTTTCGTCTCCAAACTCATCAACAGCGGTAACATAATAGTAATAAGTTCCCGCCTCTTCTTCAGCTACAGGATCGTCAAAAGAAGTGGAAGCTGTCTCACCAACTAAAGAAAACTCGCCCTCAGCTGAAGAGGAACGATATACCCGGTAACCTTTCACATCCCAATCTGGCGAGGCTGACCAGGAAAGATTATTTTCCAAATTGCCAGCAAAAACTCGCAAAATTGAAGGAGAGGAAGGAGGACCATTATCAACTAAGAAAGAAGAAACGAAAGCCTGACTGGTCTGACCAGCAAGGTCAGTGGCGGTCAAGCGAAGAGAGTAAGTGCCGTGAAGTTTAAGCTCTTTTTCGTTAAGATAACCCAAGGTATCGTTGGTTACGCTTTCATTCTTTTCTGCAACCACTGTTGCCTGGCCAGCGGCGTCTATCAATTCTAACTTCCAGCTCTGAAGATTGCTATCCTGAGCAGTACCGACTACATAAAGCGAAGTCTCATAGTGATCTCCTTCGACCGGGAACAAGATTCTCGTTTCCGGAGAGGTTAAATCAACCTTAAACTCTAAACGATAAACGCTGCTTTTATTTCCGGCTAAATCTTCTCCGTAAAAATAAAGGGTATGAGTGCCCTCGGAAACAGCCAGAGCCGAACCGGAAGGGTAATTTTCCCAACTTCCGTTTTCAGTGGAGTCAAACTGATAGAATATCCGGGCTTCTTCATTGGCGGTCAAAACAACCTGGGGTTGGGTGACATACCAATTGTTTAAACCATCAGGCTGAGAAGGAGTAATCTGAAAAGATAAAATGGGAGGCTCAGTATCAGTTTTAGCCCTTTTCTTTGATTTTAAAAGCCTCCTTTTGATTTTTCCAAACTTTTCTGAATCCGAGCTGTTTGAACTACTTCCTTTGCCCTGGATAAACTGGTAAAGATTGGAAAAGTTGAGCTCAAAGGCTAATGGTGAGCGGCTATTTAGCTCAAAAAGGTTGACCCTGGGAGAGGAAAGGCGAAAAAGGCCAGAGCTCTTTAAAGGTGCTGAGGGCAAAGCAGCATAAGCCAGCCCGGTTAAAGCTACTAACAAAAACAAACTTAACCAGGCTGCCTTCCCCTTCTCTCGAAATTTTTCAAACCTCCCTTTATTCAAAACCTTAAATTTTGCCCTCATCGCCTTTCCTCCTTTGAAGGTTTTATAAATAAACAAAGGGGGGATAACCCCCTCTTTTTTAGTATTATCCACCCTAACTTTTTCTCTTCTACTCCGCACCCACAACCCATTTTTTTAACGATTTTCTTCAAAAAAACGTACTTCTTTTTTAATTTTTTCCTATGATCTTTTATTTAAGGAAGAATGTTGGTTTCATGACAGTTAAGACAGAGGTCGTCACCAACTTCTATGGTCATATTGGAATTAGCAACCTCATGAGGGAAGTTATCGGTGTAAAGGAAGGTCGTAGTGGCTCCAAAAGTCCCAAAATCTACATTCTGGCGGTCATCATGGCAAGACATACAAGGCGGAAGCGGAGCCCCCGATGTAGCAGCATAAGAGTGGTTAAAGAAGTAAAGACCGCCGTAAGCCGGATCTAAGGGGTTAGGAAACTCCGTCCAGCGAGGGTCACCCGGGTCTAATTCTAAGTAATAGTTATATTCGGTCGTCAAATCCATCGGGTGGTCAGGATGGGCTCCTCCGGACGCTTCAGTATGGCAGGCAGCACACCACCGACCAGAGTACCGATTAACTGTGGTTCCGCTAATGTTATTTCTCAGCAGCATATTAGAGGAAGCGAGGGGGTAAAGACCGCCGCTGTACTCCACACCCTGGACAACACCGGAAGTGGTCGTTTCGTTAGTCGGGAAGGCGGTTTTAGAATAAAAGCTTTCCACCACATGAGTGCCATGGGGCGAGTGGCAGGAAGTGCACTTCAGAGGAGTGGGCAAGCCGTTATAGTCCCGCACTAAATCACCTAAGGGAATAGAGGAAGTTGCACCCGAGCTTCCAGGCAGCAAAGTAGTGGTGGTTCCTCCATAAACATTATTGCTATTAACCTGGTGTTTGGAAACACTGGAAACACCTAAGGTGGAAGAGGTTACCACCTGACCATAAATTATATTATTGGCCCGGGGATAGCCAAATAAGTTGGATTGCTGACCGGCGTCCAGGTCACCATCAACATTGGCAGCCGTTCCATCGTGGCAAAGAAAGCAAAAGTCGGAAATGGTTCTTTCCGGCAAAAGTCTGCTTTGCTGGGCTTCGTGGACATCATGGCAAACATTACACCAGCCACGGACCGCTGCTGCCCCCACGGCTGTTTGATTTCCATAAGCCCGGAAATTTGGATTGTGCAACCCACCCCAGAAAGTCTCTGAAGTTCTCTGGGTGGCATCAACATGACAGGCAGTGCATTGCTCTGAAAAAGTAAAGCCCCAGGGATTCCAGTCTTTGCGCTGAGGCTCGGTGTTAACATTGTGTTGAGCGGCTAAAAGAGGAAAGGGGGAAAGGACTACCAACAGAACAATAAAAACCACAGCAAGAAAAGCTAAAAACCTTCTTGCCAAACCTAAGCCCCCTTTCTTATCCTTCCTTTCTTTGAAAACATTATCAAATAAAAATAGGAATGTCAATAAAATTTTTTTGAAAAATTTTCAAAAGAAAAGTGGAGCTCTTGGAAACCCTTCAGACCTTTTAATAGGCTTTTTACCCCAAAATAATAACGAAGGTAAATTACCCTAAAAGAATGGTTGGGGTAAAATTACCTCAAAACGACAAACAGAAGAAAAATAAAAAAGCCCCTCGAAAATCCTAGAAAAAGTTAAAATTTTGAAAGCAATCTGGAATGAAAACACAAATTGGAGAAGTTTTTTCATTTCAGAAGTGTTAAGTTTAGATTGTCAGTCAACATAATTAAAGGGGACGATAAGACGAGATAGGATTTAAGTTATAATAGAGCTGGTATGAAAAAGTTGGCTTTTCTTCTTGTCGTCCTGGTAATTCTTTTATTATTTATCTATTACTACCTTACCTACTCACCTGTGGTCACCCAGGAAAGATTAAAAGAAGAAATTGCTCGTCAGCAAAAAATTGTTACCCCTCCTTCTTTAAGTCAACTTTATAAAGACAGCGAAAAGTTAATTGACCGCTGGTACGAAGCCTCAGACAACAACCTTTACGAAGAGATGCTTAAGCTGCTTCATTCCAGATGGAAAACTAAAGAAAACGAATCAGAGCTTAAAAGACTGCTCTCTTCCTGGAGTTACACTCCAGAGGAAATTGAGCAAGGTTACAGAAGCAAAACTTTGAAAAAAACCATAATTTTCCGCACTGGCATTGATAGCGTTTACGGGAAAGTCTGCTTATTGAGACTGGCTGATGAAGCAGAAATTGGTGAGCCAAAAGGCTGGAAAAAGCTTTATGGAGTAACTACTTTTGTCACCACTTACGAATTTGACTCTAAAAATAGAAAGTGGGTCCCTAAGATACTTACCCTTGACTGGCAAACTGTAAAAGTTGAGAAGTATTAGATCTTTTTTTTCATAAGAAGAAAAGTTTGATTAAAGAAAAAGGTTTCCTTTTTTAAAGCCTTTGAACATTAGTCTGACAGTAAAAAACAAAAAAATGCATTTTTTTATTAATAAGCATAAATTTTTGTAGACTCAGCTCTTCCGCCAGAGTGAGAAGAGCAA
>DAIRCJ010000082.1:0-5636 GCA_036796755.1 Candidatus Geothermocultoraceae bacterium | reverse complement strand
CGGCGGTTGGCAAGTCTAAGTTAGCTTTTGCTCTGGCTAAAGAAATAGGAGCAGAGATTGTTTCCGTTGACTCGATGCAGATTTACAAGGATATGGATATAGGAACTGATAAACCTTCAAAAGAAACAAGGAAGGAAATCCCTCACCATATGATTGATATAGTCACTCCAGATAAAAACTTTTCTGTAGCTCTTTTTCAAAAGTTAGCTCGCCAAGCAGTTGAAAACATTTTGAAGCGAAAAAAGAAGGTTGTTTTGGTTGGCGGTTCTGGTCTTTACTTTCGGGCAGTAGTTGACCCTTTATGCTTCCCGGAAGGAACGATAGATTCTCCTTTAAGGAAAAAGTTAGAAAAAGAATTGGAAGAGAAAGGCTCTGATTATCTTTATAATCTTCTTTTAAGTTTAGACCCTGAAGCTTGCGCTTTTTTGCCACCTAACGATGTGCGAAGAATAATCAGAGCTCTGGAAATAATTAAAAGCCAGGGTCTTCTTTATTCGGACCTAAGAAAAAACTGGCATCGCTACCAGTCGATTTACAATTTAAAGGTCATTGGCTTAACTTGCTCCCGAAAAGTTTTATATCAAAAGATAGAAAAAAGAGTGGACAGAATGATGGAAAGAGGTTTTTTGGAAGAAGTTAAAAATTTGCTGGACAAGTACAATTTAGCTCTCACTCCTTCTCAAGCTTTAGGATATAAAGAGTTGATAAGTTATTTGGAAGGAAAGATTAGCCTGGAAGAATCCCTGAGGTTAATAAAAAAAAGGACCCGCCATTTTGCCAAAAGACAGATAGTCTGGTACAAAGCCGATCCCAGAGTCAACTGGGTTGATATTCAAAAGTTTTCAGGCTTTGAAAAACTTTTAAGTTATAGTTTAAGTTTAATCTTTAGTTGATTTCCCTCTGGCTGAGATTTGCCTTTAAATAGTTAGATAGAGATACTTATTTAATAGTTGGAGATACTTGTTTTTTTCTATATAATTTAAGAAAGGAGGAAATTTGGATTTTCTTGAGTTTACCAAGCTTCAGGCAACCGGCAATGATTTCATTTTGGTTGAGGATTTTGAGGGTGAGTTTGACTTAAGCTCGAAAGCTATTGAACTTATCTGTGACCGCCATTTTGGCCTGGGTGCCGACGGGATACTGCTTTTAAAAAAATCTGAAAAAGCTGATTTTCGAATGATTATCTTTAATGCTGATGGGAGCCGAGCTGAAATGTGCGGAAATGGAATAAGATGTTTTGGTAAGTACCTTTGGGACCGGGGGCATATTAGCGAGTCTTTTTTTAAAATTGAAACCGACGCCGGGATTAAAGAAGTAGAGTTAATTATTGATGAAGCTACAGCTTTGGGAGCCCGGGTAAGTTTAGGTGAACCAGTTTTTGAGCCCGAAAAAATTCCGGTCAAGGTAAAAGAAAAGAACAAGATTTTTGACTATAATCTCCAGCTTAACAAGGAAGACATAAAGATTAACGCCGTTTCTATGGGCAATCCCCATTGTGTTGTTTATGTGGAAAATGTGGAAAAAATAAACCTGCCGCTGTTAGGAAAAGCCATTGAAAATCATCCTCTTTTTCCTCAAAAAACTAATGTAGAGTTTGTTCAGCAGGTGAGCAAAAAAGAGATCAAAATGAGGGTCTGGGAAAGGGGAGTGGGGGAAACGCTGGCCTGCGGAACGGGAGCAGCAGCAGCAGGAGTGGTTAGCATTGCTAAAGGGCTGGTTGCCAGCCCGGTAATTGTAAAAGTTCCTGGAGGAGAACTGATTATTGAATGGAAAGGGAAGGAAGTTTTTCTTTCTGGGCCGGCTGAAGAAATTTACTCTGGGATAATTTCTGAGGAATTTTTAAACCGCTTAAACCTTTTAACCGAGTTTATGGAGGACAAAAATGATTGAAGAAGCTGAACGAATAAAAAAACTTCCCCCTTACCTTTTTGCTCAAATTGACAGAATGATTGAAGAAAAGAAAGCTCGGGGAGCTGAGGTCATCAGTTTGGGCATTGGCGATCCGGTTGACCCAACTCCACCTCACATAATTGAGAGGCTTAAAAAGGAAGTGATGAAACCAGCAAACCATCGCTATCCTTCCTACTACGGTCTAAAGGAGTTTCGCCAGGCAATAGCTGATTGGTATCAGAAAAGATTTGGTGTTTTTCTTGATCCTGAAAAAGAAATTTTACCTTTAATAGGTTCTAAGGAAGGGATTGCTCACCTTTCCTGGGCAATGGTTAACCCCGGGGATCTGGTTCTGGTTCCTGATCCTGCTTATCCTGTGTATAGCATCGGCGCTCGGCTTTCTGGTGGGAATGTTCAGTTTCTTCCTCTTTTAAGAAAAAATAACTTTTTATTAGACTTAGAAGCGCTAGAAGAGGAGACTTTAAAAAAAGCCCGAATTATTTTCTTAAACTATCCCAACAATCCCACTTCGGCTGTGGCTGACCTGGGCTATTTCGAAAAAATCATTAGAATCGCTCGGGAATACGGAATTGTTGTCTGTCACGACAATGCTTATTCTGAAATTACCTTTGATAACTTTGAAGCCCCCAGCATCCTCCAGGTAGAGGGAGCCAAAGAGTGTGCGGTTGAGTTTCATTCACTTTCAAAAACTTACAATATGACCGGCTGGCGCGTTGGTTTTCTGGTTGGCAATCAAAAAGTGGTCGAAGCTTTGGGAAGAATCAAAACCAACATTGATTCGGGAATTTTTAATCCCATTCAGTACGCAGCTATTGAAGCTTTAACAGGACCCCAGGATTGCGTCTTTGAGATGCGAGCAAAATATATAAAGAGAAGAAATAAGGTTCTTTCCGCTCTGGAAAAGATAGGTCTTTCCTATTTCTACCCTCAGGCAACGATTTATGTCTGGGTGGAAGTTCCAGAAGGGGAAACCTCGGCCTCTTTTACCCAGACCCTACTTGACCGAGCGGACGTTGTGGTTTCTCCCGGCAGTGCCTACGGAAAGTTTGGGGAAGGCTATGTGAGAATATCCTTAACCGTTCCCGACAGCCTCCTTGATGAAGCTCTGGAAAGGATTGAGAAGGTTTTTTAAACCTTGGTTTTAAAGAAAAAAGAAAGAGCCATATTAGTAGGCTTACAATTAGTTTCCCAGAGTGAGACTGAGGTTAAAAACTCTCTTAGTGAGCTTGAGTTACTTCTCCAAACAGCCGGTGGCCAGGCTGTAGCAAAGGTTATTCAAAAAAAAGAGGCTCCATCTCCTCGAACTTACATTGGCAGCGGAAAGGCTCAGGAACTTTCAGCAATGGCTAAAAGGTTACAAGCTGATCTGATAGTTTTTGATGACGAACTTTCACCCACCCAGCAAAGAAACTTAGAAGAGCTAATTGACCTGAAAATAATTGACCGCACAACCTTAATACTGGATATTTTTGCTCAGCACGCCCATTCAAAGGCTGGGAAGCTTCAGGTAGAGATGGCTCAGCTAAACTACCGGCTTCCGCGCTTAAGAGGCCGGGGAGTTGACTTATCGCGTTTAGGCGGGGGAATTGGCACCCGCGGTCCAGGAGAAACAAAACTTGAAGTAGATCGACGAAGAATCCAGGAGAGAATCCAAAAGATAAAAAAGCTTCTTCAAAACCTGGAAAAGCAACGAGAAACCCAGAGAAAAAAGAGAAAAAAAGAAACAGTTAGAGTTTCAATTGTCGGGTATGCCAATGCCGGTAAGTCAACCCTTTTGAACCGTTTAACCACCGGGGGAGCGGCTGTTGCTGACCAGCTTTTTGTCACTCTTGATTCTTTAACTCGCCAGTTGTATTTTAAAGACACAGCTAAAGCTGTTATTTCCGATACGGTTGGTTTCATTCAAAAACTACCAACTCAGCTGGTTGCGGCTTTTCACTCCACTCTTCAGGAAGTGGTTGAAGCTGACTTTCTCATTCACCTGGTAGATGCTTCCAGCCCCGATTACCAGAAAAAAATAGAAGTAGTCAACCGCATTTTAGAAGAAATTGGGGCTGGCGAACACCAGCGTTTGCTGGTTTTCAATAAAATTGACCTTTTAAGTGAGAAAGAAAGGCAAGAATTAAAACGAAAACACCCGGAAAGCATTTTAATTTCCGCACTAAACAACAAGGGCTTAAAAGAGCTGAAAGAGAAAATCACTGAAGAGATTGAAAAGAGGCTAAAAATTAATAAGGCAGCTTTCAGAGAAACTTTTTCTGTTTTTGACCGCTCCAAAGCTTAAGAGCTTGCCTCAGGTTTTTCTACTTTTCTTGGCAAGTCAAAGAAGGATTGTACCCCCAATTTTTCCTTACAGGTTTTTTAAAAAGGAAATTTAAAACAAAAAAGTTCAGTCCTTTTCTAAATAAAGCTATGTTTTCAGGCTGATAATTTTTAGATTAATTTTAAGCTCTGCGAAAAGCAATAGAGCCTGTTGGATTGAGGCGAGAACTAAAAATAGTTGCGGCGGGTGGAAGTTTTCTATATATTTTTAAAAATTTATTTAATTATAAGGAGGTAAGTTGAGAAACCAGAGGTTGGTCCTTTCTTTGATTCTTTTGCTCTTTTCGGCTTCTTGCCTTTCCTGTTCCCACAAAGAAAAAAACTTTGAGGTAAATCCCCGAACGAAACTGGGGAAGCTTGCTCAACATCAACTTCCAGATTTTTATCTTGAGAACTTTACTGAAAATTCCGATTTTGCTCAATCTTTTTATGTAAACAGCCGGAAACACCTTTATCTGACAATCAGGGTTCAGGTTTTGCCCTTTGATTACCTGAAAAAGCTTAATGACGAATATGCTGAAAAAAACAAGATTCACTTAGCCGGTTACCCCTTGTACGAAGGGATCGACCGAACCGATGTTAACATCGCTTATCTTTTAGTTTTCGAAAAAGGTGGCTTAGTCTACGAACTTCATTTTCGAACTTCCCAGGGATACTTTCGGCCCCTATCCGAGATAAAAAAATTGGCTCGAAAAATTGCTTTAAAAATTCTCCAGAGTTAGCCCTTTTGTCACACCCTTCAGCTACCCTTAAAAAATAAAAAAATTTTTTCCAAAACTCTTGACAACTGACACAAGATATAGTATCTTGAGTTTTGTGAAACACAATATATTGTGTAAAGGAGGAGGGTAAGAGATGAAAACAATAGATGTAGCAGAAAATGAGAGCAGCTTAAAAAATGGAAGTTTTTTAAAAACGATAAGCGTAGTGGAAAAAGCAGGGGAAGTGGGGGACTCTACTGATATTGCCCTACTTGTTACCACCTCTTCGAAAGCAGAAATCAATAATTGGGACCGGAGCCGTATTGTTCGTTGTCTGGTCAGAGAGATAAACGCCAGTCCGGAGTTAGCCGAAGAAATAGCCCTGGAGGTTGAAAAAATCATTTTGGAAAGCAAACTCAGTACGGTTACTACCAGCATAATTAGAGAGCTTGTTGATATTCAACTTTTAAAAAGGGGACTTGGGACTCTCCATCGGCGCCATACCCATCTGGGCCTGCCAACTTTTGATGTTGAGCAAATAATTCTTAACGCTAATAAAGAAAACTCTAACACCACTCACAATCCCGAATCCATTAACCTGACTTTAGCCGAGAATATCTTAAAACAGTTTGCTTTAACCCGTGTCTTCAGTGAAGATGTGGCTCAGGCTCATCTGAGAGGCGACATTCACCTTCACGATCT
>DAIRCJ010000081.1:0-6157 GCA_036796755.1 Candidatus Geothermocultoraceae bacterium | reverse complement strand
TCACCAGCTTTTCTTCAGCTTCAAAGCCAAGAAAAGGAGCTATTTCTAAAATTATTTCTCTGGTAATCCCGGGTAAAAGGCCACACTCTGGCGGGGGAGTAATGATTTTATTTTTTTTGACTAGAAAAATATTGGAAAAGGTAGCTTCGGTTAATTCTTCTTTCAGGTTGAGGTAAAAACCTTCTTCAACACCTCTTTTTTTTAGCTCTTCGGTAGCCAGCAGGCGATTAAAAAAAGCAGTGGTTTTTAGCTGGGGAAAGATTGAAAGGTTGTTAACTCTCTCTTTAAGAATCACTGCTTTGAGCCCGGAGCGGTAAAAGCTAAGAGGGTAACCTTTGAAAGGCTGGGTGAAAATAAAAACAGTGGGAGAAGCGGCCGGGGGGAGCTGAGGAGAGCCTTCGCTAATCCCCGGGCTAACCGTAATTCTCATTTTGGCATCAGAGGTTTTGTTGAGTTTAATCAGCTTCTGACAGGCTTCTTTTAGGCCTTTAATGGCTGGTAGTGGAATTTTTAAAATCTGAGCCGAGCGGTAAAGTCGGTTAAGATGGCGCCCTAGGGCAAAGGGGTAGCCGTTGTAAACCCTGATGGTTTCAAAAAGACCATAACCATAAAGAAAACCATAATCATAGGGGCTGATAAGCGCTTTTTTAGTTTTTAGAAACTCTCCGTTTAAATAAACAAACAAGTCAGTCTCCTAAGGCTTCAAAAAGAGCTTTTCCCTTGTGTAGAGTTTCTTCATATTCTAAATCAGGTTGAGAATCAGCTACAATCCCCCCTCCCACCTGAAAAAAGGCTGCCTTTTCTTTGATTAAAACTGTTCTGATAATGATGTTTAAGTCCATTCGCCCGCTAAAGGATAGATATCCCAGGGCTCCAGTGTAAGGCCCTCTTTTGGTTGGCTCGAGTTCTTCTATGATTTCCATTGCTCTGACCTTCGGGGCTCCGGTGATTGAGCCTCCGGGGAAAGTAGCCTGGAGGAGGTCAAACTGGTCAAGTTCTTCTCGGAGCTGAGCTTTAATAATAGAAACAAGGTGGTGAACGGTGGCATAGCTTTCAAGTTTAAAAAGTTTTTCTACTCTTACCGTTCCAATTTTGGCAACTTTTCCTAAGTCGTTGCGCTCAAGGTCAACAATCATCAGGTTTTCAGCCTTCTCTTTTGGACTTTCTCTAAGTTCAAAAGCCAGCTTTTTATCTAAAGTCGGATTTTGGCTACGAGGTCGAGTTCCTTTGATCGGACGCGTTTCTACTTTCTTCTTCGACTCAAGAAGCAAGAACCTTTCCGGGGAGGAGGAGATGAGGGAAAATTCAGGGAATTCAAGAAAAGCGGCAAAGGGCGAGGGGCTTATTTTCTGCAGGCGGAGATAGATTTGTAGAGGGGAAGATTTTAAGTCAGCCTGGAATCTCTGGGAAAGATTTACCTGGAAAATATCACCGGCAAAGATGTAGTCAATAGCTTTTCTTACTGCTTTTAGGTATTGTTCTCGGGTAAAGTTTGATTGGAAAGATTTTTTCTTGGTTGGCATGGAATTTTTAAAAAGTAAACAATCGGTTTTTTTTGCCAAGTTTTTAATAATTTCCTCCGCTGATAAGCTCGATTTTTCGGTGACAACTAAAAAGACCTGGTTTTTTAAGTGGTCAGCCACTATGGCCCAGCCGTAAAAACCAAGATATATAAGGGGTGTTTTTAAATCTTCAATCGCTAGAGAAGGAAGATTTTCAATCCAGTCTTTTAAATCATAGGAGAAATAGCCAATGGCTCCTCCGACAAAAGGCAGCCTTGATTTTTTACTTACTGGGAAAGCTTCAGCTTGCCAGACTTCTTTTAAAATTTTAAGAGGGTTTCCTGTAAAGACATTTTCTTTTTCCGAGCTTTTAAAAATAACCTTTTTTTGTTCAGCTTTCAGGACTGAATAGGGCTGGGCGGTCAGAATAGAGTAGCGGCCAATACGGGGGTTAAAGAAGGAACTTTCAAGTAAGGCAGGCATCGGCAGTTGCGAAAATAAAGGCCAAAGTTTTCTGAGAGGTAGAAGTTGCTCTACCGAAAAGAGCCGGTTTAATTCTATTATTTCCATTTAAAAAAATGTTAACGAAAATGGGCAGGAAAAAAAACCGTCGGGCTAAACAGTTGAACATCTAACCGAAAAAGGCTTAATTTCTTCTAAGACCCAGCTTTAAAAACTTTTTTGTCTTCTTTGCCGAGTAAATCCCAGTTGGTTTTTTGATGTTAAATTTGGAAGTTGCCTTTAACTTTAACCTTTGCTATCATACACTTTTTTGAAGGAGGAGATATGCCAAATATAAAATCACAGGCCAAAAGAATGAGGCAGGCTGAGAAAAGGAGACTGCGAAACAAAGCAGTCAAAACAAGAGTAAGAAATGTTATCAAAGATTTCAGGGAAGTTTTAGAGGCGGGGAAAGTTGAAGAGGCTCTGGCTCCGCTCCCCCCGGGCTATAAGATTCTGGATAAAGCAGCTTCTAAGGGGGTAATTCATAAATGCCGAGCCGCCGCTACCAAATCAAAATTAGCCAGGAAACTCAGTCAGCTTTCGCTGGCCTCCTCGACGACTGAAAAAACTTCTCCAGAAAAATAGCCGGCAGGACAGAAGGCGCAATCTTCCCACTTTTCAAAAGATAATCAAGTCTCAAGCCTTCAAGAAGTGCTTGTTCCAGTTCTAAAAAGGAAAAGTTGTAGGTTTCATTTAAAAGGTGGAGGACGTAATAGGGGTTGAGGTTCAATTTCCTGGCGATCAGGGCGGGGTCAATGATACCTTCAAGGGAGAAAGCTTTAACTTTTAACCAGAGTCGCAGTCGGCTCAGAAAGCGGGCAAGAAAGACGGAGACTTCTGAAGGATGATTGATTAGACGCGAGAGAAGGCGGAAAGCTTTTTTCTTATCTTTTTGAGCCACTGCCTTAAAAAACTTTAAACTTAAGTCTTCAACATTTTCGCTCAACAAAATTTTCAGCTCCTTACCGCTTATCCGGGTGGTATTCGAAAAATAAAGACTAATTTTCTGGATTTCTTGCTGGATTAAAGGAAAATTAGAGCCGTACAAGTCTATTAAAACTTGAATTAGTTTTTCCGAAGCCTCCTTTCCCTGTTTTTTAAATTCTTTTCTGATCTTCTTTTTTAATAACTCTTCGGTGAAAATAATCTTTCGAACTTCTTGGCAACCTTTTAAAAACTCTGGTTCCAGTAAAGGGTGAGATTTTTTAAGTTCTCCAGCTGTAATGATCAGGTACTTTTCTTTAGAGGTTTGGTAAACAGAAACAAGACTTTCCATTTCTTTTTTGTTTAACCTTTCTCCCTTAAGAACAAGCAAGGCTTCACGGTTCCCGAAGAGAGAAATAGTTGGTCGGGAAAGATAAGTGTCGATTTTCTCTTCTTCCAAATCTACTTTCTGGATTTCAACCCTCTCTGAGCTCTCTTTTTTTAGTTCTTCAACTAAACTATGAACTTCAGAGCTAACCAGATCGGGGTCGCCATAAAGAAGGTAAATCATTCTAACTCCAGATAACCTTTTTCAATTGCTTTGCTTACAGCCTGAGCCCGGTTAGAGACTTTCAGTTTCCGATAAATTGAGCGGAGGTGGGTTTTGATTGTACTGGGAGAGAGAAAAATTTTCCGAGAAGCTTCTTTAACCGTCAGCCCTTCTTTCATTAGCTTCAGTATTTCTCTTTCCCGAGGGGTAAGAAGCTCCTTTTCCGCTTCAGCCAGGGCTTTTTCCAGGACTGGTGAGATAAAAAATCCCCCCTTTTTAGCTGTTTCCAGAGCTTTTAAGATATCTTCAGAAGGTTCGGCTTTTAAAACACAGCCGTCAAACCAGGTTCGGACTTCTGGAGTTAAAGTAACTTCTCTTAAAAAACCGGTAAGCAAGATAGTTTTAACTGCTGGCCACTTTTTCTTAATTTTTTTTCCGAGCTCAAGGCCGCTTTGAGAGTCAAGCTTCAAATCGATTATCAGGAAATCGGGGGGGTCTTTTTCAATGAATTTCAGAGCTTTTTCCGGGAGAGCAAAGCTTCCAACGACCTGATAACTATTTGATTCAAGGATAGCTTTTAACCCGAGACGAGAGATTTCGTGGTCATCAACCAATACTACTCTCATTTTTTCCTGGTCACCCAAGGTAGCTCAACTTTAATTTCACACCCCTGCCCCGGTTTAGTTTTTATTCTTAAATTGGCCTTTATTTCCCTGGCTCTTTCTCTCATATTTCTCAAACCCTTGACCTCGGTTTTCTTTCTTATATCTCTTAAACTGAAACCAGCTCCATCGTCTTTAATTTTTAAGTAAAAGTATTTATTTTTTTTATGATAATCCATTGTCAGGACAATTTTTTTAGCCTGGGCGTGCTTGAAAATGTTATGATAAGATTCCTGGACTATTCGGAAAAGGTGTCGCTGGACGGAAGGTGGGAGTTTAGGAGGGCGTGGGGGAAGAATTAATTCAGTCTCAATTCCCGTGTTCTTTTCGAAACTGGAAGTGTATTTTTCTACTAAGGTAAACAAGCCTTCTTGCCAGCTTAGGCTTTCCCAGTCCAGAACAGCCAGGCGAAGGTTTTTTAGGCTTCGGGTGACTATTTCTTTAGCCAGGCCGATTTTTTCTTTGAGCTCTTCCCTGTTATCCAGATTAAGAGAGCCTAAAAGACAGTTTAAGCCGTAAAGTTCCTGGACAACAGAGTCGTGAAGTTCGATTGCCATTTTGTTTCTCTCTTCCGAAACAGCCGATTTTCTTATTTTTTCATAGGAGAGGTTGTGAAAGAAAGCCAGGGAAATCTGTTCAGCAAAGGTTTTTAAAAGCTCCAGTTCTTCCTGGGAAAAGGGTTTGTTTTCTCGGGCTTCTACCAGCAAGGCTCCTTTGGCTTCGTTTTCAATGATTAAGGGAACAAAGGCGAAGTCAGACCGGCTGGGATAACCAATTAGCTTCTGGACTTCCTCGGCGAGGGGTTTATGAGGGGCAACCACTATCATTTCTTTTTTTTGAAGGGCCAGACCCAAAGCGGTTTGATTACCAATCTTTATCAAAGGGATTTTTTCGGCTGAAGTCTTAAGCTCGCCAGATTGAAACCAGCGGAAAATGCTTTCTCCTTCAATTAAGCCCAGAGCGGCTCGGAGAAAACCCAGACTTTCCAGAAAAGAAAGGGTGTTTTTAACAATTTCCTTTATTTCTGTCTGGGCTAAAATGCTGCTGGTAATTTTTTGAAGGGTGGAGAGCTGAGAGAGGGATTGAGCTATCTTCTGATAAGCTTTTTCCAGTTTTCTTTCTTTACTTTTTATGGCTTCTTTTTGCCTGTCTGACTGGTCAAGAACTTTGGAAAGGAAAGTAATTATGGATAAAACGGCAATAAAATCAAAAAAGTGAGCCATAAGAATATCAAACTCTTTGAGTTTTATAATTTTAGCGGGTGTGTAGCCGTTAATAATCAGAGTGAGATAATAAAGAACTGACCAGAGGAGAAGAACCAGAAAAGATACTTTCCAGCTAGAATAGCGAGCAAAAATCATCAAAACTGAGAAAGTATAGACAAAAAAAGGGCTTCCCCAGCCTTTGGTTAATAGAAGAAGAAAGGCAGAGAAAAAGAGGTCAGTGAGCCAGAAGAAGTAAGCATGATGAAAAGTTCTGGCCAGATAGTTAAGTTTTATTAGCAGTATGATGTTGTAGGTTAAGGTCAAATACCAGAGAAGGTCAAAAATTTGAGTTTTTTCTAAGGGTGAAAAGCCGAAGTGGGTTATTAAATAAGCCAGAAGAAGGGAGCAAAATCGGAAAATTAAAACAGCCAGAAGGGATTTTTTATTGGTTTCCAGAGAATTCGGAGGTGATAACCAGTTCTTTTCCTTCATTTCTAACTCTAATCCATCCGTTTTCATCGGTTCGGTAAAAACTTACTTTGCTTGCTTTTAGTAAAGAAATTACCTCTTTGCGGGGATGACCATATTGATTGCCTTTCCCCACGCTAATTATACCAATTCTTGGTTTTAGTTTTTTCAAAAACTCGGGCTTCAGATGACCGCCGTGGTGGGGGAGTTTTAATACGGTTGCCGGGCTTAACCTTTTTGCTAACCAGTCCTGTGACTCTTCTCCCGCGTCTCCCGGGAAGAGAAAAGAAAATTTTCCCGTTTGAAAAAGAAGAACCAGAGGGGATTCGTTAAGGTCAGTTT
>DAIRCJ010000080.1:0-6246 GCA_036796755.1 Candidatus Geothermocultoraceae bacterium | reverse complement strand
TGTATTTCTGGCTTTTCGCTTGGGCTATCTTGAGGTCTGGTTTTTTCCTAAAATTAGAACCCATACTCGCAACATCCGACCCGTTTTAAGAGAGTTGTCTTTTAAAAGAGGGGAGATTCTTGACCGGGAGGGAAGGGTTTTAGCTTTTAGCCAGGTGGGTAAAAACGGGTTTTATCGGCGCCTTTACCCTTATAAAGAGTTGTTTTTTCACCCCGTGGGCTACTTTGACCCTCAGCTTGGTTATTCGGGTCTGGAAAAGAAATTGAACGATTATCTGAGCAGCCGTTCTTCAAGCTTTCAGACTCGAGCAAACCAGGGGATGAAGGTGGTTTTAACTCTGGATGCTGCTCTTCAAGAAAAAGCTTTTTCTCTTTTAAAGGGGAAGAAGGGAGTAATTTTAGCTATTGATCCCCGAACGGGTGAGATTTTAACTTACGCCTCCTCTCCTTCGGTTTCTCTGGAAGAGGTGAAGGAAAGGGCGGGCGAGGCTTTTAAAGACCAGCCTCAGATTGACCGGGTTTCTCAGGGCCTTTACCCCCCTGGTTCGGTTTTTAAGATTGTAACTTTGGCCGCTGCCCTGGAGGCTGGCTTGCCCCTTTCCCAAACTTTTAAGGCTCCGGCTAGCTTGAATATTGAGGGGGGCAAGGTAACAAATTACCAGAGAAAAGACTACGGCACTTTAAGTTTGGGAAAGGCTTTTGAAAAAAGCGTTAATACAGTTTTTGCTCAGGTTGGACTGAAGCTGGGGAAAGAAAAACTAAAGAAAGAGGCGGAAAAATTTGGTTTTAATCAGGTTTTTAACTTTGAGTTGCCAGTTAGAAAAAGCAGTTTTCCCTGGCCTGAAACCCGGCTGGATTTAGCCTGGCAGGCTATTGGACAGGGAAAAGTTTTGGTTACCCCATTGCAGGTTGGGATTTTAGGGCTGGTTCTGGCTAACCAAGGAACTTTAAAGATGCCCTTTTTGGTTAAGGAAATTAAAACATCGGGGGGCAAACCTTTCCGGATTAATCAAACAGAAACGATTTCTTTGCTTGAGCGCGAAGTTGCCCGGAAGTTAAAAGAGGCAATGGTCAAAGTGGTGAGTTATGGGACCGGGCGGCAAGTAAAATTGCCCGGGGTGAAGGTAGCCGGGAAAACCGGGACGGCTGAACTGGACGGCGGTCGGCCCCACTCCTGGTTTGTTTGTTTTGCTCCGGCGGAGAAGCCGGAAATAGTCCTGGTTACCCTAGTTGAGCACGGTGGTTTGGGCGGGAGAAAAGCAGCTTTTCTTTCTCGGGAGTTTTTAAGATTTTTTTTCAACCAAAGAGGCCAAGTTTTAGTAGAATAAGCATTAATGGTGAGCGAAGGTTTGATTTTTGGGAACCGTTATCAGGTAGTTGGGCGACTTGGTTCGGGAGGAATGGCTGAGGTTTATGAAGCCTTTGATCGGGTACTGGGCCGAACGGTGGCCGTTAAAGTGCTTCACCCCACTTACTCCCGCGACCCCAATTTTGTTGCTCGTTTCCGCAGGGAAGCTCAGGCCGCTGCTAACTTAACCCATCCCAATATTGTGGCCGTTTATGACTGGGGTCAGCTCAGGGATACCTATTATATTGTAATGGAGAAGGTTGAGGGTGAGAGCTTAAAAGACTTGATAAACCGCCAGGGTGCCCTTCCTCTTTCTCTGGCTATTGACATTGCTAAGCAGGTGGCTTCCGCCCTTTCTTTTGCCCATAAGCGAGGTGTTATTCATCGGGACATCAAACCCCACAACATTCTTTTAACTGAGGATGGCACCGCTAAAGTGGCTGATTTTGGCATTGCCCAGGCTGATTCCACCTCTTTGACTCAGGAGGGAATGGTAGTGGGGACAGCTCAATATATATCGCCTGAGCAGGCGGAAGGTCTGCCAGCCACGGAGGCTTCCGATGTTTACTCGCTCGGAGTGGTGATGTTTGAAATGCTTACCGGGACCTCTCCTTTTCAAGGAGAAACACCGGTGGCCGTTGCCCTGAAACACCTCCAGGAGCCAGTACCCTCTCCTCGAGCTCTCAATCCGGAGGTGCCAGAGGAAGTAGAAGCGATAATTTTCAGGTGCCTGGCTAAAAATCCCCTCGACCGATATCAATCGGCTTTGGAGCTCAAAGCCGACCTTGAAAGAATTGAGAAAGGCTTACCGGTGGAAATTTCTCCTCTTTCGGATGAGAAAACTATGGTTTTACCCACGCCCCGTCTGGAAAAGAGGCGGCTTTCTCTCTGGGCAGTTGTGGGAATTACTATTTTTGCCTTACTTATGCTTACGGCTGGAGCTTTTGCTCTCTGGCAACAAATGCTGATTGCCAGCCGGGTGGTGGTGCCCAATGTTGAACAGGAAACTTTGAGTGAGGCTCGGAAAATACTTCGGGAGAAAGGGCTTAAGCTCAAAGTGGTCGAAGAAAAGTTTTCTGACCTTTATCCCAAAGACACAGTTATCAGCCAGGACCCGGAACCGGGCCGAATAGTCAAGAAAGGAACGGTAGTTAAAGTTGTGGTTAGTTTAGGCATTGAGCTGGTTGAAGTTCCTGATGTGGTGGGGATGGAGGCAATTGAAGCTGCTTCCCTTCTGGGGGAGAAAGGGCTGGTGGCTGAAAGCGAGGAAGGTTACAGCGATAAAGTCGCTGAAGGCCTGGTTATCAGCCAGGATCCGGCGGCTGGCGAGAAAGTCCCTCGTGGCTCGAAAATAACTTTACTGGTAAGCAAAGGAGCGGAAACTCTAATCGTTCCCGATGTAGTTGGTTTCCTGGCAAATGAAGCGACCCGAACTCTAGTGAAAGAAGGTTTTAAGTATTCTCTGAAATATCAGCCAAGTGATGTGGTGGCCAAAGGTAGGGTTATAAAGCAGTCACCGCCGGCTGGGAGCGAAGGAAAAAGAGGAACAGTGGTCACAATTTATGTGAGCACGGGCAAGGCGAAGGTGGCAGTTCCCAATGTTATCGGTCTTGATGAAAGTGCGGCGACCGATGCTCTGGAGTCGGCGGGCTTTGTGGTTCAGGCTTTTGATACCCCGACCACTGACCCGACAAAAATCGGCCTAGTTATTAACCAGACACCGGCCGGAGGAACAATGGCTAACCGGGGCTCAGTGGTGAAAATTTATGTTGGGGTAATAAGCAGTGAAAGCACTGAAGCTCCTTAGTAATTTTTTAATTTAAGCTGAAGTGTTTAAAATTATTTTAAAAAAGGTATAATGAAAAGGTAAGAAAGTGAGGGGTTGATAATTTGAGAAGAAAAGTTCTCTGGATCTTTTTCTTAATGGCTTTAATTTTTACTGGCGGGCTTTTGCTTTTAACTTCCAGGCGCCTGGCTACTTTTTATTTTACCGGAATGTTAAGTGAGCCGGAGTTTGTTTCCCGGCAGGCTTGATTAAACTTTTTTTTGTGGTAGATTTATTATTATTTTGTAAGAGTATCTGGGCCTGTAGCTCAGTTGGTTAGAGCGCACCCCTGATAAGGGTGAGGTCCTTGGTTCGACTCCAAGCAGGCCCACCATTCTACTTCTTTCAGTCTATCCCCGACCTTTAAAATTTTTCCCGCCCAAACCCAGAGTTTTCCCGGCTTTTTCTGGTTTCATTTGGTAGCCAGGGGCGGTTTGTTTTATAATTTTTTCAAAGGAGAGATGGCCGAGAGGCTGAAGGCACTCGCCTGCTAAGCGAGTAAGGGGGTTGAAAGCCTCCTTCGAGGGTTCGAATCCCTCTCTCTCCGCCAGTTTGCTTGATAATTTTTTCTGGTTTTTTTGTTTTTTACTTCTTTCAGACTGGGGGATAGGAGATGAGGGTCAAAAATAAACTTTTCGTTGTAACTGGTGCTGGAGGAGGCATAGGAGGGGAGCTTACCCGTGTTTTAATTGAAAAAGGGGCCAGGGTAGCCGCAGTTGATATCGATCGGGATTCTCTGGAGAATTTGAAGCAATCTTTAGGCCAAGACGATAAGATTTTGAGTGCCTATCCTGTTGACATTACTGATAGAAAGGCTGTTGAGGAACTGCCGGAAAGCATAAGGAATTTTCAGGGAGAAGTTGATGGACTGATAAACAATGCCGGGATTATCCAGCCCTTTGTTAAATTAAAAGACCTTGACTTTAAAGTTATTGAAAGAATTATGAACATTAATTTTTACGGGACTCTTAATATGCTAAAAACTTTTCTTCCTCTCCTTCTGGAAAGGACGGAAGCTCACATTGTCAATGTCTCAAGTATGGGTGGTTTTGTTCCGGTTCCCGGTCAGACGGTTTACTGTGCTTCTAAAGCGGCGGTTAAACTTTTAACTGAGGGCTTATGGGGAGAATTAAGAAATAGCAGAGTTAAGGTGACAGTGGTTTTTCCGGGGGCCACCGAAACCGATATTGCTAAAAAATCGGGTGTGGAAGTCTCAACTCAAGCCCAGAGCGAACAAAGTAAAATCCCTACTTTGAAGCCTCGGGTGGTGGCAGAATTAATAGTTGAAGGCATAGAGAAAGAGAAGCTTTATGTTTTTACCGGAAGGGATTCCAATTTAATGAGCTTCATTTATCGGATAAAACCTCAGTTTGCTTTAAATATGATAACCAAACAAATGGGCATGCTTTTAGCTGACTGATTTTCAAGAACTTTTTTGTGTTTTCCCTACATTTTTTTGGTTTATCTTTTCTTTTCAAATTCAGGAGCTTTTGAAATTTTAGCTCCGGGCTTATAAAATATTGGGTGAGCAAGCGCCCGTAGCTCAATGGGATAGAGTAACGGACTACGAATCCGGTGGTTGGGCGTTCGAGTCGCCCCGGGCGCGCCATCTTTCCCATTATTAAAGGAAAAATTGTCCTGATAAATAAGGGGGATAAATAAAGGCCTGAACTTTCTTTTACAGGCAAGGTCAAAAAAACAAATTAATGAGGAACAATGAACTTTTAGTTCTCATCGGTTTAGTTTAGCCTTCAGAAAGATTTTTCTTCGACACTATCTGCTTGCTTTTAAAATCGCAGGTTTGAAAACGCTTTTTATCCGTTTTAATATGGCCTTTTCTTTCTAAATTCAGCAAATTTCTTATCAATCTCATCTCTCAATTCTTCACCAACATTTTGAAAAACATTTAATAATTCCTCATATACATTATCACTGGCAACAAAATTCCAGAACTCTTCACCAACTAAGATTTCTCCATTTTCTAAATCATATAAGCCCTTTAATGTCCATCTCTCATAAGGTTCTGGATGATAAGGGTTATATGGTATTGCCAATCTTGTAAAAACCTTAACAGTCTTATCTTGACTTAACCTCAAGGCTGTCCATCTGAGAAGTTTAAGTTTTAAAGCCACAAATTCTTTAATGTTAGGTTTTGCACTTGTAATGTCAAAGTAATTTTCTTCATCTTTAATCTTCACGAGCAAGTCAACCACAGAATCTGGGTCTGCTTTTGGCTGGCTCTTCTTTATTATTCTTCTAATTTGTTCTATTTCTCCTTTCTTGTTTGCTGATATTTCGCCTTTTCTTAATTTATAATGAATATCATTTATAGTTTTCTCAGTCTGTTCGTCTATCTCGCCAAGTAATCTATATTGCCTTTCTGCATAATTCCCTTTGCCTTTAGCTAAAATGACCGCTAACTGTTCCCAGATAGACATCCCAAAAGTCGTATTAATTGATTGAATGAATGAGAACATGGCATATCTATCCTTGCCAAGAAGTCTATGATGAAATGGCATATGCACAGTCTCGGGTTGATAGGTTCTTAATTTTTCTCTTACGATGGTAGTAAGGAGTTCTACAATTTCTTTTGCTGTTTTTAATGGTAAAGCCATTTTACACCTTCATAAAATAAAATATTGATTCAAAAAATTTGTTCTGATCCCGTTCCGTTCTCATAAGCACAGGTCTATTAAAAACATCTATCAGTTTAAAACTACACTGTTTTCCTATTTCAGGGTATAATTTGAATTTATCATTTGCTACAATAAAAATTTTAGCGTCATCAACTAAATTTTTAGAGACATTTTTAAATACATCTACTATTCCTCTCACATATTCAACTTTTGCATTTCCATTCTGTCCTTTCACGGCAGGGCCTATTTCCAAATCGTCCAATCTCGGAAATCCGAATAGCTCATAGGCATATCTATGCTGTTCATGGTAGTCTATTAAACCAACATATGGAGGTGAGGTGAATATTCCATCTATTCTCAAAGCTTTTGGCAATTTAACTGTCCTTGCATCTCCTTGAATAATCTTAATAAAGGCATCTGTTCTTAATTTATCGAACT
>DAIRCJ010000079.1:0-6255 GCA_036796755.1 Candidatus Geothermocultoraceae bacterium | reverse complement strand
AAGAAGTGTTAAAAATAATCAAAGAGGAAAAAGTGAACTTTATTGAGCTCTGGTTTAGCGATATTTTAGGCTTTTTAAAAAGTTTTACCATTACTGTTCAGGAGCTCCCTAAAGCTTTCAGCGAAGGACTGGGTTTTGATGGTTCCTCAGTTGAAGGTTTTGTGCGAATTGAAGAAAGCGATACTATTGCCGTTCCCGATCCAGCGACCTTTGCCGTTCTTCCCTGGGACACTGATGGGTTTAAGTCGGCGAGGATGTTTTGCGATATCTATCTTCCTGGAGGGAAGCCCTTTGATGGCGATCCTCGTTATGTTTTAAAAAGAAATCTTGAGCGAGCCCGGAAAGCTGGATTCAACTTTTATGTCGGTCCCGAACTTGAGTTTTTTTATTTTCGCTCGCCTGAGGCCCCCGAGATTCTGGATAAAGGGGGATATTTTGATTTAATACCCCGGGACGAGGCGGTTAGCCTGAGACAGAAGACGGTGGTAGCAATTGAGAAGATGGGAATAGAAGTGGAAATTGCTCATCACGAGGTAGCCCCAAGCCAGCATGAAATTGACCTTCGCTACGATGAAGCATTAAAAATGGCTGATAAAGTGATGACCTGCCGTTTTGTGATAAAGGAAATAGCTTATCGGGAAGGGGTTTACGCCACCTTTATGCCCAAGCCCCTTTCTACAGAGAACGGCTCCGGAATGCACACCCATATGTCTTTGTTTAAGGATGGGCGCAACGCTTTCTTTGAAGACAACGGAACGGATTATCTTTCGGAGACCGCTCGCAGATTTATTGCTGGCTTAATGAAACACGCTCCTGATTTCACGGCGGTGACCAACCAATGGGTAAATTCTTATAAGAGATTGGTTCCGGGCTACGAAGCCCCGGTTTATATTACCTGGGCGCGCAAAAACCGCTCTGATATGATCCGGGTGCCTCTTTATAAACCAGGAAAAGAAGAAGCTTCGCGAATTGAACTGAGAACACCTGATCCTGCCTGCAATCCCTATCTCACATTTTCCGTTATTCTGGCGGCTGGTCTGGAGGGAATAGAAAAGGGTTATGACCTTGTTCCCCCGGTGGAAGAAAATGTTTATCAGATGAGTGCTGAGGAAAGAGAAAAGAGGGGAATTGGAGTTTTGCCGGGAAGCTTAATTGAAGCTATTAAGCTAGCTGAGCAGAGCGAAGTAGTAAAGAAAGCTCTTGGAGACCATGTTTACCAGCACTTTCTGGATAATAAGCGAGCTGAGTGGGATAATTATCGTAAGGAAGTAACTTCTTACGAACTTTCTCGGTATCTGCCTGTTCTTTAAGGTTATTTAAGGTAGGCTTTGCTACCCATTTTGAAACGCTGAAATAAATTCTTATTTTAGCTTTCAAGTCCCCCTCGCTTCCCATTGAAAAAGGGGGGATATAAAGGAGAATCCCCTGGTCCTTTAAAAAAGGGGGAACTTATCTTTTCCCCCTTAAATTTTAAGATTTTCTCTTCACTTCCCCCTTGAATCTTAAGGTTCTCTCTACTTTCCCTTTTAATTTAAAGGGGGAGTGAAGGGGATTGAAGAATCTGACAATTATATCAAGTGATTGAGAAAACAAGACCTTTAAGAAAAGATTTTTTTTGAGGCAATTCGGGGTTGGGCAAAAACCTAAAATGTTATAAAATTATCTTATGAAATTCCTAATTCGCCTGGTTCTACTGGCAACCGGGATTTTTGCTGTTTCCTATTTTTTTCCTTCATTGATCAGGGTAGATTCATTTACCACGGCTTTGGTTGCCGCTGTTTTACTTTCTCTGGTGAACGCCTTTATCCGCCCCCTAATTTATGTTTTAACCCTCCCAATAAGACTGCTTACCCTTGGCTTGGTAACTTTTGTTATCAATGGAGCTATGCTTTTTCTGGTTTCAGCTGTTTTTCCCAGATTCAAAGTAATGGGCTGGTGGCAGGCAATCCTGGCTGCCTTTTTGATTTCTCTTTTAAGTTCTATTCTTAACCAGTTTCTGGAAGATGAAAACGACTGATTCTGCCTCTTCTCGGAAAAAAAGGCTTGAACTGGTAATTGTTACCGGTCTTTCTGGCGCCGGGCGCACCGAAGCCGTGCGAGCTCTGGAAGATATGGGTTATTTTTGTATTGACAACCTGCCTCCAACCTTTATTTTGAACCTGGTTGAACTTTTTTCACTGGAAGGCAGCCGGGTGAAACAGGCAGCAGTGGTTTCTGATGTTCGGAGTCGGGAATACTTTCCCCAGCTTTACCAGGCTCTTGACGAACTAAAATCTATGGGCATTAACTTTCAAATTCTTTTCCTGGAAGCTCGGGATGAAGTTTTAATAAAAAGGTATAAAGAAACCCGGCGCCGCCATCCCCTTTCTGAAACCGGGGAAATAATCGAGGGGATAAAAGAAGAAAGACGCCTTTTGGAAAAGCTCAAAGAAAGGGCAGACATTATTATTGACACTTCAGATTTGGAAGTTTACGAGTTAAGAAACAAGATAAGGCAGGAGTTCCTGGGTGTGGTTGGCAAAAGAACCTTGCGAATTACTGTTTCCTCTTTTGGTTTCAAATACGGACTGCCGGCTGATGCCGACATTGTGATGGATGTCAGGTTCCTTCCGAATCCCAACTATATTCCCAAGTTTAGGCATTATTCCGGAGAGGAGAAAAAAATTAGAGAGTTTGTCCTTTCAAAGAAGATAACCAGGGATTTTTTAAAAACCTTTGAAGAGCTTTTGACTTTTCTCATTCCTAATTATATTAAAGAAGGCAAAAATCATCTCTTGATTGCTCTGGGTTGTACTGGCGGTACTCATCGTTCGGTAGTTCTGGCTGAGGAGGTAGGAAAGTTTTTAAGAGAACAGAAATACAAGGTAAATGTTTCTCACCGTGATTTGGGAAAGGAGCTAACTGAAGTTTAGGATGTTTACTTTTAACTCTAAGATTAAAGAGGAACTACTTTTACGAAAAGAGTTTCGGGATTGCTGTCGAAAAGCTGAGCTGGCTGCCTTTTTCTGGCAAAATGGCTATCTCAAGCTTGAAGGCCGAAAGGAGATTGGAGCGGTTGTTTATTTAACTTCACCTACTCTGGTGAGGTATCTGTTAAAATTGGCCTCTCCTTTTAATCTCAAAACTCAAATCAGGCGGGTAAAAAATAAAGGCCGCGACGAGTGGCAGGTAATTTTTCTAACTTCCCGGCGTTTTTTTCAGTTTTACAGTGAAATTTCGGCTCTTTATGGGGGATTAAAACTATGTGAGGTTGAGGGGGAGAAAGGAAGTTTGAATAGTTGCTGCCGGTTTTCCTTTTTACGGGCTATCTTTCTTTTTGCTGGCTATTTAAGCCAGGCCCGAAAGGGCTATCATCTTGAAATCCACTTAAAAACTGAGGAACTGGCAGAGTTTGTAAAGGAGATGCTGTTGGGATTAAACTTGAAGGTGAAGGAACTTGAAAGAGGAGGTAAGAGGGTAATTTACCTGAAGAGCTTTTCTGATGTTGAGTTTGTCCTTGCTCACCTAGGAGCCAAAAAAAGCCTTTTCGAACTGGAAAACAAAAGGGTTGTCAAGTCACTTAAAGAATCGGTTAATCGCCAGGTTAATTGTATTACGGCTAACTTGAAAAAGGTGAGCCAGGCAGCAGTTGAGCAAATTGAATACATTCAAGAGATTGAAAAAAACCTTTCTTTAGAAAATTTGCCCCCGGGTTTACAAGAAATTGCCTGGTTGAGGTTAAAATACCCTTATTTGAGCTTGAGGGAGTTAGGCGAGAAAACAACTCCCCCTATCTCAAAATCGGCGGTTAATCACCGCCTCAGGAGGTTAAGGGCTTTGTCAGCTCGGGCTTTGAGCCCAAAAATATAATTGGGAGGGATGTCTTATGGGTCGCAGGGTAGGTGTGAACGGCTTTGGAAGGATTGGTCGCCTTTTTGTCAGGCGAGCCTTTCAAGTCGGGGACTTGGAGGTGGCAGCTATTAATGACTTGGCAGACCCTCAGGTGCTGGCTTATCTTTTTAAGTACGACTCAGTGCATGGTGTTTTTCCCGGCGAGGTAGGGGCTGAAGGAGATTATCTAGTAATAGAGGGTCGAAAAATAAAAGTTCTTTCTGAAAAAGACCCTTCCGCTCTTCCCTGGAGAGAGATGGGAGTTGAGGTTGCCATTGAGTCAACCGGGCGGTTTACCAATAGGGAGGATGCAGCTAAACATCTTAGTGCGGGAGCTAAAAAGGTTATCATCTCGGCCCCGGCAAAAAATCCGGACATAACAGTGGTTTTAGGCGTTAATTTTGAGGCTTACCAGCCAGAAAATCATCACCTGATCTCTAATGCTTCCTGCACCACCAACTGTCTTGCCCCTCTGGTTAAAGTCTTGAAGGATAACTTTGGGGTGGAACGGGGATATATGACGACCATTCACGCCTACACCAATGACCAGCGCATACTCGACCTGGTTCATAAGGATTTAAGACGGGCTCGAGCGGCAGCTCTCTCAATTATTCCTACTACCACCGGCGCCGCTAAAGCCATCGGCGAGGTTATTCCCGAACTTAAAGGCAAGATGGATGGAGTAGCAATGCGGGTTCCGGTTTCGGATGGTTCGGTAGTTGATCTGGTGGCCATTTTGGAACGGGAAGTTACTGAAGAAGAAGTAAACAGGGCTTTTCGGGAAGCTGCTTCTCAACCAAATTATCAGGGGATTTTACAGTATACTGAGGACCCGATTGTTTCTGTTGATGTAGTGGGTAACTCCCACTCTTCCATCTTCGATGCTCAGTCAACGATGTGTCAGGGCAATCTGGTTAAGGTGGTTTCCTGGTACGATAACGAATGGGGTTACACTTGTCGACTGGTTGACCTAGCAAAACTGGTTTAACCGGGATTGAGATGCTGAAAAAGAAAACTTTAAGAGATATTGAAGTAAAAGGCAAAAGAGTTTTAGTCAGGGTGGATTATAATGTTCCCCTGAACGAAAAAGGGGAGGTTAAAGACGATACCAGAATAAAAGCTTCTCTGCCCACTCTCAAGTACTTGAAAGAACAGGGGGCCAGGATAATTTTGGTGTCGCATCTTGGTCGGCCAAAAGGCAAAGTTGATCCGGCAGTGAGGCTCGATCCGGTGGCTCGTGCCCTTTCTCGGCTTATCGGGCAGGAGGTAAAAAAAGTTGATAAAACAGTGACCGATGAGGTAAAGAAAGCAGTGAGCGATTTGAAAGAAGGGGAGATACTTCTCTTGGAAAATATTAGGTTTAATCCGGGCGAAACCGCTAACGATCCGGATTTTGCCCGTGAGTTAGCTAGCCTGGCCGATGTTTATGTCAATGATGCTTTTGGGACAGCTCATCGGGCCCACGCTTCAACGGTAGGGGTAACTTCCTTTCTCCCTTCGGTAGCCGGTTTGCTTTTAGAAGCTGAGCTAAAAAATTTAAGCCGCTTGCTGGAAAACCCGGATCGTCCCTTCTGTGCTGTTCTTGGTGGCAATAAGGTTTCAGACAAAATCGGAGTTATTACCAAATTTCTGGAGATAGTAGACTGTTTGCTTCTGGGCGGAGGGATGTGCTTTACCTTTCTGAAAGCTCAGGGCTTTTCGGTTGGCAACTCAATTATTCAAGAGGACTTTTTAGAGAGAGCCGAGACCATATTAAAAGAAGCCAAGGCTAATGGTTGTCAGCTTCTTCTGCCTTCTGATGTGGTTATTGCCAGGGAGATAAGTCTGGAGGCGGAGAAGCGGGTAGTTAAAACTGAGGAAGGAATTCCAGAGGGCTGGATGGGTCTGGATATTGGTCCTGAAACTGCTTCTAAGTATGCTCAAGTTATTCAGGAGGCAAAAACGGTTTTCTGGAATGGCCCAATGGGCGTTTTTGAGTTAGAACCTTTTTCTAAGGGGACGGAAAGAATCTGTCAGGCTCTGGTTGCCAGTGAGGGAGTTACAATTGTTGGCGGTGGCGATTCCGATGCAGCTTTGCGCCTTTTTGCTTCCGAAAAAGGTGTTACCTTTGTTTCTACAGGAGGAGGAGCCTGTCTTAAATTTCTTGAAGGCAGCTCATTGCCAGGAGTAGAAGCTTTAGAAGATAAGGAGTGAAGATGAGAAAGCCATTTATTGCTGGAAACTGGAAAATGAACAAAACAGCTTACGAAGCTGTGAAATTGGTGCAGGAGCTTAGCTATTTAACCGAAGAAGTGGAACCTGAGAGGGTTGATGTGGTGGTCTGCCCTCCTTTTATTGCTTTAAAAAGCGTTTCCACCTTTATTGAGTACGAGAAACCAAACTTTA
>DAIRCJ010000078.1:0-6274 GCA_036796755.1 Candidatus Geothermocultoraceae bacterium | reverse complement strand
TTACGGACCAAAAACAACGGGGATGCACTGGCACATTCATCACGATGGATGTCAAAACTTTCTGAAAAGCGACAAGGAAAAGCCTTTTCCGATAGCAGTGGCTCTTGGAGGCGAACCTGCCTTAATTTATGCTGCCACCGCTCCTCTTCCGCAAGGAATAGACGAGGCCTATCTGGCGTCTTTTCTCAATAAGAAGCCGATAGAGTTTTGTAAAGCAAAAACGATTGACCTGCTTGTACCAGCCAATGCGGAGTTTATTATTGAGGGTTATGTGATGCATGGCGAAACACGAATGGAAGGTCCTTTTGGGGATCATACAGGTTATTACTCTCTGCCCGATTACTACCCAGTTTTCCATGTTACGGCAATAACCCATCGGAAAAACGCTGTTTATCCAACAACTATTGTCGGGAGGCCTCCAATGGAAGACTGTTACTTCGGAAAAGCAACAGAAAGGCTTTTTCTCCCCCTTATCAAGCAGGTTATTCCGGAGATAGTAGATATAGACCTTCCTTTGGAAGGCGTTTTTCATAACTGCTTAATAGTTTCTATCAAAAAGACTTTTCCGAAGCAGGCGTTCAAAACTATGAATGCGCTCTGGAGTTTGGGTCAAATGATGTTTTCAAAGTTCATTATAGTTGTAGATGCTGATGTTAATGTTCACGATTACTCTGAGGTTGCTTGGAGAGTTTTTAACAATGTTGACCCTAAAAGAGATACTTTGATGGTTGAAGGTCCCCTTGACGTACTTGACCATTCTTCACCCAACCCCTACTACGGCTACAAAATGGGCTTTGATGCCACGCGCAAATGGAAAGAAGAAGGTCATCCCAGGGAGTGGCCACAGGATATTAAAATGAGCGAAGATATAAAGAAAAAAGTTGATCAGAATTGGGAAAAGTATGGAATCTTTAGAAAGAAAGACTGAAACAAGCATTTTTCGTCTTTTTGCTTCTGAAATAAAGATTGAACAGACCTTTTTTGCTTTACCCTTCGTTTTCATCGGCTCCCTTATAGGTAGCAATTTTAGCTTAAACCTCCAACAGGCCCTTCTTATTTTTTTTGCCCTGGCCTTTGCCCGGGCCCTGGGAATGCTTCTAAACCGCATAATTGATCGGACAATTGACAGATTAAATCCGAGAACAAAAGAAAGATATTTGGCATCGGGGAAGCTAACTTTAGGGTCTGCTTATGTCTTAGCAGCTCTATGTCTGAGTCTTTATATTTTAAGTGCTTTTCTTCTGGGTCCATTACCCTTTAAGCTTTCCTGGATACCCCTTCTTTTATTTGTTTTTTATCCTTATACCAAGCGATTTACCTGGCTGTGCCATTTCTTTCTGGGAATTACTTTGGGCCTGGCACCTTTGGCTGGCTGGCTTGCTGTTTCTGAGAAGATTTCCGCAATTCCTTTTTTATTGACAATAGCGGTTGCCACTTGGGTAAGCGGTTTTGATATTTTTTATGCCACGATGGACATTGATTTTGACCGCAGGAAGGGCTTACATTCTCTACCAGCTCGTTTCGGTCTGAAGGCCTCATCTATAGTAACTCTAGGTTTGCACTTTTTGACAGCCACTTTACTGATTCTTGCGGGAATTCTTTATGGGTTTCACGCTCCCTACTTTATTATCTTATCTGTTGCCATCTTGTTTCTCTTTTATAACGACATCACACACTTAAAACTTCTGGCCACAGCGAGAATAAACGATTACCTTCAGAGGAATAGCTTTTTTAGCTTAATTGTTTTCGCCTCAGTATTGATTGATTTTTTAATTGGGAAGGCGGTCTGATGCTGATTAAGATAAAGAGGATTTTTGTTGGAATAACTGGAGCAAGCGGTTCTATTTACGGACTGAGGCTTATCAAGGTTCTTTCCTCCCTCAATTTTGAAGTAGAAGTTTGCTTTTCTGAGGCAGGGATAAAGGTTACGCGCTATGAAACAGATTTAAGAATAGGAGAAGGGAAAGATAAAATTAAAGAGGAGTTAACTTCTTATTTGTCAATTCCAGATGATAGAGTGGAAGTATTTTTGGAAGATGATTTCTTTGCACCGGCAGCCAGCGGTTCTAATCTTTATCGGGCTATCTTTATTGCCCCTTGCTCAATGTCAACCCTTTCTCACGTTGCCTACGGAACGGGAAGGAATTTAATTCACCGAGCAGCTGAAGTTGCTCTTAAGCAGGGATACCCTTTGATTTTGTTGCCCAGAGAAACCCCGGTATCTTTGGTCCATTTGAGAGCAATGGTTTCGGTGGCTGAGGCCGGAGCAAAAATTGTTCTTCCTTCACCTGCTTTTTATCATCGCCCTCAGTCGGTTGAAGCTCTTGTTGATTTCGTGATCGGAAAAATGCTGGACGCCGCAGGAATTGAAAACAACCTTTTTAAAAGATGGCAGTCTCAAACTCCTAAAAAACCCTGATAATAGAGAAATCTGTTGACCTCTGGGCTGGTTTTCTTCCAGCCGATTTAATAAGATGAACCATTTCTTCTATTTTCATAGAAACAAACCGGTGGCCGGTGGAGCGAACCACATTTTCTTCTAACATTAAGCTTCCAAGGTCGTCTGCGCCCGCTTGAAGAGCTATCTGAGCAACTGTTTTACCTACGGTGAGCCAGCTGGCTTGAAGATGTTTGATGTTATCAAGAAAAAGGCGGGCAAGAGAAAGGGTTTTAAGGTAATCTGCGGCGGTGGTCTTCCTTCCGCCAAGTTTGGTTTTTCCGGGATAGTATATCCAGGGTATAAAAGACCTAAAACCGCCGGTTTTATCTTGTAGGTCTCTGATTTTTAAAAGATGGGTTATCCTGTCTTTGATGTTTTCTTTATGACCAATAACCATCGTAGCTGTGGAAGGGAGTCCGAGCTTGTGAGCTTCCTCGTGGATTTTAAGCCAGACATCTGTTCTGGTTTTTTTTGGGCTAACCAGCCGGCGAACATCATCAACCAGAATTTCAGCTCCGCCTCCAGGTAAAGAGCTGAGCCCAGCATCTTTCAAAATCTGGAGGGTTTCTCTGAAGCTGATACCTTCCAGGCGGGATAGAAACTCAATTTCAGGTGCCGAAAGCGAATGAATAGTAATTTCGGGAAAATTCTTTTTAATATTTTCAAAAACCTTAGTAACATAGGAAAGCCCAGTTTTTCTGTTTAAACCTCCTTGAATCATTACTTGCGTGGCTCCAAATTCCTTTGCTTCTGAGACCTTTAAAAGAATTTCTTCAGGAGAAAGGGTGTAGGCGTCCTTATCGTTTTCATCTCTGCTAAAGGCGCAGAAATGGCATCGAACCTCACATACATTGGTGTAGTTAATATTTCGATCAATAATAAAAGTGCAAGTATTTCCGTTGAATCTCTCTCTCACCCTGTCAGCAAATTTAAAAAGGAGGGGCAAAGGCAGTTCCTTAAAAGCTAATAATGCACTTTTAAAATCAAGCCTTTCTTCTCCTTCAGATACTTTCCTAAGAAGGTTTAAAACCTTTTTCATTTTACCTTTTCTTTAGCAGGCCGTTTTTAAGCATTAATTTTTCCAAAAGGTCGATAGACTTTTCTTCTTTCTCACCAATTTCGTGTTTCAAATGCTCAAAATAGGTTTTCATAATTTCCAATCTTAACCCCGTTTTCAGCGAACCTTTTAAAGCCATCTTTTCAAGGGAAGAAGTATTTTTTCTATAAGACAAATCCAGCAATTCTATAAACTCCTTTACTTCACCCTCATTATCTTTTAGAAATTCCTTTCTGGTTGCTAAAACTCCGAAGACCGCTGGAAGCCCGGTATGTTTTTTCCATAGCGTTCCAATATCATAAACAAATTTTTCATTTTTTTCCCTTTCTACCAAGGCTTCATCGCCGATTAGCAAATACGCTTCTGCTTTCTGGCGATCTGGCTCTATTTCAAAGCCAATCTTTAAAAATTCAGAAAGGATAATTCTGTTCATAGCAACGGAAGTCTTTGAGTGAGGTGTTTCAAAAAGCTTTATTTTTTTTCCAGTCGTTAGCCGATTCAAATCTTTATTTGAAAAAAGTAGAACACTCATTGCCGCTCCGTCAGCAACTATTCCAAAACAAGAGATACGAGTTAAAACGTCTCGGTTTTCAAGATAAAAAGCGGTTGAGATTATCCCGACATCTACTTTCCCTGAAAGAAGCATTTGGTTGATGTCTGAAGGGTGTCCTTTTATCTTTTTTAATCTTTCTTTCTGGCCGTCAATCTGAATATCGAAAGGGATCATATTGGTGTAATCAATATGTCCGATAATTAACAATTAGGCTCACTCCTTCTGGCTTCAGCATAAAAACTATTTCTTTCTATCGGAATAAATCCAGCATCAGAAATCAAGAAAGAAAGTTCTTCTGGCGTCATTCCTTCTTCAACCTTGATGCCAGCTGCATGAATGATTTTTTCCCGAAAAATGGTTCCGTCGATGTCATCTGCTCCAAAACTTAGAGCCACTTGGGCCACTTCAGGAGTCAGAGACACCCAGTAAGCTTTGATGTGAGGAAAGTTATCTAAAAAAAGTCGGGAGACTGCAATCACTTTCAAATCCTTAGGAGCGCTTGATTCGCGAATTTTTATTTCGGTATTGAAGGGAATAAACTTTAAAGGAATGAAAGTCTTAAAACCCTGAGTTTTATCTTGTAACTTTCTCAACCGGGAGAGATGTTTTACTATGTGGGAATTTTTTTCAAAGTGACCGTATAACATAGTAGCGTTAGTAGGGATTTTCAGTTTATGAGCAGTTTCATGAATCTTGAGCCAAATAGAGCCGGGGATTTTTGAAGTTCCGAGTTTGCGCCTTATGGAGGAATCAAAAATCTCGGCACCCCCTCCGGGAAGATAATTAACGCCAACATTTTTGAGTTTTTTAAGAACTTCTTTATAGGTAAAGCCGGTTAGTTTGGAAAAGAAATCTACTTCAACGGCTGTGAATGCTTTCAGAGTGACACTGGGAAAACTGGCTTTTAGGCTACTGACTATCTTGAGATAGTAATCAAAAGGTAGATAAGGATTTAAGGCATTAACGACGTGTATTTCAGTAACTCCTTTCCTTACTGCCTCTGAAGCGAGGTCCAGCGCGTCGTTAGGAGAAAGAGCGTAGGCCCCTTCCTCTCCGGCTTTTTTCTTAAAAGAACAAAAGCGACAGTTGGACTGGCAAATATTTGTGAGGTTTAAATGAAAGTTTCTAACAAAATACGCTTTTTTCCCGTAAAGCCTTTCTCGCATTCTATAAGCTAGTTCACCCGCTTTACCTAAAGGGACTTTGTCTGATAGAAGGTAAAGGGCATCCTCTTCAGTTAGCCTTTCCCCTTTATCCACTTTTTCTTCTATTTTTTTAAGACGGATATCTTTTGTTTTTAAACTTCTACCCAATCTGGTTTTATCTCTCTTTCAAAGAGACCGTTTTTGAAACCTTGCTCAAATAACATTTCCACTGCCCTTTTGCCTTGCTGGCCAATATTGACAGTAAAGTTGTTTACATACATCCTTACGAATTTTCGAGCCTCTTCACGCTGGAGCCCGCGGCCAAAAGTGAGAGCGTAATCAAGGGCTTCATTTTCGTGCTCAAGCGAGTAAATAATGCTTTTTTTGATAAGAGAAGCTATTTTTTTAACCTCAGGCAAATCTCTTCTGACAGCATTTCCGCCCAGCGGCAGAGGGAGGTTTGTTTTTTCTTTCCACCATTCTCCTAAATCAATAACTTTGTAAACGCCTTCACGAGCATAGCTTATCTGGCCTTCATGAATGATAAGCCCAGCCTCTATATTTCCCCTTTTGACCGCAGGGAGTATCTCGTCAAAGTTCATAAAGGTTTCCTTTGCCTCGGGCAGGAAAAGTTTCAGGACCAGCCGAGCCGTAGTCAGTTTCCCTGGTACACCTATCCTCACTCTTTCAAGTTCATTGGGCGAAAGATTTCTTTTAGAAACAATTATTGGCCCATAACCGTCGCCTATGCTTCCCCCGCAGGTCATTAAGGCATAATTTTCAGCTATGTAAGGATAGGCATGAAAAGAAACTGCAGTGACTTCATATCTGCTCTCAAGAGCAGCCTGGTTTAAGCTTTCAATATCCTCAAGTATGTGTTCAAATTCATACTCTCCGATATCAATTTTTCTTTGAGCCAGAGCGTAAAACATAAAAGCATCGTCAGCATCGGGGCTGTGAGCTACTCTAATTAGCATTTAATCACCTCCTGAAATTTTGAAAACCAGCTCTATCAGTTCATTGCTGATTTTGTGCTTGGTCTTTACCAGCCGACCATTTTAAAAAGATATTTTTCAACT
>DAIRCJ010000077.1:0-6299 GCA_036796755.1 Candidatus Geothermocultoraceae bacterium | reverse complement strand
ATCTTAAGGAGGAGAGAGATAAGTTTCAGCTAGAACCAGATTTAATCCTGGTTGATGGAGGAATGCCCCAACTTAAAGCAGCTAAAGAAGCCCTTGAAGAGCTGGGACTATCTATTCCTTTTATTGCTTTAGCCAAAAAAGAAGAGCTTGTCTACCGGCCGGGCGAAAATTCTCCTTTACGCCTGCCTCGTTCTTCCCTGGCTCTACAGTTATTACAGAGGATAAGAGACGAGAGCCACCGCTTTGCCCTTTCTTACCATCGCCAGCTACGCGATAAAAAATTTTCCCGGAGTTTTCTGGAAAACATACCCAGTGTTGGGAAAAAAAGAGCTAGCAAGCTGCTTGGAGTTTTTGAAAGCGCTGAAGGGGTTAGCAAAGCTTCCTTAGATGAACTAAAATCAGTTTTGCCGGAAAGAGTGGCTGAAGCGGTTTATGAATACTTCAGGAGTTGAGAAGGTAAGGGTAGTCACTTTTCCCGTTTCTCTTGGTCGGGTTAAGATTTTTTTCCTGCCCGAGTTCCTTCTCAGGCTGGAGTTAACCTCAGATACTTTTGAAGGTTCTTTTGAAGAGAGCTCTCTTAATTCTCCTTTTCCTTTGTGGGTTGTCGAGCTAAAAGAGTCTCTTCAAGCTTATTTTCAAGGGGAGAAAGTCACCTTTAAGCCCCCGCTTTTCCTTAAGCCTTTTCCCTCTTTTTTTCGAAAGGTTTATCTGACAACGCGGGAAATTCCTTACGGAGAAGTTCGAAGCTACGGCTGGGTAGCAAGGAAAGCTGGTCACCCTAAAGCCTGGAGAGCAGTTGGTCAGGCATTGAAAGATAACCCTTTTTTGCTGGTTGTTCCCTGCCACCGGGTAGTTAGAAGCGATGGAAGTTTAGGTGGCTGGTCAGGCAGTGAAGGCTTAAAAGAAAAATTACTGGAAATTGAGGGGTATCTTTTATAATCCAGTCGACATCTAAACTTTAAGGAAAAGTTCTGAATTCAAAACTCAAGTTCCGGGGGCTTTTTTAAACCAAGGAGAACCTCCAGCCGAAAAAAAGCCATTCGGAGTTTAACCATAAGCTCAAAAGCTTTTTGAAGTGCTCGAGCTTTAAAATCCGGTATTTTGTAACGATAACCAAGGTAGTTACCTTTTAAAACCCCTTCCTTTGACAGTTTTTTCTGAGCCTCGGTTCCCGTAAAAACAATGAGCTTAGCAGCTGGGCTAACCGTTACAGCCAGCTGGCTGTAAGGAATACCCGTTTTTTCTAAAAACTCAGCGTTTTCAATTACTTCCGAAAGGGTGGTGAAAGGGTCAAACATTATAAAGCCTATTCCGGTAGGTATGTCCAGTTCTTTCAGGAGCTTGATAGCTTTTAGGTTGTCCTCCACAGTGGTTTTCTTGTTGAAGCGGTCAAGAACTGACTGGATTCCCGACTCCACTCCTAAAAAAACATAGGCTAGCCCGGCTTTTTTTAACGCCAGAAGAACCTCTTTATCCACATTGTCGGCCCGGGCTTCTATTCGGAAGCGAATTTTGAGACGCCTTTTTATAATCTCTTCGGCAAACCTTAGCGCTCTTTCTTTTCCCTTTTTTCCGGCACCGATAAACTCGGCATCAACAAACATTATTTTTTCCTCTCCCGTTTCTTGAACCAGGCGCTCAATTTCTTCGACAACCCTTTCCACACTGCGATAACGGTAGTTTTTTCCTGGTTGTTGTTGATAAAAGGAATAGATAGAGCAAAAACTGCAACTGCCAAAACAGCCGCGGCTGGCTGAGATAGAAAGGCAACCGCCCTGTTTTAAAGCCAGAGGAAGGGTATCCCGGGAAGGGTCGGGAAGAAGGTCCAGGTCTTCAATTAAAGGACGGGAAGGATTAACTACAATCTCCTTGTCCTTCCGAAAAGCAACTCCAGCCACTTCTTCTGGCTCTCTTTCTTCTTGAACTGCTTCCCAGAGTTCAAAGAGAGTTTCTTCTCCTTCACCTCGGACGATAAAGTCGATCTGGGGAAACTCGCTTAGTATCTCCTGGCTGGCTAAGGTGGGAAAGATTCCTCCCAGGACTATTTTTCCCTTATAGCCGGCTTGCTTGATTTCTTCAGAGAGCCTGACTGCATATTTAAAGCAGTCCTGATAAGTAACGGTAATTCCAATTAAAAGAGGGTTAGCGGCCAGGACTTCTTTTGTTGTTTTGCTTACATTTAAGCCTTGAAGGTTGGCGTCAATGATTTTCGTTTTTACCCCTTTTTGTTTCAGACTGGAAGCCAGATAACCCAGCCCTAAATGCTCCTGGAAAGGTTTTTCCAGAGCTGGATAAGGTGGGTTAATTAATAAAACCTGATTTTCTCTTTTACTCATCATCCCCTCAAAAGGTAGCGAGAATATTTTAGAGATTGAGCCTGGTTATAGCAAATCAGGTTTTGACGGGGCTAAAGAACTGAAGAGAGGATTGTTACCAGGCTCCGCCCCCGCCACCACCGCCTCCACCACCGCCACCTCCACCTCCGCCAGAAAATCCTCCGCCACTCCCGTCCGAACTGCTGGGTGGGGAAAAGGCGGTGGAGAGGGTAGAGGAAAAACTTGAGGAAAAAGAAGAAAACGATTCAAAATCGACTCCGCTTTGAGAGCTCCTGAGAAAAGGATAAGCAAGAAAGGTTTCATTTTCGGTTTCTAACTTAAGATTGGGCATCAGCACTTGAAGTTGTTTTAAAACTGTCTCAGCTACTCCTAAGCTGACAGCATAAACAAGGTAGTGTTCCCAGATTTCTAAGGAAGAGGGAAGGGCTTCTTTAAGGCGGGAAAAATCGGTTAAGAATCGACGGAAAGCCTTCCATCGGGCAAACTCCCTGGCTCCTCTTAAGGAACGCTTTTTGAGGAAAGGGGAAAGAGAGGCGGACAAAATGGCAGCAAAGATTACAGCCAGATAGAGATAGTTAGAGGTAAGAATGAGTAAAATAAAGGCAGCAATGCCAGCGAGGACATTCAGTCCAATGTTAATGGCTTCGACATCAGTGCTCTTTTTATCCAGCATTCCTAACTCATCAGCTTCCTTTTCTATCGCTTTTTTCCAGTCTTCCCAGAACTTATAAGCCTTTTCAGGCTCCTTCTCTCCGTATTTTTTCACGTCTTCCAGAGCACAGGTGGGGCCTCTGGCTACCTTATTAAAGAGAAAGTCCATTACCATCCTTTCTTTTTCATTCAATCTTGATTCATCTTTTCCTAACCTGGTTAAGTTATAAGAAAATTCTGTCTTTGCCCCAAAAAGGCCGGGTTTTACTTCCCTCTTTTCCTCAATTTTTAAGTATTTTTTGCGGGCCAGGTCTAAAATGGTGGCGGTAAAATCAGCCGGTTCGGTGTTGCCAAAACGGTAAAGGTAACCAGCCAGAGCTGGGCCATAATCGGCAGGAAGTTCCCGGTAATAACTGCCCTCAAAGTCGGGTTGATACTCTCGGCCGTAGCGGAAATAAAGATAAAAATAAAGAAGGATTAAGGATAAGGCAAGCAGGAGAGGGAAGTAAATTTGAAACCGAGCAAAAGCTCTTTTGAGATTGGCTGTTTGAGCCCACCTTCTTTCTTCTTTAAGAATCTGGGGCAATCTTTTACCTTTTTCTCTGGGGGCGTCAGGCACAAGGCTTGAAGGAAAAACTATTCTTCCTTCAACAAACTGTCCAGCCGGGAGGTTTTGAACGGTGAAGTCTACCCGGTAATTGCTAATTATTTTAACCACTCCATTCAGAGGGCCGTGACCCCAGGCCCGGATTTGTTTTTCATCGGGGACCGGGGGTAAGAAAACAGTTATCCCTACGTAATCAGTCGGTTTCTGCCAGCCACTTCCAATAAACTTCCAGTAAAGTTCAGCTACATCATCGTAAGCCTTAATTGCTTTTAATACCCTGTAGGATATGGTGAAAGTCTTGTCTTCATTTTCAGCCTGGTAAAACCAGCGGGCATAAATTCGAGAACTGTCTTCAGAAATCTGAACGGTGTAGGGTTCTTCTCCGGTTCCGGGCTTAAATATTCGATCCCCTTCCTGGATCTGGAAGTTGGTTATTCCCTGAGAACCAGCTTTAAAAACAGTCAGGTCAGCTCCGTGAAAACTTCCTTCAAATCTGTAAGTTCGCTTTTCTATATAATCAAAGGATCCGTCTCGCAGGACCTGAACATAAATCCGAACTTCGGGAAAGTAGTATTCCTTGGCCTGGGCAGAGCTTAGGGGAAAAAGGAAGAAAGCGAGAAGGAAAAAAAAGAAAAACCTGTTTTTATTCATTAATTTAATTTTAATTTAAGAAGCTAATTTTAAAAAGTTTTTTTTCAAGAAAAAGCGGGCGCCACTGGCGCCCGCTTTAAAAACAAACCTTTAGACCTGGCTTATATCTCAGCTCTCAATTATCTGGAGAGCCTCCTCTCGGTAGGCATCCATCACATAAGGGATTCCGGAAATTTTAGCTGCCTCTTCAGTTAAAGCCATAAGGTCTTTACGGCTGATAGCGGAGACCTTGAAGTTACGGGAGCCAGCCATTAGTTGCTGAAGGCCAACTTTGAGCTTGTCGACAAAGGTATAAACGCCAATGGCGCCAGTGGGCATCGAGTCTACAGCTTCCTTTCCGTATTTAGCTACCAGTTCTTCGTAGGAAACAAAGATTTCCTGGATGGTGGTACCGTACTCAGAGACAGTTTTTGGCAGGTCATTGTCTTCAATCCACTGCTTTATGTTCCTCCCAACAAACCCGGGAATCATTAAAGCTCGGCCCATGCAAACTGCCTTAAAGTAAGGGGCTCCCATAGCCAGAACTTTAAAAATGTGGTCTTCAGTGGAGAAGCCTCCCGCCATGGCCAAATCGGGAACAAACCTTCCTTTTTTAGCTAGCCGTTCAGCTAACTCATAGGCCATACACTGAAGATAGAAGGTAGGGACCCCCCATTCAACCATCATTCTCCAGGGGCTCATTCCGGTTCCTCCCGGGGCGCCGTCAATGGTAACCAGGTCGATTTTGGCATCAGAAGCCCATTTTATAGCCATTGCCAGTTCGCGCATAGGGTAAGCACCGGTTTTAAGAGTTACTCTTTTTGCCCCAAGATTTCTCAGCCTTTCAACTTCTTTCATAAATGATTCCTGGTCGATAAAGCCAAGGCGAGAATGTCTTTCAAATTGTTTTATAGCCCCTTCTTTAAAGGCTTTCTGGTTGGCTTCAATTGAAGGGTCGGGAGTTATTAAGTAACCTCTCCTCTGAAGCTCTAAAGCTCTTTCCAGGCTGTCAATTTTAATTTCCCCCCCGATACACTTGGCCCCCTGACCCCATTTAAGCTCTATGGTTTCCACTCCAAGTTTTTCGATAACATACTCGGCTACTCCAAATCGGGTATCTTCTACATTCATTTGAACAATCAGGTCGCCGTAACCTTCGTGGTAGCGCTTGTAAATTTCCACTCTCCTTCTCATCTCCGGCGACTCAACTACTTTTCCATCTTTGAACTCAGCTTGAGGGTCAACTCCGCAAACATTTTCTCCGCAGACAATAGTAATTCCGGAAATAGCTGCTCCAACCGCAAAACTTTCCCAGTTTTTCCGGGCTACATCGGTAGAACCCAGAGCGCCAGTGAAAACTGGCACCTTCATCCTGACTTTATTTTCCACTCCATATTCTGTCTCGGTGTTTACCATTGGAAAAAGGGTATTATCAGGACTGGGTTCTTTTCCCTCCGGCAAGCCTTTAGCTCCAAAAGCATACCCCATAATGTTTAGATGGCTGTAGTCAACAGGGTAGTCCTTGTCGGCACCGGCCGTTAGGGAACCGTAGGGGCCTGGATAAAGCACCTCCCTTCCTCTAAATGAGGCTTTGAAAACTTCGCAGTTGCCCCGGCAGTTGTCCAGACAGCGGGTGCAAAGTCCTGATGAGGGTATAGCATTTCGTGAGCGATTGCTGGTCTGGGTAGCTTCGTTAGCGTTAGGTCTTTGTAAGGTCACAACCTTCACCTCCTGAAAAATGATTTTTTTTAAGCTTTGCTCTTTCTAAAGCAAAGTTTAAACGGCAATTGATTGCCGTTTAGCAATTAAAGCATAGAAAAAATTTTCTGTCAACAAATTTTATTCGAGCTTTTAGATAATTTAGGGCTTTAAAATTTAAAAGAGAACCGGGTTAAAAAAATTTTTTGCTCGAAGATGGTAAGCAGCCAGAAAAGCTGGTTGAGAGTTACGGAAAAAAATTTTATTTAGCTCTTTTTAAAGTTTTTACCCGAAGATGAATTTTTAAGCTATAATTGTCAAAAGTGCTTAAGGGTTTAAAGGGGGTTGAAAAATCAGGATGTATAGCGAAGAAGAAG
>DAIRCJ010000076.1:0-6500 GCA_036796755.1 Candidatus Geothermocultoraceae bacterium | reverse complement strand
CTCTCAAAAGAATACCGAGAAAACTTGTTGGCATCAAAACCAGGAACATTAGCCATTGCCAGAATCTCTCCGGTTCGGGGATTCATAACTATCGCCGTTGCTCTCCTGGCTCTGTATTTTTTTAAGGCTCTCTTCAGGCTTCTCTCAGCCTGGTACTGAATTTCTTTATCAATTGTGGTAACAACTGAATAGCCATTAACCGGTTCCTTTATTTGCTGACGTCCTCCCGGTATAGGCAGTCCGTTTTCTGTTTTCTCGTATCGTGCTTCGCCAGCTTTTCCAGCAAGGTAACGGTCATAATAAAGCTCCAGTCCCTCTCGAGCCTCCGGCTTATAATAAAGACCCAATCCCCTGGCTACTTTTGGCTTTGAACCCACAACTCCTAAAACTGAAGCTGCTAACTCACCGTAAGGATAAAAGCGAATGTAGTTAGGAGTAAAATAAATGTTTTTAAAATCAGGGTCTTTTTTCTTCAACTCCTTAATTTTCTCCGTAATTTTTTTATCTACCTTAAGGGCAATTACGGCATAACCAGCCCTTCTTTTTTTCCCATTTACTACTACCTTTCTGGTCAGTTTGGAATAAATTTTTTCCGCCGGAATTTTCAGTATCTCGGCAAGTTTAAAAGCAACTTTTTCCGGATTTTTTATGAAATAGGGAGTGGCCTTGACGTCTTCAACTTCAATGCTTATGGCTAAGGGGTTATGGTTGCAATCCAGAATCTGGCCTCTATTGGCGGGCAAGTACATTACCAGATCAAACTGCTTAGAGGCCTCGGCGGCTAAATCCTCGGCTTTGACAACCTGAATAAGAAAAAGTCGGACAACAATGATTGCCGTTAAAAAAAAGAAGAAAACAAACAGAAATAACAAACGGCGTTCTTGAAGTTTTTTATAAGGCCTTTCCGACCTCCCCATTTCCCTACTGACTTCCGTAAGCTAAACCCTTGTCAGCTCTCATTAAAACCAGTCTGTCAATTAAATCATCAAGCCAGCCAGCGGGCTTTATTTTGGGCCGCGGCTTCTTGAAAGAATAAGAAACAGGACTTTGAGTATTTAATTGAAGAAAATGAATTTCATCTGGTTTAACCATCTTTATCTTGGTTAAGGCTATTTTTTCAATCCTCTGAGGAGAAGAAAGCAAAGCCGCTTTCTTTTTTAGCCTTTCCCCTTCTACAATCTCCGCCTTAATCTTCTTCTGAAGCTGGCTGCAAGCAAAAGCATCGCTGGTCATTGAGGCTCGAAAGCAAATAGACAAGGCAAATGAAAGCAAGCCTGAAACCAGAAAAGAAATAAAAACCAGCTTCAAGCCCGATACAAAGAGGATTTTCCCTGGCTTCCTATCGGTTTCCCAGGCGTAACTATAATATTTTTTTTCCTTTTTTCTGAAAGCTAAGCTCATCTTAAATCTTCTCTCCAATTCTCAAACGAGCACTTCTGGCTCGAGGATTTTCCTTTATTTCCTCCTGAGTTGGCCTGATGGCTTTTTTATTAACCAGTTTCAGGGTGGGCTTTTGTCCGCAGCGGCAGTAAGGTAGGCCTGGTGGACAGATGCACCCCTGAGCTAACTTCCTAAAAACTTCTTTTACTGCCCGATCTTCCAGTGAATGATAGCTGATGACAGCTATTCTGCCTCCGGGTTTTAACCACCTCACCGCATCCTCAACTGCCTTTCCCAAGCCTTCAAGTTCCCGATTAACCTCAATTCGAATAGCCTGGAAACAGCGAGCCAGCGAAGCCGTCTTTTCCCTGGGACTCCCACCAACTGACTTCTTTATCGCTTCTGCCAGCTCAACGGTGGTCTGGAAGGGCTTTCTTTCCCGCTGCTTTACAATCTCCCTGGCTATAATCTTGGCTTTTCTCTCTTCTCCGTATTCTCGAAAAACCCTAACCAGTTCCGCCTCCTTATAGCCGTTAACCACCATTGAGGCTGTCATGGGGTTTCTCCGGTTATACCTCATGTCAAGCGGTCCTTCTTTCAAATAGCTAAAGCCCCGGCTGGCATTCTCAATCTGGATAGAAGAAAGGCCTAAATCAAAAAAGACCGCATCTACCTGGCCAACTCCTAACTCAAGCAGTATCTTGTCAAGGTCCTTGTAACTCTTATTCAACAAAACAATATGCTGGCCGAAGCGGGCTAATACTTTCTCTGCTACCTTTAAAGCTTCAACATCTACATCGAGCCCGATTAACAAACCCCCTGGTGCAATCAACTCTCCAAAGCTTCTCGCGTGACCACCGCCGCCGACGGTACAGTCTACAACTATGCTTCCCTGATGGAGCGATAAATTATCCAAAACTTCGGCCAGCAAAACTGGTTGATGAAGGTATTCTGTTCTCAAGGTTCTCTTCTTAAACTTTTAAAGGGATATCCCTTCGCAATAATCACCATAATTAGGCAAAATGTCTTCATAATGCTTTTGCCATCTTTCTTTGCTCCAGACCTCTAACCATTCCCCCATACCAATGACTACCAGTTCTTTCTTAACCCCAATCCAGCGGCGCTGAACCTCAGCCAGGCTTATTCTCCCCTGACGATCGGGCATCTCTTCTGACATATGCGAATAAAAAACACGCAAAAAGTCTTGAACCTTCTTGTCAGTTTTTGATAAGTTGGAAAGTTTTTCCCTCCAGCTCTGCCAACTAAGCTTGGGAATGAGGAGAAGGCAAGGGCCCGGCCAGGCCGTAATTACTATTCCCTCCTTTAATTCTTTTCTAAATTTCGCTGGCAGAACTATCCTGCCCTTATCGTCCAAAGTATGCTGATAACTGCCGGTAAACACCCTTATCTTCTCCTCGAGCTTAAGTTAATCTTTTGTGTCCCTCTCAGCCATTGCCCCTCCATCATAAACCACTTCGTTACCCTTGTCAACCCTTTCTCCCCACAATTTTATTAAATTTTAGAAAATTTTTAAAATTTCCTCCCTCAAATGAAAGAAAAACTTAAGTAAAATCAGTTGAAAGGCCGTCGAAAAGAAAAAAAGATAATTGTCTTTTCACAGTTCAATTTAGAAAAAATCGACAAAACCCCGGTTCTTTTACTTAGCCTGGTTTAATCAATTTTCGAAATTTTAAAAACAACTCTATTTCAAGCCCTAATTTTTTAGGAGACAGAAAGTCCCATCAGTTCAATTAACTGAAATTGCTCTTATTTAGAGAAAAATTCCTTAAAATTACTTATCACCTGTTCAAAACCCTCAAACAAGACGAATTTTTAAAGGCAGACAAAAACCCTATACTATATCTTGTGCTCCAAATTTCAATAAATACTACAAATTGGGGATGAAGAGGATTGTTAAATAATACCTTCTTTGAGCGATGCGACAAAGGCAAAGGTTAATGCTGTAATAGCCATCGTAAAATTTGTTACAGAGTGTTTTTTAATCAAACAACAGGGTCCAAGCTTCTAGAAAGGGGGTGAGATAGGTGAAGTTTAGGCTTCTCAAGGCTCTGTCAATTTTGGCTTCCATTGCCACCGCTGTGATTGCTGGCTCAAAGTGGTAATCAATTTGCCGGGCAAAAGTTAATTTTTAAGCTTCGGGCTTTCAAGAAAGGGGGTGAGATAGGTGAAGTTTAGGCTTCTCAAGGCTCTGTCAATTTTGGCTTCCATTGCCACCGCTGTGATTGCTGGCTCAAAGTGGTAAAATTTGGATGAGCAATTTAGGAATCAGTAAAGTAAGTAAAAATCCTAAAAAATATTTTGGTGAAAGTAGGACAAATTTTTGATAATTTTGATAAGAGAGCAGGAGTAGCAAACAATTGAGGAAAAGAGAAACAGTTGGTTGGTTTTTAGTTTTTTTGTTGTTTTTTATTTCCGTCTTTTTAAGTGTTTTTTCTTTTGTTTTCTTTAAAGAAAAAATTAATTCAGTTTTTATCTTCTTGTTAGCTGTTGTTGCCCTTGCTAATCTGTTTGAAGTTCGCCTGAGCGAATATGGTGGGATTGCGTTAGACTCTTTCTTTATAGTTAGCTGCCTTCTCAACCTCGAATTCCCTTTAGCTGGCCTCTGTGTTTTCCTAGCTGAACTGGTTTCGGAGCCTTTAAAAAGAAAACCGCTTGTTAGAACTCTTTTTAACATTTCTCAATTTACTATTGATACTCATTTAATCTCTTATGCCCTCTATCAACTTTCTTTTAAGCCCGGTTACTTTAATCTTTCCTCTTCCAACCTTATTTTATTCATTCTCATAATGCTTGCTTTCTTTGCTATCAATGCCTTCCTTCACTCCTTAGTTGTTTCTCTATTTGAAGGAGCAAGACCAACTGACTTTTTGATTTATAAAACACCAGGGAAAATAAACTTTGCTCCCCTTGTCGGCATGGGGATTGTGGGGATTTTGTTTGCTTATCTGGCACCGCGAACAATACCGGGGGCTCTTTTAAGCTTATTTCCCCTCTACTTGTTGTATACCGTTTTTAAAAGAACGGCCATGCTTGAAGAAACTTTAAGCGGGGCATTGAAATCAATGGTAAATGCTTTGGAAGCCAAAGACCCATACACTGCCGACCACTCACGACGGGTAGCTGAATACGCGAAAAAAACCGCTGAAAAATTAGGTTTACCTCTAACTGAAATAAACCGCATTGAGCAAGCAGCCCTTCTTCACGATTTAGGAAAGATAGGCACCCCTGATGAGGTGCTCTACAAACCCGGAAAGCTCGGTTACTATGAATGGAGGCTCATTGTTCGCCACCCAGTCAACGGTGCCTCAATTCTGGAGTCTATTCCCCTCTTAAAGGAAATAAAAGACTTTGTCCTCCATCATCACGAAAGAGCTAATGGTAGCGGTTATCCCCAAAGAAAAAAGAAAGAGGAAATTCCCCTGGGCGCCCAGATAATAGCCATAGCTGATGCTTACGATGCTATGCGTTCCCCTCGCCCCTATCGTGGACCTTTCACTGTCGAGGAAGCTTTAAGAGAAATCTCTCAAAGTAAAGCTTACCAGTTTGAAAAGCTTATAATAAGCAAGTTTAAAGAAGTAATCGTTGAAAACCCCCATCTTGAAGAAAGGCCTACCCCGGTCTGTCCTTTGCCCGATTCTGCTTTCCCGGAAGGGACTGAAAACAGTCAGTTCGATGGTTAGAATTACGGTTTTAATCGCTATAATCCTGGGAGTTGCCACTGGCTATTTGTTTAAAGGAAGGCTTAATAATTTAGCCAATCTTAACTTCCGCGGGCTGGTGCTTCTGGTTTCTTCTCTTGCTCTCCGCTTTATTCTTTTTCGAGAATTTTTCCTGGAAAGCAGTTTGGCTTCTCAAGTTGGTAGTTTTTTTTATAACCTTTCCAACTTTCTGGCTCTGGCTTTCCTTGCTCTTAACCTCAGCGAGCCAGGCGTAAAGTTAATCTTTGCAGGCACCTTTTCAAATACCTTAGCCATCCTTTTAAACGGAGGGAGGATGCCGACCTCTTTAAAAGCACTCAAGCTGGTTAACCAGGAAGATTTGGTCTTAAAAATTACTCATTATGGCTGGTATCCCTCTTCTCTGGCAAATCTTCAAACCAAGTTGAGTTATCTCGGTGATGTTATCCCCTTCCGCTTCCCGATAAGAGCGCTAGAAGCCGTTATAAGCGCGGGTGATATTTTAATTCTGGCCGGTTTTTTTATTCTGATAGTTAAAGGAATGCAAACTAAAGCTTAAAAAGATTTGTTAGCCCGCTTTGCGAATTGGATGCCAGGCTTCAACGCTTCGCCTTAATTTTTCCACCACTGGTTCAAGCAAAAGATAAAAAAGCAGGGTAAAAAGAGTGTTCAAATCAAAATAACCACTGTAAGGAGTTTTAACCTTGGACTGCCGGGTAAAATTGATCGTTACACTCTCGGCTAAAGATTTAATCAGAAGCCGAAAGGGGAAAAACTTAAGGTTGGGACCAAAATAAACTATCACCAGATGAGCGGTTAAAATAACGGCAAAAAAAGCCAGGATTGCCAGTAGCATTTTTAAAAAAACAAGTATTAACTGCCTTATTGCTAACATCTATGTCTCCTTTTTTAGGTTCTACCCAGTTAAAGTTCCCGAGCGAAAGGTAAGATCTCAAGTTGATAAAAGGTGTTAAGTTTTTCCTCCAGTTTAACCAGGTTTAAAACATCTTCCCGATTGTAAAGTAAGAGTTTTTTTAAGGCTTCCATATCGCCGGATTTTTGATGTCTTTCCCAGAGTTCCATAGCCATAAAACCATTGACTTCTTCTACTTCTCTTTTTATTCCTAGTTCCCTTTCAACTGCTTTCAAGCCCCCATAAAGGCGAAAGTTCCAGCAGTCAAAAAGGAGGTCGCGATGGTAAAAAAGTTTATCAAGGTGAACTCCAAGCGAACGCCTTATTACTGGAAGGTCAAAGCGGCTTCCGCTGTAAGTAAGTAAAACTTCGGCTTCTCCTAAAAGGTTTATCAAATTATCCCGATTGACATCTTCGCCCCAGATCTGCCTGAGACCGGTGCTCGGGCGATAAACGCCAATGACAGTTATACTGCCCTGAAAAGAAGTCTCTATATCAAGATAGGCTTT
>DAIRCJ010000075.1:0-6588 GCA_036796755.1 Candidatus Geothermocultoraceae bacterium | reverse complement strand
AATGAGCGAGGAAGCAGCAGTTAGGAAAATGGAGGGCCTGGACCATGATTTTTTTATCTTTGCCAAAGAGGAAAATAATAGTATTTGCGTTCTTTATCGCCGTAAAGACGGGGCTTATGGGTTAATAGAGGCAATTCTCGAGTAAAGGATGGAAAGCAAAAAGGCCGCCAATTTTCAAAGAGTTGCTTTTGATATCCTGCGCTACTTAACCTCTCTCTTCTTTCTCTATTTAATTTTTCTTCGCCTGGAATTGAGCTGGGAAGTAGCTTTTTTCATTCCCATAGCAATCTGGCTCAAGCTTAGTCGGATTGAGATGCCTTACTTTGAGGGAGAGGTTTATCCCTGGTTTCTCTGGAGTTTGTTTTTTTCTTCAAACCTGGCTAACGGGGCGGTTACTTTCTTTGTCAGTTTTTTCTTTCAGAAAGGTTTTAATTTAAAGAAGTGGCGCTCCCATTTTGATAAGTTTATCAATTTTCTCCTTTCTTTTTCTCTTTTTGGCTTTCTCTATTTTTATTTTTCAACCTTTGTTGGCTCTTTGCCGCTGCGATTTCTCCTTTTTCTGGTTTTTTCTCAGCTGTTCGGGGCTTTTTGGTTTTTTCTTGATAGCCTGGGGGAGAAGCTTGTTTTTAAACCGGCCTACCCATTTAAAATCCTTGGTTGTCGCTTGTTGCTTGGGGGAGCAGTAACTTCAGTTTTTGCTTTGACTACTTATCTGGTTGGCACTGGAGGAGCTCTAGCTTCCTTGCTTTTGTTGTTTTTATCCAGTTCGGTCTATAACAGGCTAAAAGAAAAAGAGGCAGTCTTTGATAGGAATCTCAATTTGGTCTCGGCCATTGAAGAGAAAATTCTTCATCAGCCGGAACAGACAAAGAGAGTGATTGAGGAAGTAATGAGTCTGGGCAAGAGCTTAAACTTATCCCGCAGCGAACTTGAAGATTTAAAAAAAGCTGCTCTTTTTCATAATCTTGGAATGCTCAAAGCTGGTTCTTTCATAAATCGTGAGGGCCCCCTTGATGAAAAGGAATTTGAGCTTTTAAAAGAACACCCTAGGATACTGGAGAATTTTTGCGAGCTTAAGCCCTGGCTGAATTACTCTCTTTATCATCACGAACACTTTGACGGAACTGGTTATCCGCAGGGGATAATTGGGGAGTCAATTCCTCTACCCGCTCGCTTGCTAGCTTTGGCTCAGGCTTTTGTTGCTCTTACCTCCCCCCGCCCTTATCGCAAAGCTTTTTTTGAAGATGAGGCTCTGGAAGAGTTAAAGAGGGGGGAAGGAACGAAATACGATGCGGTTTTACTTCGCGCTTATTTGAGGCTGAAAAAAGGAAAAGAAAGTGTGGAAGAAAAGTCTTAACTGGGTTTTTTGGAGCCTAACTCTGGCAGCGGCCATCTGGTCGCTTCGCCTTTTTTCTCTGGAAACCGTTCTTCATTTGCTACCCTTTCTCTTGTTAGCCGGGTTCTTTTCGCTTTTGAAGCTGGAAAAGAAGAGCCTGATTCTGGATAAAAAGACTAACTTTCCTTTCCTGGCTGCTATTTCTTTTCCTTTAGCTTTGATAGCGCCTTTTTACTTTGTTTTTTTTGTTTTATTACTGGCTCTGGCCCTGGTTTTCTGGGAGAGAAAGCTTTCCTGGGATAACTTTTCCAACTTTTTGGTGGTCGAATTTTTACCGGTGGCTTTTGTTTACCTTGCCTTTCATCTTTTGAGCGTGGTTGGCTGGTTAGCTGATACACCTGCTTTTCTCACCTCTTTACTTTTGGCTCTTTTCTTTTTTTCTCGCCTGACCTTAGAGGCTTTAATGAGCTTACCTTCTCCTTTTTATCCTTTTGCTTCGTACTATCGCTACGAGTTTGATTTTATCGGAGGCGAGCTGCTTTATACTCTCACTCTGGGCTATCTTTTTTACTTGCTTTTTTTGAACTATGGTTTTTGGGCCTCTCTGGTTTACTTGCTGTACTTGCCCTATTTATTTATCTGGTCGAGAGAAAGGGAACTTAATGAGGAAGATGAGGAATTTCTTTTAGCTATTTATCAGGCAATTGAGAGCTCTGAACCTGGATTAAAACAGAAAATTGAGCGGGTTAAAGACCTTTCTCTAAAGATTGGTTCTTCTCTTGGTCTGCCCTCTCGTTCCCTGTTTAATCTTGCTTTAAGCTCATCTTTTGTTCACTTGGCTGAAGTTTCCTTGGATAAGTTTTCTCTGGAATCTTTCTTGGAAAAAGATAAGGAAGAAGAAGGCTTACCCTTTCACGCTCGTTTTGGAGCTGAGGTTTTAGAGTCAACCCCTTCAACTAAGGAAATAGCGGCGATTGTCTATAATCATCATCGCCCTTTCTTTTTACATAAAAGTAGAGCTAAAGACGAGGGCAGCCTGCCGATTGAAGCCCGGATTATTTTTTTAGTCAACGCTTTTGATGACCTGGTCCATGATAGTCGCGACCCTCTTCGTCCTGAAGAAGCCTGGCGGACAATCCAGAAAGATCAGGGTTTTCTTTATGACCCAAAACTGGTGCGCCAGCTGCGCAAAGTTTTGGAGGAAGAAGGCTTTTTCCAGCGCCGAGCAGGCGGGAATTAAGCCCCCGATTTCCTGATTAACTTAAGGAAAGCAAGATAAGGTATAATTATTATTCATTATGAAGTTATTGGAACGTTTTTCCCGTTTTCTGGAAGAGAAAAAAATCAAGAAGCTCTCGGAGACTGTCAGTCTTGTCAACTCCTTAGAGCCCGAACTTGCCGGTCTTTCTGATGCTGAATTAAGAAAATTTGCTCAGTCTTTAAAAAAGAAATTTGAGGATGGCCAGAGTTTGGATGATTTGCTGGTTGAGGCTTATGCTCTGGTAAGAGAAGTTGGCAGAAGAACCATTGGCTTGAGAATGTTTGATGTCCAGATTATGGGTGGTATCGTTCTTCACCAGGGAAAAGTAGCGGAAATGAAAACTGGCGAAGGAAAGACTTTGGTTGCCACTCTTCCAGTTTATTTAAATGCTTTAACCGGTAAGGGTGTCCATGTGGTTACAGTTAACGACTACCTTGCCAAGCGAGATGTTCAGTGGATGGGTCCTATTTATCATTTCCTGGGCCTGAAAGTTGGGGTGCTGCAGCAGGACGCCTCTTATCTTTACGAACCGGGGGCTAACTCCGGTGATGAGAGGCTTAAAGACTTGCGAGCCGTCAGCCGAAAAGAAGCTTACCTTGCCGATGTAACTTACGGCACTAACAGCGAATTTGGCTTTGATTATTTGCGAGACAATATGGTTTACGACCCGGAAGACATAGTCCAGCGAGGGCACCATTTTGCTATCATTGATGAGGTTGACAGTATTTTAATTGATGAAGCTCGCACTCCTCTTATAATTTCTGGTCCCTCAGAAAGGTCAGCTGATCTTTACCGAACTTTTGCCCGGATTGTCCCTCTTTTAAAAGAAGATATTGATTTTAAAATTGACTTTAAGAGTCGCACGGTGGTTTTAACCGAAGAAGGGGTGGCTAAAATCGAAAAAATGCTGAAAGTAGACAATCTTTACGACATTCGAAACAAACACCTGGTTGACCACTTAATTCCTGCCTTAAAAGCCCAGTTTCTTTTTAAAAAAGATGTGGACTATATTGTTAAGAACGGGGAAGTAATAATTGTGGACGAGTTCACTGGGAGGTTGATGCCGGGAAGGAGATACTCCGAAGGTTTACACCAGGCTATAGAAGCTAAGGAAGGGGTGGCTATAAAGGAGGAAAGCCAGACCTGGGCAACCATAACCCTGCAAAATTATTTCCGGAAATATGAGAAACTGGCCGGGATGACCGGTACAGCGGCAACTGAAGCCGAGGAATTTATGCATATTTATGGTCTTGAGGTAGTGGTTATTCCTCCCAATAAACCGGTCATCAGGAAAGACCTTCCCGATGTTATTTATAAAACGGAGGCAGCTAAATATCGGGCAGTGGTAGAAGAAATTGCTCGCCGGCACGAGCAGGGGCAACCGGTTCTGGTGGGCACGGTTTCCATTGAGAGAAACGAAATGCTCAGCGAGATGCTTAAAAGAAGAGGAATACCCCATCAGGTGCTCAATGCTAAACACCACGAAAGGGAAGCGGCAATTATTGCTCAAGCTGGTCGTTTGGGGGCGGTGACGGTGGCAACCAATATGGCTGGACGGGGCGTTGACATTATCCTGGGAGGGAACCCCCCTTTGCCGGAGGAAGCCAAGAAGGTTGTGGAGCTGGGTGGTTTGCATGTTATCGGAACCGAGAGGCACGAAGCAAGAAGGATTGATAATCAGCTAAGGGGGCGTTCGGGCCGCCAGGGCGATCCGGGTTCTTCTCGCTTTTATCTTTCTCTGGAAGACGACCTCTTGAAGGCTATGGGTTCGGACCGGGTTAAGTCCTTGATGGATAGACTGGACCTTCCGGACAATGAACCGCTGGAACATCCTTTAATCGCTCGCACCATTGAAATGGCTCAAAGGCAGATTGAATCTCAGAACTTCAGTATTAGAAAACATCTTCTGGAGTATGACGATGTTTTAAATAAGCAGCGGGAGGCAGTTTATGCCTTGCGCTCTTCCTTTTTAACCCGGGATAACCTGGAAGAAAAGGTTATAAGTCTGATCAGAGACTGGGTAGAAGTGACAGTGGAGTATTACTTTAAACAAATTCAAAGCGGGGAGGAAGCAGCCAAAGAAGCGCTGATATCTGAAGTAGCGAATGTGTTTGCTCAGGAATTTTCTTGCCTGGCTGAACTTGAAGAAGTTAGCCTGGAGGAACTCAAGGAAAGAGTTTTTGAAGAGGCTAAGTCCCTGTTTTTAAAAAGGAAGGAAAGTATCGGCGAGGAGATAATGAATGAAATGGCTCGCTTTTTTTACTTACAGGTTATTGACTATCACTGGCGCGAGTTTTTAGTTAGCATGGATTATTTTCGCGAAGGCATTTATCTTCGCTCGATGGCTCAGCGCGACCCCCTGGTGGAGTATAAAACCGAAGGTTTCCAGCTTTTTCAGGAAATGCTTTCTAATGTTCGAGAGGATTTTTTAAGATACCTTTTCCATGCTGAGGTTCAAACCCGGACCGAACAGGTCGTTCAACTTGCTGCCTCTTCCGGCGGCAGAAGCTTGACAGTCGGAGCCAGAAGCCAGGTGAAATCAAAAAAGGTAGGTCGCAATGACCCCTGTCCTTGCGGTAGCGGTAAAAAATATAAGAAATGTTGCGGAAAGCCAGTTTAAGGGGGTAAAAATGTCGGAGTTTGATTACCGGGAAGCAATGGAAAAAATCAAGGAAAGGATAAAACAGGTAGGTGATTATCTTTGACCCTGGTTCAGCCGCTAAAGAGATTAAAGAGCTTGAGCTTAAAGCATCTAAACCCGATTTCTGGTCGGATCGGGAGAAAGCACTGGAAGTTACTACTCATTTAAGTGATTTGAAAGAGAGAGTTGAGGAGTGGAATCGATTGAATGAGCTTTACGAGGAAGCTGAAGTGATGCTTCAGCTTTATGAAGAGGGCGAAAAAGAAAGCAAAAAAGCTCTGGAAGAAGCATTAAAGAAGTTGGATGAAGAACTGGAAGAAGCAGAAATTAGGAGTCTTTTTTGGGAGCCTTTTGACATCAAGGATGCTATCCTAGCTATTCATGCTGGAGCGGGAGGAACCGAAGCTTGCGACTGGGTCGAAATGCTGGCACGAATGTATTCCCGCTGGGCTGAAAAACACGGTTATCAGGTTGAAACGGCTGATTATCTGGCCGGTGAAGAAGCCGGTTTGAAAAATATCACCCTGATAGTTAAAGGAAAATATGCTTATGGTCATTTAAAATCGGAAAAAGGCGTTCACCGCCTGGTGCGCATTTCTCCTTTTGATTTCAACCGCCGCCGCCACACTTCTTTTGCTTCAGTTGATGTAATACCGGCTATCGGGGAGGAGATTAAAGTTGAGATCGACCCTAAAGACTTAAAGATTGAGACTTTTCGGGCTAGCGGGCCGGGAGGTCAACATGTAAACGTAACCGATTCGGCAGTTCGAATAACTCACCTTCCAACTGGATTAACGGCACAATGCCAGAGCGAGCGCTCCCAGTTTCAAAATCGTGAAAAAGCAATGGAAATACTTAAATCCAAGCTTTTTGAATATCAGAAAAAGCTCAGGGAAGAAGAGATGGAGAAGATAAAGGGAGAAAAAAAGGAGATTGCCTGGGGTAGCCAGATTCGCTCTTATGTTCTTCACCCTTATAATCTGGTTAAGGATCATCGCACTGATCTGGAGGAGCCAAGAGCTGAAGCAGTGCTCGATGGGATGTTAAGCCATTTTATGCTGGCTTTTTTAAGGAAAGAAGCAAAGGAGAAAGCTAGATGAAAAAAAACCTGATTTATCGACTGGTAGCTATTTTTTTAAGTCTCCTTCTTTTAAGTGCTTGCAGTTCGGAAAAAGGTCAGCCCTCAAAGGTTGTGAAGGCTTACTACAACTACCTTCTCAATAAGCGCTATGAGAAGGCTTACAGCTTAATATTGCCCGAAAACCCGCCCAAAATTACCAGGGAAGATTACCTGAAAGAGCTGAAAGAACTGGAGAAAACCTTTGTGCTGAAAGAAGTTAAACTGAAGGG
>DAIRCJ010000074.1:0-6730 GCA_036796755.1 Candidatus Geothermocultoraceae bacterium | reverse complement strand
AGGTATAAAACCCCTTTTTTCTCGGTCATAAGTATCTTAACCACTCTTTCCTTTTAAACTTAAAAAGTTCTTCCTCCCCCTCCCTCTCTATTAAAGCTTCAGCTTCTTCCCAGTCACGTGCCTGCCCGTATCTTATGACTATCAAAGAGGCTTCCTTAAGTTCTTTTCGATCAGCTTTGCCACGCAAAAGCCCAAGGGGACCAGGAGCGGAAACGCTTTTTATTAAAAAATCCTCCTTTTTTCTCAAATTTTTTAGCAACTGATTTTCCTTCTCGTTTCGCCCCACCACTAACCAGCTCTTTGCCAACCAGAAATGGCGACCAATCTTTAAAAGATATAAGTCATCAATCAAAATCTCCCCCCGCCAGCTCCAGAGAGCCCTCAAGCGGTTGGAAAACTGGGGGTCAGTCAGCAAGCAACCACCGGCTGGAGTAGGATAGTTCTGAAGGCCAAACTCCTCAGCTAACTTAAACTGCTGAAGACGAGAACGCCCCGAGATAGCCAGTAAATTTTCCCGCTTTACCCATCCTCTTTTTTCCGGTTCGGTTGGCTCAAGGAGTTTAGCTGAAAGCGGACGCAGAACCAGTCCGGCATAACCCGACTCTTTCTCTACCGTTTTTAAAGCCTGGCGATTCTGGGATTTGGGTCTCTCTCCTAAAACCTCACCGGTTACCAGAAAAGAAGCGCCTATCTCTTCCATTATCTTACCAGCCTTTCTGAGCATTAAGCTATGACAATCTAGGCAAGGATTTAAATAACGGCCGTAGCCGTGAGGTGGAGACTTTACAACCTCTATCAGTTCTTCGGAAATGTCTTCCTCAAAAAGTTTAATCCCCAGCTTTTGTGCCGCTTCTCGGGCTTTTTCCGCCCCGAAAAAAGGAGACTTAAAAACCACGCCCAGAACTTCAATCCCCTCTCTTTGAACAATTTTAACCGCCAGCATACTATCAAGACCGCCGGAAAGTAGAGCCAAAGCTTTCATCTTTCTTTTTCCCAGCCGATAAGATTAAAGCCTTCCTTCATTAAAAGAGCGGCTGTAACTCCGGCTCCCGACCGCTTTTGTCCGGTGAAACTCCCGTCGTAAATGAGTTTAACTCCGCAAGAGGGGCTGCCCTCGCAGAGGTAAATTTCTTGAGGAGCAAAAAGAGAAACAATTTTTAAAACTTCCCGAGCCGATTCTAAAAAAAGCGAGGTTAGATCTTTGCCGCTTTCCGAATAAACCCGGGCTTTCCCGCTCCAAACATCAAAACCATCTCCCCCTTTAATCTCCGCTTTCTCCCGGGGAAAACCCAGTCCAGCTAGAACCTCCGGACAGATGGCCAGAAAAGGTAAGCTTTCAATTAAAGAAAGCAGAGAAAGAGAGGTTCGGGGTTTCCCATTGTAAGAGCAGGGTAGGCCAACCAGACAAGCACTGACTACAGCTCTCGGGACCAACTTACTTTCTTTACTCCCTTTAAGGAACTTATTTTTTCTGCTAATTCAGTGAGCTCAAGAGAGGGTCTAATTTCAGCCAGAATTAAGTAAGACACTCCTCTTTCCTCGAATTTCTTTTCAAATTTCTCAACCTTAAAATCCCGAGAAGGCAACTTTTCTTTCAAACCCTTGAGAGCCTGAGAAGCAGTTACCTCAAGCTGAATTAAATGCCTTCTCCAGTATTTTTCCTCAATCCTTTTAAAAAAACTCAAGACCAGAAAGACCAGAAAAACCGTAAAGACAGCCACTTCGTACCAACCCAGTCCCAGAGCCAGCCCGGCCGCCGCTGTTGTCCAGAGGGAAGCAGCAGTAGTCAAGCCAATAACTAAACTGCCCTGACGAATTATGGTTCCGGCCCCCAAAAAACCCACCCCTACGACTACCTGAGAAGCAATTCTTGTAGGGTCAGCAAAGTTCCGCCCAAAAAAGCCATAGGCCGAAACAATCATCACCAGAGTTGAACCCAGAGCAACCAGAATATGGGTTCTCAAACCAGCTGGTCGCTCGTGTTTCTCCCGCTGATAGCCAACTAAACCCCCGGCTAAAACAGCCAGCAAAAGGCGGATGAAAACTTCTTGATAACTTATACCATTCATTTCTTCTTAATTCTTAATCAGTTTCTCCTCTTCTGCAACTTCTCTCCTGCCCTAAACTTCAACCAGACGGGCCAGCCGGCTAAAAAGCAAGAAAGCCCGAGTTTTTTTCCCGGGATAAAAAGAGGAAGCCAGACTTTTATAAGCCAGAATCTGCTTTTTATAAAGGCTGACTGTTTTTTCCAACTCTTTTTCTTCGATCTCGTTTGTCTTATAATCAACCAGCCAGACTTCTTCTCCCTTGAAAAGAACCTTATCAAACCTTCTTTCAAAGTAAACCTGGTCTTTTAAACTGAAGAAAGTTTTTTCCTCCAGTCCGGGCTGATAAAGGACTATCTCCTCAAGATACCCGGACAGGCGCAGTTCTTCCAGCTCCTTGCAGAGCTGGGCTTTAAGAGACTGACTTAAGCTGGAGTTTTCAATCTGAATTCTTGCCTCTTTTACTAAATCCGAAACCTCCATTTTTTCCCTTGATTTTCGACTTAACCATTCAAGCAACCGGTGAAAAAACTCTCCGTAACGCGCTTTCTCTTCCTGGCTTGAAGAAGTCAAGACTATTTCCTCCGTCACTGGTTCACCTTTCTTGAAACGGGGTTTTTCCGAAATTTTTCCGCTTAAAACTAAAGGAGGAACCTTTTTTAAGGTCTGCTGAAAATTAGCCATCTTCTTTGGTTCAAAAGGAGAAATTAGCTCTGGTTTTTCCTCCTTTATCAACCGATAAATGAGGCCAAAAAGATTTTTATCTTTCTCGGTATCCTTTACTGTCCCCCCGCCAGTTAGAAAAAGGAAATCACGGGCTCGAGTTAGAGCAACATAAAGAAGTCTCTTTTCTTCCTCCCGATTTTTTTGAGCAAAAACCTCAAGAAGATCATCGTTCTTTTCCTGAGGTTTCCTGATAAAAGCCCTGAAAGTAAAGCTTTCTAAATCACTATCAAGATAAAACCAGTTCCCTCCTTTTTTAACTACCCCAAACTCGTCAATTAAAACCACAAAGACAACCGGAAACTCCAGCCCTTTAGAAGCGTGAACGGTTAAAACTCGTATGCTTTCATCTGTCGGAAGCTCAGCTTCGTTTTCTTCTTCTCCTTCTGCTTTTTCCAGCCAGGCAACGGCGTCCTCCACTGCCGACCAGCCAGATAGCTCTAACTGGCTTAAGATTAGAAAAAACTTTTCCAGATTGAAGTTCTGAGAAGGTAAATTAAAAATACTGAAAGCGCCACTCGAACTTAAAATAAAATCCGCAATTTCCGTTGGCGAACTGGCTCTTTTTTCTAACCAGCTTCTGAGAATCTCCACCGCCAGGGAAAAACTCTCCTCTTTCTGGATTTTCGACCAGAGAAAATCTCCTTTACTTCTTAAAGCCCTAAGTATCGAAGGTAGATCGTAAGAGAAAACGGGAGAACGAAGAAGGGAAAAAAGGGCAAGGTCGTTATTTTCGTTAGCGACAAAGCGCAAAGCCTGAACAAGAAAGGAAACTTCAGGCTGGCGATAAAAATCTCTGCCCTTTCGGACATAATATGGTAAACCTCTTTTCTTTAGTTCTTCCTCGAATTTAAGGGAATGAGTAGCATTTCTCATAATAATGGCGACATCGGAAAGCTTCAGGGGGCGCTTCCTGCCCTTTTCTTCTATTTTCACTCCAGAGGTGATTAAATCAGCTATCCTCTCCGCTACCCAGGAAGCTTCTTCTCTCACTCTTGCCTCTTTTGAACCTTTTTCCCTTTCTGGAATCAGGAAAAACTTAACTTCAACTAATCCCTCCTCATCCCTGAGAGCCAGAAAATCATGATAGACAAAACTGTCTTCGGCCTCCGGTTTTTCGGTCAGGAAAGGGAAAAGCCAGTTTACAAACTCAACTATTTTCCTGGCTGAACGCCGATTATTTTTCTCAACCTCTACCGGTAAAAAGTGGTCTTCTCCTCCTTTATTTGCCAGGGCCGAGAACTCGTCGACAACTTTTTTAAAAACCCCAACCTCAGCTCCGCGAAAACGATAAATTGACTGCTTGGCGTCGCCAACCAAAAAAAGGCTGCTATCGTAAACCTCTCTTAAGCCCGCCCCGGCCAGCCAGTCGCCGACCAGACCCTTTATTATCTGCCACTGAACCAGGCTGGTATCCTGAAACTCATCAATTAAAAGATGGTAGAAGTGCTCGTTGAAGAACAAGAGGAGGCTGTTAAAGTCAGGGTAATTTTTAAGAAAATTAAGAACCAGTACCTCAAGGTCAGGAAAGTCAACCACTCCCAGGCTCTTCTTTTTAGCCTGAAAGCGCTCTAAAACCCGGAGAAAGAGAAGAGCAAACTTTCCTTCAGTATCCCTGGGTTTCTCTCCTGAACTTATCCGCTTCAGCTCTTCGGCTGCCAGAAGGTCAGTCGCCGGGCGCAGGTTGTAAGCCTCTTTAAGAATCTTCCTCAGGAAACTCAAGCCATATGTCTTTAAAACATCCTCGTAGCTTTGAGCTTCTCCACTCAAAAAAAGATTCTCCATCTCTTCATCAAGCGACTCCTGCCAGAGTTCCTCAACCAGAGGACCGCTTAAAACTTCAAAGCTCGGGTTTAAACCAAGTTCAAGGCTGTAGCGAGCTAAAAGGTCAGCTAAAAAAGAATGAATGGTGGAAATTCGGAGCTGGAGCTGACCCTGATTAAAAAGCTGCCATTCTTCTTTAAGCTCTTCTTTAAACTTTTCAATCACCCTTTCTTTCATTTCCGAAGCAGCTAGATTAGTAAAAGTAATAGCCAAAAGATTGGAAGGAGAAAACCCTCTTTTTACCCGAGCAAGATATTCTTCTACCAGCCGGGTGGTTTTCCCGCAGCCAGCTGATGAAGTAACTGCCTGATGTTTAAACCGTTCAGCCAGGGCAGACCTCCCGATAGCGACAACTAAAGCAGGAGCTTCCATTTTTTTCAAAAACGCCGTTTTTGATTTTTTCCACTATTTCCAGAGACTTTTCTTTTTTCTCTTCCAGATAGTCTTCAAAAAATTTCCTCCTTTTTTTCTCGTCTAAAAAGCTGATTAGCTTCCGGGAAGGATAATCGTCAAGGTCAACACAGGCTTCATGTAAAACATAGTAGCCAACCCCCAGAACCCTCTCTTGGAAAGCCTGAGCATAAAGAAAAAGCTGGAGGTCTTTACTAAACATCCCTTTGATTTTACTCACCTTCTCGCCCGTCAAATTGGTTTTGGTCTTAAAATCAATCAGGAAACAACCCTCGCCCCTAAAGTCATCTACCCGATCCACCCTTCCCTTAAGCCGCAATCCTCCAAGCTCAAACTCAACGGGTTTTTCAAAGGCTACCGGCTTAAAACCCTGAGAAAAGCGCCTGGCTTCAAACGAAGACAGTTTTTTAATAACCGAGCAAAGAAGCCATTTCTTCAAAAGACCGTAACCCGAACTTAAGCTGAGAGGGAAAACACTTAAAGCCTCTTTCTTCAAGTATTCCTCCAGCTCAAACTGGTTCATTCCCGTAAGGTCATTTTGAAAAGCCCTGGCCAGGAAATCATGAATAAACTTACCCCAGAAAGCCGGCTGCATTTCCTCTCCAGGTTCTTCCAGAGGCTTCAGTTTTAAAATCACTTCAAAAAGAAAGAGAAAGCCACAACGGTTGTATTTATCAATTTCAGTTACCGAAAGCTCGGCGGGAGGATTATAGTCCTGAAGCACAATCGCCTCTTTTTCTTCCTCAAACTCTTTTGCCCTTTCCATCCGCCTCTGAAGAATTTGCCTTGTTTTTTCACCAATCAGCTCGTCAAGAACACTTTTTTCCTTTAATTCCGGCCAGTACCTTTGAAACTCAAAAGGAGCTAACAAAACATTCTCGGGAACGAACCATTCTTCTTCCTTAACTTCTAAATCGCTGAAAAAGCGGGACTTGAGAAAAACTTCCCGCCCTTCTGTCTGGGGAAAGGAAAGAAAAGCAAAATCAGCAGAGATTATAAGGCGCTTAAAGTTGTAGCGAAAAAGAGAAAAGCGCTGAGCATAATCAGGCAAGCCTAACGCCTGTTTGAGCCTCTCAGAAAAGAAAAGCTCCTTGGTTACCTTGCCCGGATAGAGCTCATCGGCTAAACCTCCGAAAAAAAGGTAGCGATAGCCCATCCCCCGAGCTTCCAGAAGGCCTACCACCTGTACTCCTGCAGTTTCTTCACCCTCAACCCAGTACTCACCTTTTTCCACAATCATCTTCAAAATACTTAAGTATCCAGAGAGAGTTATCTCCTCTGAAAAAAAATTTGAAGAAAAGCTTTCCAACCGGGTCAGTCTGCTGGCTAATGCCTGCCAGGCTTTAATTTCTTCTCGGTTTTTTCCTCCTTCTCCCTGAATTTTTTTGAAAAAACCAAACTTTTCTAAAACTGAAAAAAGATTTTGATTAAAAGAAGCAAACGAACTCTTTCTTTTAAAAACCTCAAGAGAGGCAAAAAAATCTTTTAAAGCTTTTCTTGCTTCTTGAGCCTTTTTTCTTTCCTCGTTCGAAAAAAAAGTTTCTTTAAAGCAGTCAAGCCAGTTTTCCTCTCCCTTTACCACTCCGTTGTGGCGGGAGTAAAAGTCCATAAACAAGCCAACTTCAGCGGGCACAAGGTCAAAAAGAGGAGAACGAAAAAGGCTTATCAGAAGCCGCCGAGGATAACCCTCGTTTACTGAGTTCAGTAAGGCCAGAACCAGCTTTATC
>DAIRCJ010000073.1:0-6785 GCA_036796755.1 Candidatus Geothermocultoraceae bacterium | reverse complement strand
CTTTCTCACTTTGTTAAGAAGTTTGAGACCATTGCTTTTCCTGATTTGGGACCAGAAGCGGTTTATCGCCTGGAAGTTGAAGAATTTCCACTGGTGGTGGCCGTTGACTCATATGGTCGGAGCGTTTTTTCCCGGTGGGAGAAAAATTTATCTTCCGGGGAGGAGATTTGAGTTTTTTTATAACTCTTGAAGGAGTAGAGTTTTCGGGCAAGTCAACTCAGGCAGAAAGGTTAACCGCTTATTTAAAAAAGAAAGGTTTTGAGGTGGTAAAAGTGTTTGAGCCGGGAAGCACTTCATTAGGGGAAAGAGTGAGAGAAATACTCCTTCACTTTAAGGATATTCCTCTTTTTCCCCTGGCGGAACTTTTTTTATTTGAGTCAGCCCGCGCTCAGCTGGTAGCTGAAGTTATCAAACCGGCTTTAAACGAGGGAAAGATTGTGATTTGTGACCGTTTCACTGATTCTACCTTAGCTTATCAGGTTTATGGAAGGGGTTTAGAAAGAGAGCTGGTAGAGAAACTGAATGAACTGGCAACCCAGGGAGTTTCTCCTGACCTAACCTTTTATTTGCGGGTTCCCCTGGAAAGAGTGCGGGAAAAAAGGGAAAAACGAAAGGGTCTTGATCGGTTCGAAGAGGAAGACCTGGATTTTCACCGGCGAGTAGAAGAGGGCTACGAGAAATTAGCCCGAGAGTTTAGCTCAAGGATAGTCGCAGTTGATTTTGGAAATGTTGATGAGGTTTTTTCTCGCCTTGTCCAGGTTTTAGAAGAAAAACTGCCAGGAAGGTAATTTTCAATGGAACAGAAATTATCCTCTCGTTTTCCAGATATTTATTTAACTTCCGAGGCTTTGAGTATTTTTGAAAGCTTTGCTCAACGGGATGTTCAAAAAACCTACCTTTTTAGCGGTTCAGCTCTTTCAGATAAAAAGGAAGCAGCTGTTAAATTGGCTGCTATTCTCAACTGCCCTCTCGGTGGCTGCGGCACCTGTCTCTCCTGTCAGAAGGTTTTAAAAAGGGTTCATCCTGATGTACTTGAGCTGGCACCGGAAGGCAACGAGATTCTTATTGATCAGGTAAGATTGTTGAGAGAAACAGTTGAGCTTGCTCCTTTTGAGGGCAGGATAAAAGTGGTTTTAATTGAAGAAGCAGAGAAGTTTAATCAAGAGTCAGGCAATGCCATGCTAAAAATTCTGGAAGAACCTCCACGGAATGTTCTCTTTCTTCTTTTAACTGAAGACGAAAATTTAGTCTTGCCTACTATTCGCTCCCGGGCCGAGGTTTTGCGTTTCCCTGACGTTCCTCTGGAAATTAGGTTGAGTCGTTTAGAAAAAGAAGGGGTCTCAAGAGAAGAGGCCCGGCTGATTCTGGGTTTTCGGGGCAGCCTGAGCGAGGCTTTAAGCTACTTTCGGGAAACCCGGGCACAGATTTTAAGAAAAACTGCTTTGAGCACTTTAGCCAGGCTTTCCGATTTAAAACCAGTAGAGATTTTAGAGCAGGCGGGAAAAATTATAGATTTAATTGAAGAAATTAAAGAGGGGGTTAAGAAGAAGCAAAAAGAGGAGCTGAGCGAGTGGAAAGAGCTGCTGGGAGAAAAGGTTTATTATCTGAGATGGCTGGAGAAAAGGCATAAAAGGGAGCTCAGGAAAACTGAGTTTAAATTAGTCAGCCACACTTTACTTGACCTTTCTCTTTTTTTGAGAGATGGGCAAATGACTTTAAGAGGGATGGGAACTTTAGTTAATAAAGATTTTCAAACTGAGATAGGGTTATTTGCTCAGGAGGCAGGGGAAGAAAGACTGGAGAAGATGGAAAGGCGAGTCAGTGACTTCAAAATGGTGTCTCGGGCAAATGTTGATTGGAAGCTTTTACTTGAGCTAATTTATTTAATTTTAAGGGAGGATTTAAAAGGTGAAACAGATATACGGAGTTTATTTTCGTAAAACCGGGCGAGTTGGTTACTTCCATTCTTCGTTTAACTTAAAAAGGGGTCAGAGTGTAGTGGTAAAAACTCAGAGAGGTCTGGAGTTTGGCGAGGTTATTGAGGATGAGATACCTTTTGGAACAGTTGCTGGAGATGAGACCCACGGCGAGGTGGTCAGGGTTGCCAGTGAAGAAGATTTCCGGATTATTGATGAACTTCGAAGCGAAGAAAAAAAGGCAGAAGAAGTGGCTTTAAGCAAGATTAAAGAACACAACTTAGATATGAAATTAGTTGAGGTTGAGTATCTGTTTGATCGCTCCAAGATTATTTTTTATTTCACAGCTGAGGGAAGAGTTGATTTTCGTTCTTTAGTAAAAGACCTGGCTGGGGCTTTGAAGAAAAAAATAGAACTTCGTCAGATTGGGGTTCGAGATGAAGCGAGGATAATCGGGGGTCTTGGTCCTTGTGGCCGCGACCTTTGTTGTGCCACTTACCTCCAGAAGTTTGAGCCCGTTTCTATTAAAATGGCTCGGGAACAAGGCCTTCCGCTCAATCCAATGAGGATTTCAGGCTTGTGTGGTCGTTTAATGTGCTGCCTTCAGTATGAGCACCAGGTTTATGTTGATTTTTATAAAAAAGCTCCTCCCCGGGGAACGAAACTTTTAACCGAAAAGGGAGAAGGTGAGGTAGTTGACTATAATGTTCCGGCCGGGAAGATAATTTTAGAGTATGAAAATGGTTTAAGGGAAGAAAGACTTCTGGAAGAAGTAGTAGAAAAATCAGGGGAAGGTGGAGAAGAAAAAAAGGAAGACTAATTTATTTACTCCATCTTTCTCTGGAGTTTTTTTCCGGGGTAAAATAAAGTTGATTTCTGGCCCGCTTAGCTCAGTTGGGAGAGCAGTGCACTCGTAATGCACAGGTCGGCGGTTCGAATCCGCCAGCGGGCTCCAGGAGGTATTTTTTCAGGGTTTCTTTATTGATCACTATATCCTCCTTTGAGGAAAAGATTTTCAAATTTCTTTTCAGGATAAGTTCTTTTGACCACACCCTTTTGAAATGCCCACTTTACTTTTTTTCAAATCTCACCACGATTGCTCACTTTTCAAAACCTTACCTTCTTCCTCTTTCAGGCATAAGGGGGCCCGGGGGATTTACTTTTCCTTTTTTAAAAGCTCAGCTAAAAAATTTTTAGTTTGAAGAATTTCAGGTTGGCTGAAAATGAAAAAAATGTTACAATTCCAGACAATAGTAAATAAAACTGGGTGTTTATGAAGAAAAAAGTCCGGAAAAAAGAAACAGGAAAAAAAGCAAGGATTCTTCCTCGAGGTTTGGTAGAGCGGCTCTCTATTTATTTGAATTGTTTGATAGAGTTTAAAGAAGATGGTTATGAGTATATAACCTCTCAGGAGCTGGCTGATTGTGTTGGAGTAAACTCAGCTGAAATTCGGCGTGACTTTTTGATTTTGAAAACGCCGGGAAAGAAGGGCGTCGGTTATCATCTTGATTCTTTGATTTCTGAACTCCAGAGGGTGCTAGGTACAAAAAGAGAACACGGAGTGGTTCTGGTTGGGGCAGGAAACTTAGGATCAGCTCTGGCTGCTTACGGAGGGCTCAGCCGCCACGGGTTTAAAATAAAAGGTGTTTTTGATGCTGACCCAAAAAAAATCGGGCGAAAAGTAGCCAGTTATGGAATTCAGGATGTTAAAAATTTAGGCCGGTTTATTAAGAAAAGCCAGGTAGAGATTGGCGTCATTGCTGTTCCTGAGGGAGCGGCTCAAGCGGTGGCTGACGAAATGGTTAAAAACGGGATAAAGGTAATTGTTAATTATGCGCCGGTTAGAATTGTTGTCCCGCCAGATGTTAAAGTCCACCACACCAACCCCGCGGTAGAGCTTCTTCACACTCTTTATTTTCTCTCTCGAGAATAAAAAAGTGGAAAATCTAATTGCCCTGGCAGTTTTAGGGGGAGGCCAGGGCAGAAGAATCGGGAGGAGAAAATCAAACCTGAAGATTGGTTCTCAAACCTTTTTAGAAATTATTTCTGAGCGCATCGGTCATTTTTTCCCCGAGAAGTATTATATTTCCAAGCCTTCGGAAGAAAACTTCCCTTTGCCCTCAGGCTTTAAACGTCTTAACGATCTTCTTAACTCTCAAACTCCTCTGGTCGGCCTTTACACGGCCCTTTTTAACATAAGTTATCCCCGGGTTCTGGTAGTTGCCTGTGATATGCCTTTTATTCAGCCCCGGTTGGTTGAACTTTTGATTGAGCATAGCCCGCTGGGAGAGGTAATAATTCCTTGTTCTTCCCAGGGGCTTGAACCCTTGATAGCAATTTATAGTAAGAAATGTTTGCAGCCTGTAAAAGAAGCTTTGGACCGAGGAGAGAGGAGACTTGTTTCTTTTTTTGAAAAAGTTAAGGTTCACTATCTTTCACTTGAAGAAGTGAGAAAGGTTGACCCGGAAGAAGTTTCCTTCTTTAATATAAATACCCTGGAGGATTTAAAAAAGGCACAGGAAATGGCAGAGAAAAATGTTTGAAGCTCAGGAAATAAGAAACGGAGAAGTAAGAACACAGGAAGTGGCTGTTCCCGAAGAACGAATAGTCCCAGTTTATCTTAACGGCCGTGAGCTGGTAACTTTAACTGCTTCCCCGGGCGACCTTGAGGACCTGGCTCTTGGTTTTTTGGTTTCCGAAGGGTTAATTGACAGCCAGAAAATGGTTAAAAGAGTTTCCGTTGATTATAATGGCTGTGTCTGGGTGGAAAGCCGAAAGAAAATTTCTCACTGCGGTGCCCGGCGGAAAATTTTAACCTCTGGTTGTGGCAAAGGAGTAGTTTTTGAATTTGGAAAAGATTTTAAGGAAATAAGCAGACGAACCAAAATTTCTTTTGAAAAACTTGGTCAGCTGGTTCAGGAGGGGATTAAACAGTCAGAGAAAACTAAAACCAGCCGGGGCCTGCACGCAGCTTTTCTTTGCAGCCGTCAGGAAATTTTATCCTTGAAGGTTGATATAGGACGCCACAATGCCGTGGATAAAGTAATTGGCGAAGCCTTTAAGAAGGATTTTCTAAGAAAAGCAGCTGTTCTGGTGACTACCGGGCGGGCATCTTCCGAGATTGTTTTTAAGACTTTGAGGGCCCGAGTACCTATTCTGGTTTCTCTTTCTTCTCCTACCGACACCGCTGTACAGTTAGCGGAAAAATACGAACTAACTTTACTGGGCTATGCTCGCCTTAGCAAGGCGCTAATTTTTACTCACGGCTGGAGAATTATTTACAACGGGAACAAAAGTTGAGAAAATATGTTCCTTAAGTTACAATTTAAAAGAAAGGATGTGAGAAAAAGAGATGCCAATTCTTGCTTTACTTGGGCCTCTTGGGCTTCCTGAAATCCTTTTAATTTTGTTTATCGTTCTTCTTTTGTTTGGACCGAAAAAATTACCTCAACTGGGAAGGTCCCTGGGTGAGACGGTGAAAGAACTGCGCAAAGCTCAGGAAAAAGATGAAGAGGAAGAAGAGGAAGAAGAGGTTGTAGAGGAAAAACCAAAGAAAAAGGCAGCCAGGAAAACTAAGAAAACTGGGAAAACAAAGAAAACCAGAGCAAAAAAATGATTGAAGAGAAACTAAGCGAAGATTTTATAGAAAGAAGACTGAAAGAGAAAGCCCGCTCGGGGAAAATTACCTGCCCTGAGGCGCGAAGGATAGCCGAGGAGCTTAAAGTTTCTTATCGAAAAATTGGTGATATAATAAACAAGTTGGGAATTAAAATTACCAACTGTGACCTTGGTTGTTTTTAACCAGGGTGGAGTAGATTTCTGGACTTTGAGAGCTTGATAGTCGATCTCCGAGCCAGCGAGCCTACAGCGAAAGCTAAGGCAACTGGCCGATAGGGTTTGGCTGGAAACGGTCAGGCCTCCCGTTTTGGAAAGGAGACGGTTAAGTTTCAGGGCAATTTTTATTGGGCGTGCTTTCCTTTTCCGGGAGGCGCGCTTTTTTGTTTTCAGGAAAGCGATAGAGGTTAAGGAGGAATGAGGTTGAAAAAATTGCTTAGCGGTTTGTTCCTGGTTTTTCTGCTGGTTTTTTCTGGTTGTCAGCAGGCCGGATTGAAAAAGGAGAAAAAAATTCCGGACCTTAACCAGGAGGAAATTATTTTGGCCACCACGACCAGCGTTTATGATAGTGGCCTTTTAGATGAGTTGATTTCCCGATTTGAAAAAAAATCTGGCTATCGGGTCAAGATTTTAGCAGTTGGTTCAGGAGAAGCCCTAAAAATGGGGGAAAGAGGAGATGCCGACCTGCTTTTAGTTCATTCTCCTCAGGAAGAGGAATATTTTATGAAACAGGGCTTTGGCAAGGAAAGAAAACCCTTGATGGTTAATTATTTTGTTTTTCTTGGGCCCTCAAACGACCCGGCTAAGGTGGAAGGGTTACCAGTTTTTCAGGCCTTTCGGGAGATTGCCAGAAAAAAAAGCCTTTTTGTTTCCCGGGCCGACAATTCAGGAACTCATCAGAGGGAGCTTAAGTTATGGCGGGAGGCAGGAGTTAAGCCAGAAAAAAGCTGGTATCTGGAGAGTGGGCAGGGTATGGGGGAAAGTCTGAAAATAGCCAGCGAAAAGCAAGCCTATATTCTTTCTGATAAGGGCTCTTATCTGGCTTTAAAAAACAGCCTTGAGCTTAAGATACTTTCAAATAAAGAAGAGGATTTAATTAATCGTTATAACCTGATAACTGTTAATCCGGCAAAATTTGCCGGGGTTAATTATGAAGGAGCTCGGAAGCTGATGAGCTTTCTCTTAAGCCGGGAAATTAAAGTTTACATTGCTCGCTACGGCCGGAAAAAGTTTGGTGAGCCTCTTTTTCTTCCG
>DAIRCJ010000072.1:0-6821 GCA_036796755.1 Candidatus Geothermocultoraceae bacterium | reverse complement strand
ATGTCTTCTGAGGAAACCACATCCACTTCTTTTTTTCGGGAATTACCTTTACTTTTAGTTAGCGCCGTTTTAATTGCTTGGACGGTTAGAACCTTCATTTTTCAACCTTTCTATATCCCCTCAGGTTCAATGGAGCCCACTCTTTACCCGCGAGATCGAGTTATAGTTAATAAGTTTATTTATCGGTTTTCGGAACCCAAAAGGGGAGACATCATTGTTTTTTTGCCCCCCAACGACAATCGCGATTATATAAAAAGGATAATTGGACTTCCTGGCGAGACCCTGGAGATAAAGAAAGGAGTAGTTTACATAAACCAGCAGCAGCTTTCTGAGCCTTACAAAATTAAGCAACCCGATCTTACTAACTTTGGGCCATTTAAAATTCCTCCCTCTAACTATTTTGTTATGGGGGACAACCGTCCAAATAGCTCGGATAGTCGGGTATTTGGCCCTTTGAGGAAAGAAAGGATAATAGGTCGGGCTGTTTTGATTTACTGGCCTCTTTCCCGGTTAAGGTGGCTCCGTTGATTTCGAACTCTACAATTCTTGGCCTAGGAATTGCTTTGCCGAAGAAGCGGTTGACCAACTTTGACCTTGAGAAAATGGTTGACACTTCAGACAGGTGGATAGTGGAGCGCACCGGAATTAAAGAGAGGCGTCTGGCTGAGAAAGAATCCTGCTCTGAGCTGGGGGCGAAAGCAGCAGCGGAGGCTTTAAAGGACGCTGGGAAAAATGTTTCTGATGTTGATGCTATCATTGTTGCCAGTGGCTCGCCCGAGATGGTATTTCCATCAACAGCTTGCTTAATTCAGGAAAAACTTGGTCTGAGAAAAGATATCTTAGCTTTTGATTTGCAAGCGGCCTGTTCCGGTTTTCTTTACGGTTTAGCTGTCGCTGATTCATTGGTTAAAAATGGTGCTTACAAAAACGTCCTCTTAGTTGGTGCCGAGAAAATATCGGCTTTTGTTGATTGGGAGGACCGAAATACCTGCGTTTTGTTTGGTGATGGTGCCGGAGCAGCTCTTATCGGTCACTCGGAGAAAGGTTTTGGGCTGGAAGCCTTTTCTCTTTACGCCGATGGGTCCAAAGCCTCTCTACTTTATATCCCGGCTGGAGGCTCGGGAATGCCTGCCAGCCTGAAGACTGTGAAAGAAAGACAGCATTACATAAAAATGCAAGGGAGGGAGGTTTTTAAGCTGGCGGTTAAAAATGTCAGCGCTGCCTGCCAGGAGATATTGAGAAAAACTAATTTGTCTTCCCAGAATGTCGATTTTTTCCTGGCTCATCAGGCAAACAAAAGGATTATTATGGCTATAGCCGAGCAACTTGGCTTTCCCGAGGAGAAAGTTGTTCTTAATATTGAACGCTACGGCAATACTTCGGCTGCTTCCATACCTCTTGCCCTCACCGAAATTTATCGGGAAGGGAAATTAAAAAAGGGAAGTGTTATACTTTTGGCAGCTTTTGGAGGTGGTTTAACTTGGGGGGCGGCTTTGCTGAGATGGAGCAAGGAAGGTATAAGACCGTAAAGAAAGGCAGGGGTTGAATTGTTAAAAACAAGGATAACAGAGAAGTTTGGCTTAACCTATCCTGTTTTTCAAGGTGGGATGGCCTGGGTTGCCACGGCAGAGCTGGCAGCAGCAGTTTCTAATGCCGGCGCCTTGGGAATTATCGGAGCCGGTTCTATGACTCCGGAAATTCTTGATGCCGAGATTAAAAAAGCCAGGTCTCTAACTTCCCGCCCTTTTGGCGTAAACTTAATGCTTTTACTTCCTCATATAGAAGACTTAATTGAAGTAGTGATTGAAAACAAAGTACCGGTTGTAACTACAGGAGCTGGTAATCCCGGCCCTTTTGTTGATAGGTTAAAAGAAAACGGAATCAAGGTAGTGCCTGTTATCCCCAGCGTTGCTCTGGCCAAAAGAATGGAGAAACTGGGAGTTGATGCCATAATTGCTGAGGGCAACGAGGCAGGAGGACATATCGGTCCTTTAACCACTATGGTTTTAATTCCTCAAGTGGTTCAGGAAGTAAGCCTTCCCGTGATAGCTGCCGGAGGAATTGCTACTGGAGCTGGTCTGGCTGCCGCTCTTTCTTTAGGCGCCGAGGGAGTTCAAATGGGCACCCGCTTTATTGCTTCTACTGAATGCACTGTTCATCCTGCCTATAAAGAAGCAATTTTGAAAGCTAAAGACCGCTCGACTGTGGTAACCGGCCAGTCAATAGGCATACCGGTAAGAGTTTTAAAAAACAAGCTCACCCGGCTATATGAAATCTGGGAAAAAGAATTTATGGAAGGCAAAAGAACAAAGGAAGAAATTGAAGAGCTGGGAGTTGGTATGTTGAGAAAAGCGGCTCGGGAAGGCGATGTGGAAAATGGCTCAGTAATGTCGGGAGCTGTTGCCGGTCTGGTGTCTGAAATTAAACCGGCTAAAGAAATCATTGAAGAAATCGTCAGCGAAGCCCAGATTATATTAAAAAAAGCACTGGAAAAGTATGACCAGTAATCAGTTATGTTAGCTGCTGTTTTCCCCGGCCAAGGTAGTCAAAAAGTTGGAATGGGTTCTGAACTTTTAGACCTTCGCCCCTTTCGCTCTTTCCTTGAGGAGAAAGCAAAGCAGTTCCAACTTGAAGACCTGCTGGTGTTAGCCTTTAAGGGCAATCAGGAAAAAATAAACTCAACCGAAGTTGCTCAGCCCCTTCTTTTTCTTTTCGACCTTGCTTATTTTGAGCTTTTCAAATCAACTTTTTCTCCAACTGATTTTTCTTTTTATGCTGGTCACAGCCTTGGCGAGTATGCCGCTCTAGTCGCAGCTGGGGTTTTAAGTTTTGATGAAGGATTGATGGCGGTCAAAAAAAGGGGTGAATTAATGGCTGAAGAGGCTTCTCAGATTGACGGTGGTATGCTGGCAGTTTTAAAGATAACTGAGAAAGAAGCCGAAGAAATTTCCCGCCAAACGGGAGTGGAAATTGCTAATTACAACTCTCCTCAACAGTTGGTTTTTTCCGGCTTAAACTCTGAGCTTGCACTAATAGCGGAAGAAGTTAAAAAAAGAGGAGGCCGGGCTCTTTCTCTTCAGGTAAGCGGACCCTTTCATTCTAAATATATGAAGCCTGCCGCGGAAAAGCTCTATCCTTTCCTGGAAAAACTAAATTTCAATCTGGAAAAGGCTAAAAAAGTGGTTTTTAATCTCACTGCCCGTCCTTTTGAAGAAGGCCAGAACCCGGCTGAGCTTCTAGCCAGGCAGGTCTTTTCTCCTGTTCGCTGGCGGCAATCAGTGGATTTCTTGCTCCAGCAGAAAGTTAAAACTTTTATTGAGTTTGGGCCAGGCCGAGTTTTAACTGGTTTGTTAAAATATATTCAGCCTGAGGCTACTGGACTGACTTTTGACAGTGTTTCCGAACTCAAAAGCCTGAAACTTTTTTAAAGGAGGGAAAATGTTTGATTTTAAAGATAAAAAAGCCCTGGTTACCGGTGGTTTAAGGGGGATTGGCCGAGCCATAGTTTTGTTGTTAGCTCAGGGTGGCGCCGATGTGGCTATCATTGATATCGGGGGCGAGGATTTAGAAGAGAGTTTAAGAAAAGAGCTAGAAAGTTTTAATACCCATCTGGTAGTTCGGCGGGCTGATGTCTCAAACTATGAAGAGGTCAAGAAAGCGGTGGAAGAAATCCTTTCCGAATTTTCGGGCAAACTTGATATTTTAGTTAATAATGCCGGGATAACCCGCGATAATTTGCTTCTGAGAATGAGCGAGGAAGAATGGGACAAGGTAATTGCTGTCAATTTAAAAGGAGTTTTTAACTGCACTCAGGCTTGCCTGAAAACGATGCTCAGGCAAAGAAGCGGGGCAATTGTTAATGTCGCCTCTATTGTTGGTCTCAAAGGCAATGCGGGGCAGACAAACTACTCAGCTTCTAAAGCCGGGGTTATTGGTTTTACCAAATCGCTGGCTAAAGAGGTGGGAGGGAGAAATATAAGAGTTAACGCTGTTGCTCCCGGTTTCATTGAAACCGATATGACTCGGGCTCTGCCTCCGGAAGTGAGAGAAAAAGTTTTACCTTTAATTCCTCTGGGAAGGTTTGGACAGCCAGAAGAAGTAGCTCAAGTGGTGGTCTGGCTGGCTTCTGACCTTTCCTCTTATCTCACCGGCGAAGTAATCTCCATTGACGGCGGTCTGATGCTCTAGTTAAAATTAGCCAAAATTAAAGGAGGTTTAAGGATGGAAATTTTGGAAAAGGTCAAAAAAATCGTGGCTGACCAGCTGGGTGTCGATGAGGAGAAAATCACCCCTCAGTCATCATTCACCGATGATCTCGGTGCTGACTCTCTTGATTTAGTAGAACTAATTATGGCACTGGAAGAGGAATTCGGAATTAGCATCTCCGATGAAGAGGCTCAGAAAATTCGAACTATTGGTGAAGCAGTTGACTATATAAGCGCCAACTACTCTGAGGAATAATTTGTTACCTTCCTTAAAAATTGGTTCGATTGAAATACCCATTCCCATAATTCAGGGAGGAATGGCAGTTAAAATTTCCACTGCTCCTTTAGCCGCTGCTGTTGCTAACGAAGGGGGTGTAGGGGTAATTGGCGCCTCGGGAATGACTGAAGATGAGCTTCGCCAGGAAATTAGAGAAGCCCGCTCCCTTACTAAAGGTCTTATCGGGGTCAACATTATGGTTGCCATAACTCAGTTTAAAAATTTGCTTAAAGTTGCCCTGGAAGAAAAAGTTGATTTTATTCTGGCGGGAGCCGGGTTTTCTCGTGATCTTTTCTTGATGGCTCGAGAGGCCGGTGTTGAGCCCTTGCCCATTGTTTCTTCAGTGAAAGCTGCCCAATTGAGCGAAAAGATGGGAGCACAAGCAGTTGTTCTTGAATCTGGCGAGGCTGGAGGGCATCTGGGAACAGACAAACCCCTTTTTTCCATCTTAGAAAAAGTGGTAAGAGCGGTCAAAATTCCGGTCATTGCTGCTGGCGGAATTTTAAATCCTGAGGATATTAAAAGAGCCTTTCAGGAAGGAGCCAGAGGAGTTCAGATGGGCACTCGCTTTGCTGCTACTGTGGAAAGCAACCCCCACCAGAACTGGAAAGATTACTACCTTCAAGCCCGTCCCGAAGATGTAGTGTTAATTGAAAGCCCGGCCGGTCTTCCTGGTCAGGCAATCAAAAACCCTTTAATTGAAAAAGTGATAAATAAGGGTCTGGAATACAAACCAAAAATCATTAAAGTTTGCCAGAGCTGCTTAAAGAAGTGTCGCAAAAATTTCTGCATTCTTGATGCCTTAATCCTGGCTCAAAAAGGCGATGTGGAAAACGGCTTGATTTTTTCCGGAAAAAGAGCAGGGGAAATTAAGGAAATCCTCACCGTAAAAGAAGTCTTTAAGAACTTGCTTTCCGGTCTGGAGGCGGTTTAGCTTTGAGAAGAGTGGTAATAACCGGTCTTGGAGTAATTTCTCCAAATGGCATAGGCAAGGAAAAATTTTTCCAGGCTCTTGCTTCAGGCACTTCCGGAATAAAGCCCATTACCTTCTTTGACGCTTCCGGTTTTCCAACCCGCATTGCCGGTGAAGTCCGAGATTTCAACCCCGAAAGTTTTCTTCCTCCAAAAGAAATTCGTCGCAACGATCGCTTTACCCAGTTTGCTTTAGCCTGTGCCCAAATGGCATTAGAAGACAGCCGTCTGGACTTAAACCAGGTAGATAAGGAAAGAGTCGGAACTATTGTCGGCTCGGGAATTGGAGGAATTTTTACTTTAGAGGAAGAGCACAAAAAACTTTTAGAAAAGGGTCCCTCCCGAATATCTCCCTTTTTAATTCCTATGATGATTGTCAATATGGCTTCCGGAAACATCGCTATTAAATTTGGCTTAAAAGGTTTGAGTTACACCACGGTTTCCGCCTGTTCTTCCAGTGCCAACGCTATTGGAGAAGCTTTTGAAGCTGTTAAAAGAGGAGTGGTCGATGTGTGCTTGACTGGTGGAGTGGAGTCAAGCATTACCCCTCTTTCAGTTGGCGGTTTTTGCGCTCTTAAAGCTCTTTCCACCCGCAACGATGAGCCGGAAAAAGCTAGCCGCCCTTTTGATAAAGACCGCGATGGGTTTGTGATGAGTGAAGGGGGGGCAGTTTTGGTTCTGGAGGAATTAGAGCACGCTCTGGCTCGGAAAGCTAAAATTTACGCCGAGATAGCTGGCTATGGTTGCACCAGTGATGCTTACCATATTACTGCCCCCGACCCAGAAGCCGAACAACCTGCCCGGGCAATGCTAATGGCTCTGGAAGAAGGGGGTATAAACCCGGAATCCGTTGATTATATAAATGCTCATGGCACCTCAACTTATTATAATGACGAAATTGAAACCCTGGCTATTAAGAAAGCCTTTGGAAAACATGCTTATCGCCTTTTAGTCAGTTCGACTAAATCAATGACCGGCCATCTTTTGGGAGCGGCCGGAGCAATTGAGACAGCGGCTACCATTTTAACCATTGAAAGAGGCGTGGTTTTTCCGACTATTAACCTGGACAACCCCGACCCTCAATGCGACCTAAACTATGTTCCCCATAAAGCTGTTGAAGCTCAAGTAGAAGTAGCTCTTTCTAACTCCCTTGGTTTCGGCGGACATAATGTCAGTCTGGCTTTTAAAAAGTGGAAAGCTTAAGAAAAGCCAGAGCTCTAAAAAAGAAGATCGAGGAATTGACCGGCAGCAAACTCAAAAAAGCTCCCTTTTTGGAAACAGCCTTAAGGCATCCTTCGGCTTGTCGTAGGGGCAAGGAGTCTTATCAAAGACTGGAGTTCCTGGGCGATGCGGTTTTTGGTCTGGTT
>DAIRCJ010000071.1:0-7093 GCA_036796755.1 Candidatus Geothermocultoraceae bacterium | reverse complement strand
CTCTGGAACTTCCTTTACCCAGAAACGCTTCTGGCTTTCCTCAACTGGTGCCTTTAGCTGGCTTCGCTCTTCTCTTGCACCTTAAAACTTATAACTTTCAGGGTCAGGCCTTGCTGATTGGACTGCGAAATCTGAGATAGCGGGGTCTGACCCGAAGGGTTAGACCCAATACCTCTTCCCAAATACTGAAATAAATTCTTATTTTCAAATTCACTTCCCAATCTTCCCGCTTCCCTTGTGCCTAAGGGAAAAATTAAAGTGTCTCCTGGAAACCCCCCTCACAAGTAAGGTGGGGATACAGTCAGGTTTGAAAAAAAGGGGTCAGAGTTTTAAACCTGAGGGAAAAGAAAAACCCATCTAAATCGGGGATTGAAATCTCACTACCCCTTCCGAAGTAGTTAAATAAAGATTGCTGCTTAAAAAACCTTATTTTCTTGACAGTTTAATTTAGTAAATGTTAACATAAATAACAAAATCAGTATTAGTTAAATTTTGTCAAAGGAGGGACTTTGGAAGTAGAAATTGGCCGGGGTAGATTAGCCCGAGTTTCCTATGGCTTTGATGACATAGCTATTGTTCCTAGTCGCCGGACACGAGACGCAGAAGATATTGATATTTCCTGGGAGATTGCTGGCTTTAAACTCGAGCTTCCTTTGCTTGCTTCAGCAATGGACTCGGTTGTTTCTCCCCGGGTTGCGATAGAGCTTGGTAAGCTGGGAGCAGCTGGGGTTTTAAATCTTGAAGGCCTATGGACCCGTTACGAAGACCCCTCACCTGTTTACCAAAAAATAGCTTCTTTTACCAAGGAAGAAGCCACCAGAGGTATTCAGGAAATTTACCGAGAGCCGGTGAAGCCAGAGTTGATAACTCAGAGGATTAAAGAGATAAAACAGGCGAATGTTTTAGCTATTGGTTCTTTAACTCCTCAAAAAGTGGCTCGCTATTATAAATACGCACTTGAGGGCGGTCTGGACATTTTAGTAATTCAGGGAACGGTTGTGTCTGCTGAACATGTTTCCAAAAAAACAACTCCCTTAAACCTCTACGAGTTTATTAAGGAAGTCGGGATTCCTGTTATCGTTGGGGGTTGTTGTTCTTACTCTACCGCTTTGCATTTAATGCGAACGGGAGCGGTGGGAGTTTTAGTGGGAGTTGGGCCGGGAGCGGCCTGTACTACCCGAAGAGTTTTAGGTATAGGAGTTCCTCAGGCAACGGCCATTGTTGACGCGGCGGCGGCTCGCACCCGCTATCTCGAAGAAACTGGCCGTTATGTTCATGTTATTGCTGATGGAGGTATGTCAACTGGAGGTGATATTGCTAAAGCTATTGCTTGTGGAGCCGATGCTGTAATGATTGGTTCACCGCTTTCGCGGGCGGCCGAGGCACCCGGGCTTGGTTTTCACTGGGGTATGGCAACCTTTCATCCGACCCTACCAAGAGGTACGCGAATTCAAGTTGGAGTCAAAGCTTCTTTGAAAGAGATATTGCTTGGCCCGGCTTACGAAAATGATGGAACCTTAAATTTAATGGGAGCTCTAAGGACTTCGATGGCTACAGCTGGCTACGAAGATATCAAAGACTTTCATCGGGCTGAACTAATGGTGGCTCCGGCTCTTCAAACCGAAGGCAAAGCTTCTCAGTTTGCTCAAGGTGTGGGGCAAGGAGCCAGAGGCTAAATTTTTTTTCATTGGATTTTTGTCCTTTAAATCCCTTAAAGCTTTTTGGGTTTACCTTCTCACTTTTTAGGAAAACCATTGCCGACCTTTCAATTTTAGCATTTTAGAATGGTTAGATTTTTTACATTATAAAGAAGAATGACGCTTCTTCCCCGGGGGTCCCAGCTGGTCGATTTACAAATCAGAACTTGCCATTCAGGGAAAAAATATGGAGAGTTTTTTTAGTTGATTGTATAATCCTTTTATGGACGAGAAAAAAAGCTTTGATAAGGTTTTGATTCTCGATTTTGGAGCCCAGTATGCTCAGCTAATTGCTCGACGGGTAAGGGAATGTAAGGTTTATTCAGAAATTGTTCCCTATACTATAACCCCAGAGGAGATAAAAGAAAGAAACCCCAAAGCCATAATTTTTTCGGGTGGCCCGACGAGCGTTTACGCCCCCAATGCTTACCAAAGCGACCCTGAATTATTAAAACTTGGTATACCGGTTTTAGGCATCTGCTATGGGATGCAGCTTTTGGCTCACCAGCTTGGGGGAGTAGTCAAACGAACTGGAAAAAGCGAGTTTGGCAAGACCAGCCTGAAAGTGGTGGCTGAATCCGTTTTGTTTTCCGAACTGTCTGCCAAACAGGTGGTCTGGATGAGCCATCGGGATGCGGTAGTTAAACCACCTGAGGGTTTTCTTTCGGTAGCTCAAACCGAAGCCAGCCCGGTTGCGGCAATGGAAAATCCAGAAAAGAAGCTTTATGGGGTACAGTTTCATCCGGAAGTTTTTCACACTCCCTCAGGAATGGATATTTTGAAGAATTTTCTTTATAAAGCGGCTAATTGTACTCCCAACTGGACCAGAGTTTCTATCATTGAAGAAGCGGTTCGCGAGGTAAGAGAGAAAGTAGGCGAAGGAAGAGCGCTTTGCGCCCTTTCCGGTGGAGTTGACTCTTCAGTAGCTGCCCTTCTCGTTCATAAGGCAATTGGTGATCGTTTAACCTGCGTTTTTGTCAATCATGGTTTGTTGAGAGCCGGGGAAGCAGAACAGGTAGTGGAGACCTTCCAGAAACATTTTCAGGTTGACCTGCGCTATGTAAACGCTGAAGAAAGATTTTTAAGCCGACTAAAAGGAGTTACCGACCCAGAGAAAAAGCGAAAGATTGTAGGTGAGGAGTTCGTTCGGGTTTTCGAAGAAGAAGCCAGAAAAATTGGTCAGGTTGATTATTTAGTTCAGGGGACTCTTTATCCCGATGTTATTGAGAGTGGTACCCGGGAAGCAGCTAAGATAAAAACCCATCATAATGTTGGGGGATTGCCGGCTGATATGGAATTTAAAGAGGTGGTTGAACCTTTGAGGATGCTTTTTAAAGACGAGGTCAGAGCAGTTGGCGAAGAACTGGGGCTGACCGAAGAGATTGTCTGGCGCCATCCTTTTCCCGGTCCCGGCTTGGCTATTCGGATAATTGGCGAGGTAACCAGGGAAAAACTGGAAATTCTCCGTCAGGCCGACGCCATTGTGGTTGAGGAAATAAAGAAAGCAGGTTTGTATCGGAAAATCTGGCAGGCTTTTGCTGTTCTGCCGGAAATAAGAACCGTTGGGGTTATGGGCGACCAAAGGACTTACGCTTACCCAATAGTAGTAAGGGCTGTAACCAGCGAAGACGCAATGACGGCTGACTGGGTTCGTCTTCCTCACGATTTGCTGGCTAAAATTTCCAATCGGATAATTAACGAGGTCAAAGGAGTAAACAGGGTGGTTTACGATATAAGTTCTAAACCGCCGGCCACGATTGAATGGGAGTGAAAACTTCTTTTAACAAATGGCTTTGTAACTTTTGAGAAAAGGATTTTTTTAACTTCATTAAGGGGGTAAATATGGAAAAAGAGCTGGAAAAGAAGATGGAGAAGTTAAGAAAGGAGATTGATCTTATAGACGAACAGATAGTCAAATCTTTAAACGAGCGAGCTAAAATTGTTCTGGCTATCCGAAGCCTGAAAGAGAGGGCGGGTTTATCGGTTTATGACCCTAAAAGAGAGGAAGAAATTTTTAATCATCTTTTTTCCGTAAATCACGGTCCTCTTTATAACGATGACGTTCGTGATATTTATGAAGAAATCCTCCGGGTGATGAAAGAAATTGAAAAGTAATTTTTTTCCGGAAAGCCAGTTCGTTATTATTGCGGGCCCCTGTGCGGTGGAGAATCTTCAACAGCTTTTAAAAACCGGGGAGGCAATTAAGAAACAGGGCCTGACTTTTTTCCGAGGGGGAGCTTTTAAACCGCGAACTTCCCCTTACTCTTTTCAGGGTCTGGAAGAAGAAGGGCTGAAGCTCTTGAATGAAGTTAAGAAAAAGTTTGGCTTGAAAATTGTTACCGAGCTTATAGACACTGAGTATCTTGAGTTAATTCTTCAGTATGCGGATGTTATTCAAATTGGCGCTCGCAATATGGATAACTACTCTCTTTTGAAAAAAGTAGGGAAGGCAACGGCAGGAAATCATCGGCCTGTCCTTTTGAAAAGGGGATTTTCAGCCACCATTGAGGAGTGGCTTTTGGCCAGCGAGTACATCACTTCAGCTGGCAATCCCAGGGTTGTTCTTTGCGAGAGAGGGATAAGGACTTTTGAGCGAGCAACCCGGTTTACTCTGGACTTAAATGCAGTCCCTGTGGTTAAAAAACTCAGTAAACTTCCGATTATTGTTGATGTCAGCCACGGAACGGGTCATTCCGATTTTATTATTCCCTTGGCCCGTGCGGCGGTAGCGGTCGGAGCTGACGGCCTGATGGTCGAAGTCCACCCCGATCCCCGGCGAGCATTGTGCGACGGAGCGCAGTCACTGGATTTGAAAGAGTTTGAAGTTTTAGTGGCTGAGGTTAGAAAAATAGCTAAAACTTTGAAAAAGCAGCTGGCTTAACTTTTCCTTTTTTATTTTTAATCTTTAGCCTTTTTTGCCCAGTTAGCGGAAAGAAGTTTGTAAACCTCTTTCAGGGACTGAGAGATTACTTTGGTGTTGCTTATAACCGGCATAAAATTAGTATCACCGTTCCAGCGGGGAACCAGGTGAAAGTGAAGGTGAGCATCAAAACCTGCTCCGGCCACCCGACCTAAATTCATTCCCAGGTTGAAGTTTTCTGCCTTCATTGTTTTCCTCAAAGTTGCTTCTGCCTGGGCCAAAAGTTCCATCATTTCCAGGCTTTCTTCTTTTTTTAAGGAAGAAATTCTGGCGATGTGGCGGTAAGGGGCAACCATTAAATGGCCGTTATTGTAAGGAAAAATATTTAAGATAACAAAGGCAGTTTTTCCCCGTCGGACAATAAAATTTTTTTCGTCTTCATTTTCTTCGGGCAGTTCGCAAAAAATACAGCGGTTTTCGTTTTTTTGAGCCTGCAGGATGTAAGCGTTTCGCCAGGGCGCCCAGAGCCGATCCATAGATTCAATTTTAACTTTAATTTTCCTGGTTGTCATTTTCTTCTTTGAAATCTAAGGGCCTTATTAGTTCCAAGTTGGGACGGCAGATTTTCTGGTCTGGAAAAGGTTTCGCTCCCTGATAATTAATTTTGTCGAGATAATTAAGCACCAGGGGCATCAGGTTTTTCCCCTCAAGGTGACCCAGAAAGCCGGCGGAGCAGCTGAACTCATCAAAACTTTTTACTCCGTCAGCGCCAGTCATTTTACCAATAAACATAATCGGTACTGGCTCACCAGAGTGTATCAGGCTTCCCCGGGAAGCAGTTGAATGATCAGAAGTTATGACTAAAAGATTATCTTTTGCCCACTTTTCTATTCCGCTTCTGGAGAGAGCTTGGTCCATAATTTCTATTACTTTCTTTTTTTCTTCTGGTTTTTTAAGGTGTGAGGCTTCATCTGGAGCTTTAGTGTGAACAAAAGCGAAATCATATCCTTCCTCAAGCTTGCTTAAGGTTAATAATAGCTTTGAAAGCAGGTCCGTGGAAATTTTTTCCTTCTTCACCTGGTAGTAATCCAATCCGATGAGGCGAGCCAGACCTTTAAGCATTTTGGAGGAAGCAACCATCGCTCCTTTTAAACCAAACTTTTGAAGAAAAGGCAGAGGAGAGGAAGCTCTGGATGCCCATTTAGTAACGATAAAATTCAGCGGTTCGCTTTTTTTCTGATTAAGAGGATGACCGGAAAGCTTTTGATAAGAGCTGATGAGAAAGTGGTTGACTATCCTAGCTGTTTTTAAAGCTAAAGGAAGATTTTGAGCTTTTGCTAAAGGCTGAACCTTTAGAACAGGAAGGTCAAAGAAAGGATCGGAGTCGGTAATTTCGGGACTGACTTCGCCTTTGAGATAGAGAAGTCCTTGTCGCTGGCTGTTGTAAATAAACTTAATTTTCACTCCTTCTTTCTGGTAAGGTTTCAAAGAATAAGAGAGCTTTTTTAGTTCCTCTTCCTTAAAATGGGGGACTCTTTTTTTAATCCAGAATTTGCCGTTAATTTCTTTGACTGAAACAAAACTTCCCCTGATGACCACTTCATCGCTGGCTACTTCATAACCTTCGCCCCAAGCTTCAAGCAAACCTCTTCCAGGGAAAGTCTCAAGTTCGTAGCCTAAAAGGACAAAATGAGCCAGTTCGGTGGAGGGAGCCAGTCCAGGAGAAAGTGTAAACATCAAGCCGGTAATTCCTTTTTTGGCCAGAGAGTTAAGAAAAGGAGTTTTAGCAGCCTGAAGTGGAGTTTGGTTATTTAACTCTGGAGCCTGACGGTCAGCCAGCCCGTCAAGGAGGATAATCAAAGCTTTCAACGGCCAGTCCACTTCTTTCTTAGATAGTTTTCAACCTCCAGGGGGTAGTCAGCGTTCTGGTTCAGTTTAACCTTCAGGATTATTTCTCCAACCGGAATTAAGAACTCTTCGAGATAAGGTTTTAAATCTTCTTCCTGGATTAAAAGCTGGTTTTCAACTGAGCAGTAGTTAGCTTTAAAGGCACAGCTTAACTGGCTTGCTTCCTCTTGCCATTTTTTTCCCAGCAAGTTTTCTATTTCCTGGTTATCAGAGATTTTTTGCAGAGGGAAAACAAGCTCAAGGTTAGCGCCGAGAAGGACTTCTTTGTAGGCTTCCAGAGCCAGTCTGGTTTGATTAATTTTGACTTTTTCAGCATGCAGCTCTCTTTCTCCTGAGATTATTTTCTTTACCCCTTTTTTTAAAGCCAGTTCGGCTCGGAGAAGGTGAAAATAAAGATGGCAGCCGAGGCAAGGGGTGTAAAAACCGTAACGGTGGATGATTTCGGAAAGATACCGCCCGTTAAGTACCCACCAAAGTTTGTGGTCTTCGAGAAATTCTGGTTTGCTGATTGAGAAAGGCCTGTGGGAGAGCTTATCTTTAAGCCAGTCTAGCTCGCTCAAGATGATTTCAAACGAGCCGTGCTCCGAGGGAGCTCTGGCCAGGGTGGGGATGGCTCCCCGGAACTCAT
>DAIRCJ010000070.1:0-7139 GCA_036796755.1 Candidatus Geothermocultoraceae bacterium | reverse complement strand
CAAGAAAGCACTTTTCTTGTGCCCGTTACTACCAAAAAACCAGGTGATTACCGTTTGAAGGTTGAGTTAGTTTCTCCAGAAAGCCATTTTAAACTGGCTCAGGCAGTAATTATTGTCGAGTCCAACTATTTCACTCTTATTTCCACCTTCTTTTTCTTCGCTTTAATTGCTATCATTGTTTTAGTTCTAATAAGACGGTTTAGAATGGAGAAAAAGAGTGAATAGTTCGCTCAAGGCTATTTTCAAATGGGTTGTTTTTCTGGCAATTCTTTTTACCCTGGCCAATGAAATAGGAAGGATTGGCTTAACTTACTACAACTCATCCAGCCTGGCGGACCAGATCGCCCAGGGGGCGCTTAATGCTTATTATCAACATCGTTCTCTGGCTGCCGCTCGATATACAGCCCAGAAAATGGCCAACCAGAACGGGGTCATCTTTAACAACCTCTCTTTCCAGGAAAGACCTCCCAAAATGTTTGTTAACATCACTGTCCCTGTTCAAGGCACCTGGATTATTCAGCACCTGGAAATGACCAAACCTTACACAGCCATCTCCCTTCAGGGAGAAGCCGAACCTTCATATTAAGCAGCTTTTCAAAATTTTCTTGAAGTCCCGGGGGTCAGGCCTCCCCCCACTCTGGACCGCTGAAGAAAATCTTGTTTTTAATTTTTTCTTTTAGCTTTCAAATCTCCCAGGGTTTTAAAATCAAGATTCCAGTATGTTCAGGACGTTTACAAGCAATTGACTGCCAGCCTATATTTTGTTTAAATACCCACAGAGGTATAAAAATGGAAAAGGAAAAGGTCAAATCTTTAGTCAACCGGCTGAAAAGGATTGAAGGCCAGCTCCGAGGAGTTCAAAAAATGATCCAGGAAGAAAGAAGTTGTCAGGAAACCCTGACTCAGTTAGCCGCTGCCCGCCATGCTCTGGATGAGGTTGGAATTCGGCTGATCACAAAAAGCATGGAAGAATGCCTAAAAGAATCTCCGGATAATTGCGAAGAAGCGGTCGAAAAAGCTCTTAAAATTTTCACTCGTTTGTACAGTTATCTAAAATAATTTTTTCGGGGTGAGAACTGATTGAAGCAAAACATTTTTGTTCTTGATACCAATACCCTTTTATACGACCCCTTGATATTTTTAAGTCTTCCCAGGAGCGAAATTATCATTCCCCAGACAGTCTTGATGGAAATCGATAAACTGAAAACCACTCACCTTGACCGTGAACTCCGCTTTCGTGCCCGAGAGGTTACCAGAGCCCTTTTTGATTTAGCCGAAAAAGGGGAGCTAACAAAAGGAATAGCTCTGGAAAACGGAAGTATAGTAAGGGTGGAAATGCTTAACTCCAGCCAGCCATATCCCTCAGGCTTAAACATAAAAACCTCTGATGACCAGATACTAGCCTTAACTGCCCAGATAGCTGAAAAGAACCCTTCAGCCAAAACCGTTCTTATCTCTAACGATCTAAATATGCTCCTTAAAGCTCAAATTCTGGGCTTAAAAATAAAACGATTTGAAGAAAAGAAAAGCTTTTTTGACAGCCTGAGCAAGTTCTTCCGGGTCAACCAGAGAGCCATAATAAGCTGGACGGGAACTATTTTAATTATCCTGATTGGCCTGGTAGCTTTGCTCCAGCTTGGTCTGGGCAGGCAAACGGTTTCTCCTCCGGAACTTCCCCCGGGCTTAGCTAACGAGTTTGAAGCTTACCGAAACATTGAACAAACCTATATTAAAGCTTTGCGCGAAAACCCCAAAAACAAAGAAGCCCTTATAGGCTTAGCCGACTTTTATTATCAGTCTAAATCTTATAAAAAAGCTGCTGATACTTACGAGAAATTTGTAAAGTTAGAACCCAAAAACACCAATGTGCGTTTAAAAATAGCCGACTGTTATTTCCGCTTAGGCCTTGACCAGTTAGCCCTGGCTGAACTAAATAAAATTTTAAAATACGAGCCTAAAAATCTTTCGGTTATGGTCACCTTGGGCAACTACTACTTTGACCGTAAAGAATACCCGAAAGCCATTGATTATTACGAAAAAGTTCTTGACGCCAACCCAAAAGACAGCAATGTTCGCACCGACCTTGCCATCTCTTATTATTATCTGGGAAAGGTAGACAAAGCCCTGGAGGAGCTGGAAGTGGCAATTGCTAATAGCCCGGGCCACGCCCTGGCTTACTACAATAAAGGAATAATCTTGTGGCAGGGAAAAGGCGACCTTGAAGGAAGCCTGAAAGCCTTTGAAGAATATCTTAAAATATCCCCCAATGGAGAGTTTTCTGATGAAGCAAAAGCCAGTATTGCGGCGATTAAAAAAGCAATGGGAGAGAGAAAATGAGTTATGACCTGGTTATCGTGGGGGGAGGCCCGGCTGGTTTAACCGCCGGAATTTATGCCTCCCGCGCCCGATTAAAAACTGTCCTCTTAGAAAAAGGGGTTCCTGGCGGACAAATTGCCACTACTGACCGGGTGGAAAACTTTCCTGGTTTCCCTGAAGGTTTAAAAGGAATGGAGTTAGCCGAACTTTTTGAAAAACAGGCCCGAAGTTTTGGTCTGGAAATTAAAAACTTAGTTGAAGTGAAAACTTTCAGGCCAGCCGAAGCTGGCTATGAAATAGAAACATCGGAAGGAAAAGCCTACTCCAAAACCATCTTGATCGCTACCGGAGCCTCACCTAACCGATTGGGAGTTGAGGGAGAAAAAGAGTTTACCGGCCGGGGTGTCTCCTACTGCGCTACCTGCGATGGAGCCTTTTTTAAAGATAAAAAAGTGATGGTAGTTGGGGGAGGAGACTCAGCAATTGAAGAGGCTCTTTATTTAGCCAGAATAGCTGCGGAAGTTACGGTTGTACATCGGCGAGACGCTTTAAGAGCAACCAAAATCCTTCAGGAGCGGGCTTTTGAAAATCCCAAAATTAAGTTCATCTGGAATTCTCATCTAATCAAAATAAAAGGGGAAGGAAAAGTAAGCTCAGTAGTGGTGAAAAACAAACTAACCCAAGACGAACAAGAACTGAAAATGGACGGCGTTTTTATTTACATTGGTCTTAAACCCAACTCTGATTGGGTTCCTGAAGGAATCCGCCGCGATGAAAAAGGTTTCATTTTAACCGATGAAAACTTAATGACCAGCTGGAAAGGAGTTTTTGCTGCCGGAGACGTCCGGGCTAACCAGCTGAAACAAGCAATCATAGCTTCAGCTGAAGGAGCCTTAGCTGCTCATCTGGCAGAAAAATTTATTCTCGGATAAGATACTTTAGTATTTAAAAAAAGGAGGTTTGATGGGAAAAGTCAAAGAGCTAACTCCGGAAAATATAGATAAGGAAATAAAAAACTCTGACAAGCCGCTTTTAATTGATTTCTGGGCTGGTTGGTGTGGTCCTTGCAGGGTTATGGCTCCTATTCTGGAAGAGATAGCTGAAAAATACGGAGAAAGAATGAACTTTGCCAAAGCCGATGTTGATGAATACCCGGAACTTGGTGCTAAATTTGGGATAACCAGCGTACCAACTTTCCTTATCTTTGACAACGGAAAGGTTGTTGACACCATTATCGGTGCTATGACCAAAGAAGAATTTATTAAACGACTGGGCTTCTAATGATTAAGACCATACTGGTCATAGACGGGATGGGCGGAAGCATCGGGCAGCAAATTGTTCTTAAGCTACGCGAAAAGTTTCCCAAAAGCACTATAATCGCTCTGGGAACCAATGCTATCGCTGCTCAGAATATGATGAAAGCTGGAGCTAATCAAGTTGCCAGCGGAGAAAACGCTTTTCGGATAAACTTGCCTAAAGCTGAGCTCATCGTTGCTCCCTTAGCCGCAACCATCCCTCACTCTATGATGGGAGAGGTTACGCCAGCCATGGCTGAAGCTGTCGCTCTGGCTCAAGCCACAAAGTTCTTCCTTCCTCTGACTAACCCAAAAGTTGAGATTGCTGGCTTATCTTATCAGCCAATTCCTCACTTAATGGAAGAAATCATTAAAAAACTAATGGAAATGGGGGTGGAATAAATTGTGTGAAGTAAAAGTTTACTTAGAAAAAAACGGAGAAAAAGAAGAGTTTATGGATAATGTTATAACCATCAAGCCAGAAAAAGATCGGCTGCTTCTGGTTGACCTTTTTGGCAGCCAGCGAGAGGTCCAGGCCGACCTTGTAGAGCTGAAGCTCCTTGAACATGAGGTAATAATCAAAAAAAGAGATAGTTAAACCCGAAGTTGTCCTTATCAGAAGAAAAAGGTATTATTTAGGATGAAAAAAAGAATAAAGAAGCTGAAGCGCAAGGCTTGAAAGCCGCGGTTTTTCTCCGCGGCTTATTTTTTAAGGTTTTGAAAGGAGGTATCGTGTGTCGCGAAGGACTAAACTTAACCCAGTTTAAGCTGGCTCTAAATCATTTAGCCGAAGAAGTTGAACTTTCTAAAAAAGGAGTTTCCCAGTGGAAGGTTGTCTTGAACTCAAGCTCCTTAAAAGAGCTGAAAGATTTGCTGGAAGAAACTGAAAGCCTCTTAAATGAATCCCGAGTGAGGCTCCAGAACGCCCTGAAAAAGGCAAGTGAACTTGCTAATTCCGATATAGAAGGAGTGGAGATCACTCCACTTTAACCTTTTCCCGAAGGAATTTTCAATTTTACGGAGGTGATTGATGCATATTCCTGACGGGATTTTAAAGCCGGAAATCGTTGCCAGCCTGGGAGCAGTTTCTGGAGCTTCACTGGTTTACGCGGCTAAAAAAGTGCGGGAAGAAGTGGAAGAAGAAAAAGTTCCCCTGCTGGGAGTTACTGCCGCTTTTATTTTTGCTGCTCAAATGCTTAATTTTCCTGTAGCCGTCGGAACTTCCGGGCACCTTATTGGCGGAGTTCTGGCTGCCCTGCTTCTTGGTCCCTGGGCGGGATTTCTGGTTATCTCTTCGGTTCTCATTCTTCAGGCTTTTCTTTTCCAGGACGGAGGTGTTCTGGCTTTATCGGCTAACATCTTTAATATGGCTCTGATTGGTTCCTTCAGCGCTTACTATCTCTACCGGAGCCTGGCCAGGATCCTTAAAAAACCATATCTCGCCATCTTTTTGACTTCCTGGCTCTCTGTAGTCCTGGCCGCTTTAGCCTGTAGTCTGGAACTTTATTTTTCCGGTTTAGCCAAAATTGCTCCCTTGCTTATCTCTATGGGTTCCATCCACGCCCTGATCGGTATAGGGGAGGGGCTAATCACCACCGCTGTTTTAGGTTTCCTTCACTCAACCCGCCCTGATCTGCTCTCAAAGGTGGTGGTCGAAAATGAAAATTAATCGCTCTCTCTGGCAAATCTCTCTGATTATTTTGCTGGTAGCTGTTCTCCTCAGTCTGTTTTTTTCCCCCTTGGCTTCTCCCTGGCCTGACGGACTGGAAAAGTCAGCCGAAAATCTGGGCTTTGGAAAGCTGATTGAAGGAAAGCCCCTTTTAAAGTCGCCCTTTCCCGACTACATCATTCCCGCTCTGAAAAACGAAAAAATCTCCACCTCTTTAGCTGGCTTGCTGGGCACTATCATCACTTTTGTTTTTGTTTTTCTTCTGGTAAAAATTTTAAAAACGGGCAAGAAATGAAACACGATTTTCTGGATAAGTATAGCGGGCTTGAAAGCCCGCTCCACTCTTTCCATCCCCAGCTTAAAGTGCTTCTCGCTCTGGCCATTATTATCTCAATCAGTCTGACGCCTCTGGAAAACTACTTTTTTTATCTATCCTTGTTTTTCCTTTTTCTGCTTTCTCTCATTCTTTCCCGGGTTCCGCCGGTATTTATATTTAAGCGCTCGCTGGTGGTCTTACCCTTCCTGGCTGTGCTTTCCCTTTCTATTTTTTTAGGCCAGGGAAGGGGAAGTCTTAATCTTTCTTCGCCAGCTAACAATTTCTCTTTATTCCTTGTTCTTTCTCTTTTCCTTAAAGCCTGGCTTTCAATGCTTTTTCTTTCCCTTTTAGCCTCCACCACCCCTTTCTCCCGTTTGTTAAAAAGCCTGGAAAAGATGGGTTTTCCTCCAACTGTCTTAAACATCCTCTCCTTTCTTTACCGCTATCTCTTTCTCTTTATTGACCAGGGAGAAAGGATGGCCCGAGCCTTTTATTCCCGGGGAAAAGCTAGCAAATTAAGCCTTAATCTTAAAACTTTCGGCGGTTTGATTGGCGTTCTTTTCCTTCGCTCTTATGAAAGGAGTGAAAGAGTTTATCAGGCAATGCTGGCCCGCGGCTACCAGGGAGAAAGCCTTCCTTCTTACCCTCTTGCCCCCATTGAACCAAGAGAAGCTGCCCTCTTTATTTTCTTTCTGGGTTTTATCTTAATTTTTTCTGGCAGGTGAACCAAATTGTCCAAGGAAATAATAAAAGTTGAAAACTTTTCTTATGTCTACCCTGATGGAACTCGGGCTTTAGAAAATATAAATCTTTCCATCAATCAAAATGAATGCGTGGCTCTGATCGGTCCAAATGGGGCCGGGAAATCAACTCTTCTTCTCGCCCTAAACGGAATACTTAAGGGAGAAGGACAAATAACCATAAACGGGCTGGAAGTAAATCATCGCAACCAGCAAGAGGTTCGGAAAAAAATTGGGCTGGTTTTTCAGGACCCAGACGACCAGCTTTTTATGCCCACTGTTTATGATGATGTCGCTTTTGGACCCCTCTCTCACCATCTAAAACCTGAAGAAGTAAAGTTAAGAGTTAAAGAAGCCCTCAAAATGGTTGGTCTTGAGGGATTTTCCAACCGTTCATCTCATCACTTAAGTCTGGGAGAGAAAAAACGCCTTTCCATTGCCACTGTCCTTTCTCATCTTCCGGAAATCCTGGTCTTAGACGAACCGACATCCAATCTTGACCATAAGTCGCGCCGCGAATTAATTGAAGTTTTGAGATCCCTTCCTATCACTCAAATAATTGCCACCCATGACTTATTTTTTGCCTACGAGCTAACCCAGCGCTGTTTCCTGATTTATAAAGGAAAAATTGTAGCTCAAGGGGAAACTAAAAAAATTTTAAGAAATAGCGAACTTTTAAACCGCTACGAGCTGGAGTCCTTAAGCCAGTACTCAAATCTTTAAAAAAGGCAGAGATTTAGTCAGCTCAAGAAAAGCTTAATTTACCTCTCGAAATTTCTAAAAATAAACTTCAAAAAGAAGCG
>DAIRCJ010000069.1:0-7309 GCA_036796755.1 Candidatus Geothermocultoraceae bacterium | reverse complement strand
GGAAGAAGAAAGAGCCAATTTAGCCAAATACGCGGTGGTTTTAAAGAAAATTAAACCCTTAGCCAGCCAGTTAATTGCTCTGGAAGGTTTTGAAACAGTAGCTCTTCTGGTTGAGCGGAAGTATAAAGGGGTTCTGGATTTAATTCGGGAAGAGATTGGCAAGCTTACTAAGGGTCAGTTTGAACTGGTTTCCGCAGATGTGGATGAGGAAACAACCGCTGCCTTGCTTGTCTTTAACCGGACTTATTCCGAACCGGTTAACTCCTTCCTCTGGGCTGAAAAGGTAAACCGGGTTAAGCTGCCTGAAGACTACGCTGATAAGCCATTTGACGAAGCTTACGAGGCGATAATTTCTCGCTTAAAGAACATTCCAGCTGAGATTGATAAAGTAAAAGAAGAGCTAAGCGAGATGTCAAGGGCTTGGTACGCCCGTATACTGGCAATTCGCAATGTATTGGCGGATCGTTGCAGCGAGTTAGAAGTGGCTTATTTTGCCGGCCAAACAGACTACACTTTTGTAATTGAAGGCTGGATTCCCCGCCGGGAACTTAAAAGGGTAAAGGAAGCTTTAAACAAGGATTTTGAAGGAAAAGTACTGGTTTCCGAAGTGGAGGTAAGCGAGGAGGAACGCGAGGAGGCTCCGGTAGTTCTGGACAATCCTTTCTGGGCTAAACCTTATGAGTTAATCATGGGCATCTTCGGTTATCCTCGCTATGGCACCCTTGACCCAACCGTTTTTCTGGCCATTTTCTACCCGATATTTTTTGGTCTGGTTTTAGGCGATATCGGTTATGGCTTTTCCCTGCTGGTTATTGGCTTGCTTTTGCGTTATTTTTTGGGCAAGGTGCCAATAGTGAAGATGATAGCTACTATGGTCATTATGGCGGCGGTGATGGTAATGTTCTTTGGTTTCATTTACGGCGAAGTTTTTGGCAACCTTCCCCATGTTTACAAGATGGTCCGACCTTTCCAGATTGTTAAGGAGCCAACACCTGAAGGGAGCAAAGTGGTGACCCGGATTTTACCTCCTCACGAAGAAGTTAAACTGAGCGAGGAGGAAAGCAAGTTGCTGGAGGAAACTTTAGCTTTTCTCCAATCTAAAGACAAGGCCTTCTCAGTTGAAGAGATAGCTGCCGAACTAAGAGTTAGTCCAGAAAAAACAGAAAAACTCCTGGAGACTTTAAAAGAGGAACATAAAGTAGCCCTGGTTCAGGGAAAGTGGCAGGCGGTTAAGGTCCTTTTTGAACTTCCTTTTGACCGTGGTAATATTGCTGATTATCTACTCCCTTATATGTTCCTGGCAGTGGGACTGGGCTTTGGCCATATTTTGCTTGGCTTTGTTCTGGGAATGATAAATGCCTTACGCGAACATGCTAAGCGTCACGCCCTGGAGAATTTAGGAATGATCATCCTTTTAGTTAGCATTGTTTTTCTGGTTTTGCTTCTTCAGAGAGCCGTTCCTGAAGTTTTTGGCTCTCTCATTGTACTCCTGATTTTAATTGCTTTTGTTTTAATTGTTTACGGCGGAGGAGTGACTGCTCTTTTCCATATCCCCAGCGTCATCAGCAACATTGCTTCCTATCTCCGTTTAATGGCTTTAGGCCTGGCTGGCGTAATTCTGGCGGTCATCGGCAATCAGCTGGGCAGTATGTTTGATGTAGCAGCTATCGGCGTTTTAGTGGCTCTTCTGGTTCACTTTTTAAACATTGTGGTTCACTCTTTCAGCGCTACTATCCATTCAATGCGACTTAACATTGTTGAGTTTTTTGGAAAGTTTGTAGTCTATGGCGGAAAGCCATATAAACCATTTAAAAAAGCAGGGAGGTGAAGAAATGGGACAGCTGGAAGCTAAAGCTTTTGCCGCAGCTCTGGCAGTAGCTATCCCGGCTATTTCCACCGCTTACGCTCAGGCAAGAATTGGGGCAGCGGGAGCCGGGGCAATTGCCGAGAAACCAGAGGTGGCTGGCCAGATAATTGTTCTTGAAGCTTTGCCGGAGCTCATTGTTCTGTTTGGCTTTGTGGTAGCGGCAATGATAATCACCACTCTTAAATAAGAGGGAGAAAAATGGGTATTGAAGAAATTCTTCAGTCTTTAGAAGAAGAAGGCAAAGCGGCTTGCGAGGATGTTTTAAATCGTGCGAGAGAACAGGCTAAGCAAATTAGGGAGGAGGCTCAGGAGGAAGCCGAAAAACTTAGGCAAAGTGAGATAGAAAAAGCAAGAGTCGTTTTTGAAAGCGAAGCGGCTAAGATTGTAAACGCCGCCCGCTTGGCCGCCAAAAAGGAAGTAATAAAGGCAAAGGAAGAAGCAGTAAAAGAAGTGGTTGAGGAAGCTTTAAAAGAAATCCGCAAACTCCGAAAAGATAAGAAGTATCCGGAGGTTTTTCGCCATTTACTAGAAGAAGCTTTGGAGGGTGTAAGCGGAAAAGTGGTAGTCAGAGTTAATCCGGACGATGTTAAAATGGCTGAGAAACTGCTAACCGAGCTTCAAGTAGACGGAGAGGTCAAGGAGATCCCGGCTATCAGTGGCGGGGTAATTGTAGACGATGCCGAAGGAAGTGTGACAATTACCAATACTTTAGAGTCAAGGCTTAAAAAAGCAGCTCAAGTTTACAAGGCGGAGGTGACGCGGATAATTTTCCCCGAGATCTGAATGGGAGTAGATATTGGTTATGCTAACGCCCGAGCTCGTGCCCGAAGAAGTTATCTTTTTCCTCCGGCTTTTTACCAGGATTTACTTCAAGCTTATGATGAAGAAGAAGTTATTGGGAAGCTTTTAAATACTCACTATCGCAAATCCATTGAGCAAGGTCTGATCCGGGCCAGTGGCGTTAAAGGAGCCGAAGAAGGCTTAAAAATAGAGTTTATAAGGGAGGTTCAGGAGCTTCGCTCCTGGATCCCTCCTGAGCTGCAGGAGATTTTTGACTTGATAATTGAGCGCTGGGACATTTTTAATTTAAAAGCAATTTTAAGAGGAAAACACTTCGGGGCCTCTGAAGAAGAGATAATAGAAAGCTTTTTTCCAGCTGGCCATTTGTCGCGGGGGGCTCTGGAATTTTTAGCCCGCCAGACTACCATCAGAGAAGTCATTGATGCTTTAGCTACCTGGGGCAGCCATCTGGCCCGACCATTGACTGAAAATTTCAAAGATTATGCTGAGAGCAGGAATTTGGCTCTTCTGGAGCTGGCTCTAGATAAATACTATTATCAGTATATTTTTGCTCGCTTAAGGAAAAAGCGCGATTTAAATCAGCAGCTAACGGTAGAGATGATTCGGAGAGAAATTGACATTGTCAATATAATGACTATTTTAAAAACCCGTCGAGAACAGCTCGAGCCGGAGAGTGTTAAGGATTTCTTCATTCCGGGGGGAAAATATATTTCTGATGAGCTTTTTGCTCGTCTGGCTGAGATAAAACACGTAGAAGATATCAATCCTCTTTTGGAAAAAACTCCTTACAAAGTTCCTTTAGAGGCGGGGGTGAAGGAGTTTTTAAAGACCGATTTGGTTTCTATGGTGGAAAGGAAAATGGAAGAATATATGTTGAAGAAACTGGTTGACCTCTTTAAAGCTGACCCTCTGAGTATGGCTATTATCATTGCTTACCTCTGGTCTAAATACAACGAGGTGGTTAATTTAAGGATAATTTTAAGGGGTAAGGCGGTGGGAATGAATGAACAGGCTATTCGGGAGGCACTGGTAATTGTATAGGGTTGTGGTGGTTACCGATCCGGAAAGTGCTGATGGCTTTCGTCTTTCCGGAGTTGAGGTCATAGAGGTAGAAGAAGGAAATAAAGCCCGGGCAAAACTGGCTGAGCTAATAGACGATGACACCATTGGGGTGATCGCTTTTTCTTCTGAGTTTGCTTCTTTTGTTGACGAGAGAACCCAGCAAAAGATTGACCGCATCTACCGCCCAATTGTTGTCCAGATACCTTCTAAGAAAAAAGTTGGGATAATCGGGCGGGCTGATTATTTGAGGGGGTTAATTAGAAGGGCTATTGGATTTGAGATAAAATTGGGGGAGGGTGAGTGAGTTGATTGAAGGATTTATTTCCCGGATAACCGGACCGGTGGTTGAGGCTAAAGGGATGCGGGGTTCCCGGATGTATGATCTGGTGCGAGTGGGGGAAGAGGGATTGATGGGAGAAATTATTCGCCTAGAGGAGGAGGTAGCCATAATTCAGGTTTACGAGGACACCGCTGGTCTGAAAGTTGGCGAACCCGTTCTTAGCACTGGTAGCCCTTTGCAGGTTGAGCTGGGCCCAGGCCTTCTGACTTCAATTTTTGATGGTGTTCAGCGGCCCCTGCCTTTGGTCTGGAAGGATGTCGGGCCTTTCATTAAACGGGGAGTGGTTGCCCAACCCCTTTCTCGCCAGAAAAAATGGCACTTCAAGCCAGCAGTAAAGAAAGGCAGTATGGTTACGGCTGGAGATATTATCGGGGAGGTGCCTGAGACCAAAAGTATTACTCACAAAGTAATGGTTCCTCCGGGCAAAGAAGGTAGGGTGGAGGAGATTCAAGAAGGTGAGTTTACTGTGGAAGAAACGGTAGCTATTCTTTCGGATGGCACCGAGTTAAAGATGTACCAGACCTGGCCGGTGCGCCTTGCTCGCCCTTATGAAACAAAGCTTGATCCGGAAGTTCCTCTAATCACTGGTCAAAGAGTTTTTGATACCTTTTTTCCTATTCCCAAAGGGGGTTCAGCAATCATTCCCGGCGGTTTTGGTACCGGAAAAACGGTTACTGAACAAACTCTGGCTAAGTGGTCGGATGCGGATGTAATAATCTATGTCGGTTGCGGGGAACGAGGCAATGAGATGACCGAAGTTTTAACTGAGTTTCCGGAGCTTTCCGACCCCAAAACCGGCAATCCTTTAATGGAGCGGACAATTTTGATTGCCAATACTTCCAATATGCCGGTAGCGGCCCGGGAAGCTTCTATTTACACCGGGATAACCCTAGCAGAATACTATCGGGATATGGGCTACGATGTGGCTATGATGGCTGACTCCACTTCTCGTTGGGGGGAAGCTCTGCGAGAAGTTTCGGGTCGCTTGGAAGAGATGCCGGGGGAGGAAGGTTATCCAGCTTATTTGGCCACCCGTTTGGCTGGCTTTTATGAGAGGGCAGGAAGGGTAGTTTGTTTGGGAAGTGATGGCCGACTGGGTTCGGTCACGGTTATTGGAGCAGTTTCCCCGCCTGGCGGTGACTTTTCCGAGCCAATGACCCAGAACTCTTTGCGGATTTCTGGAGCTTTCTGGGCTTTGGATACCAGTTTGGCTCACCGCCGCCATTTCCCGGCTATTAGCTGGATTAAGAGCTACTCCCTGTACCTGCGGTCAATTGACGACTGGTTTCAAAAAAAGGTCTCTCCAGAATTTTCCGAATTAAGAAAAGAAGCTATGGCTTTACTCCAGAAAGAAGCCGAACTTCAGGAGATAGTTCAGCTGGTGGGGCCAGATGCCCTTCCCGAGTCGGAAAGGATGGTTCTGGAAGTTACCCGGATGTTGCGGGAAGACTACCTTCAGCAGTTTGCTTTTCACGAAATCGACTCTCACTGTCCTCTGGAAAAACAATATTTTATGCTTAAGGCCATTCTAACCTTTTATAAGTTAGCTATGGACTGCATTCACCGGGGAGTCACCTTAACCCAGATTTTAAACCAGCCTTTCAAGGAGGAAATTGCTCGGATGAAAGAGATTCCAGGTGCCGAGGCGGAAAAAAAGATTAACGATTTAATTAACCGAATGAGAGAAAGTTTTGCTGCTCTGGAGGTGGTCTAGTTGAAACTAGAAAAAAAGCCTTTGATTTTGCGGGATTACCGAACCATTAACTATGTTTCCGGGCCGCTTCTCTTTGTGGAAAACATTCACCATGTCAGTTATAACGAGATGGTAGAGATAGTTTTGCCCAACGGAGAGGAGCGCTCAGGGCAGGTGCTGGAAAGCTCGGAGAACTACGCCGTTGTTCAGGTTTTTGAAGGAACGGAAGGGATTGATGTTTCTCGGACTAAAATTAGATTTAAAAATGAGGTAGCTACCATTGGGGTGGCTCCTGATGTTTTGGGTCGGATTTTTAATGGTCGGGGCGAACCAATTGATGGCGGGCCTCCAATTTTAGAAGAAGCTCGGCTCTCAGTAACTGGCAATCCAATTAATCCCTTTGCCCGGGCTCAGCCGCAGGACTTTATTCAAACCGGAATATCCTCTATTGATGGCTTAAATACCCTGGTGCGAGGGCAAAAACTTCCTATTTTTTCCGGAGCGGGTTTGCCGGCAAATGAAATAGCAGCTCAGGTAATTCGTCAGGCTAAGGTAAGGAGTGGAGAGGAGTTTGCCATTGTTTTTGGAGCAATGGGCATTACTTATCGGGAGGCTGCCTTTTTCCGTCAGGAGTTTGAAAAAACCGGCGCCTTAGAAAGAGTGGTTTTCTTTCTGAACTTAGCTAATGATCCGACTATTGAGCGCTTGCTTACTCCCCGTTGTGCTTTGACGGTAGCCGAGTATCTGGCTTTTGAGCTAGATATGCATGTCTTGGTGGTTTTGACTGATATGACCAACTATTGTGAAGCCTTGCGGGAAATTTCCACTGCTCGGGAAGAGGTTCCCGGAAGACGGGGCTATCCCGGTTATATGTATACTGATCTGGCAACTATTTATGAGCGCGCCGGAAGAATTAAGGGCAAGAAAGGCTCAATAACCCAGCTTGTTATCCTGACTATGCCGGATGATGACATCACCCATCCCATTCCTGATCTCACGGGCTATATTACCGAAGGGCAGATAGTTCTTTCTCGCCATCTTCATCGCCGGGGCCTTTATCCTCCCATTGATGTTTTGCCTTCCCTTTCACGTTTGATGAATTTAGGTATTGGCGCCGAAAAAACCCGGGAAGATCATCGCAACGTTGCCGACCAGTTATATGCTTTTTATGCTGAAGGTCGGGATATCCGGCGGCTGGTTTCCATTATTGGCGAGGAAGCTCTTTCTGAGATGGATCGCCGCTACCTTAAGTTTGCTGATGATTTTGAGGAAAGGTTTATCGGTCAGGGGAATGTAGACAGAAGCATTGAAGAGACTCTTGATTTAGGCTGGGAGCTTCTTTCAATGTTCCCGGAGAGTTCTTTAAAGAGAATAAAGCAAGACTTTATCAAGAAGTACTATCCCAGATCAGAGGAGTAAGACGTGGAAGAAATTCACACTACCCGAATGGAGCTGCTTCAGCGAAAGCAGCAGATGAGATTAGCCGAACAGGGGCGGGATTTATTGAAAAGAAAGAGAGACGCCCTCTTGATTGAGTTTATGAGCA
>DAIRCJ010000068.1:0-7309 GCA_036796755.1 Candidatus Geothermocultoraceae bacterium | reverse complement strand
TTTCCTTCAGCCAAACGCTTGCTTCCCTTCAACCTCTTCGCTACTCTTCTTACTTCTTTGACTCAGAAACTTCTCTTTACTATCTTTCCCAGCGCTACTATGACCCAGAAACCTATTCTTTTCTCTCCAAAGACCCAGCCAAAGCTGATGGTGAAGAAAGCACTTATCAGTATTGTGGAGGAGATCCAGTAAACAAGGTTGATCTGACAGGGAGATTATGGAGACGTGCTTTAGGCGGAACTTTAGCTTATAGGGGTTGGCATTTATATTGGGCGAACTATTATCGGAGAGAATATATTGCCTTCCGAAACAGTGGTCTTTTTGGTGTTACAAAAACACGGATATTATCCTGATTCTCACACCATCTATCGATGTGTATGCAAGTATAATTACCATTTGCAAATGTATTCTTACCATATTAGGAAGGCTTCATTTAATCTGGTAAAAAAAGTTTGGTCTCCCATTAGATTGTAAATATGAACGGCAATGTCAGTAAAATAAAAGACCTCGCGAAGACTTTTCTTTATCTGGAAAGATTGATGTTTTTAGCTTATATTTTGTTTGGCATACTTTTACTTAGCTATCCACTTTTAATAGAAGTTAAAGTGGGTAAACTTGCTTCTCTTAATCTAATTGCTTTATTTTTTTAAGCGACCATTTACCCAATTGCCTTACCAGCCTCTTATTTTTGTTACCATTGGTGGAAACTTGAAGGCACAAAGGAGAGCCAGAGCAATTTTATATCGTCTGCTGTATTTCTCTTATGCGTACTTTTGTGCTTTGCCATGATTATTTACCCGAGTTTGTTTTTTTGTATGAAAAAGGAGTGGTAAGGCAATAATCCACTTAAGCGGTTTTTTATTTAAACAATTTTTAAAAGGAGATAAATTATGATAAGCAAAAAAGTAAAAACTAAAGTGGAGTTATGGGCAAAAACTGGAACACTGATATCCATTTTCTTTGGCATAGCTGAGCCACCTCTTTTTTCGCTCTTGCCTCCTGCTACCTTTACCCAAGGCCTACCTTTTTTAAGCTGGCGGCTGGACTTATGTAAGCTACCTTTTATCTCTCTTTTCCTCACTTTAACTTTCTCTTTTTTCTGGTGAAAAAAGAAATGAAGAAAGCAAAATTTCTTAATTCTTTCTGTGATCGCCTTCTTACTATTTCTTTCAATCTATATTTTTACCCTTCAGTTAAACAGTGATTTCGCCAGCTAGCCTGAACCATGAAAACAAGGAATTATGATTTCGCCCATAGAAAGTAGAATTAGGCACTTATTTATAAAAGAATTGAAGGTTCAATGACCGTAGTCGCTGGCTTTTAAAACTTTTTTGACTTTCTTGCTTCAAGTTAGTAAACCGAGAAATTTGTAAATTACTTATTTATAAGCTTAAGTAAAACCAGTTAAGAAATTTTTAAGTTATAATTTAGCTGTAAACCTAAAAATCAAACTGGAGGTGGATTAAATGGATTGGGGATTAAAAAACCGCTTTTCCAGAATTATTAAACCCAAGACGAGCCGCACAGTGATGCTCGCAGTAGACCATGGTTACTTTTTGGGGCCAACTACCGGCCTTGAAGTGCCAAAAAAAACCATTGAACCGCTCATCCCCTACGCCGACACTTTAATGCTTACACGGGGAGTTTTAAGAAGTTCAATCAGTCCCGAGTTTGACATACCTATCGTTTTACGAGTCTCCGGTGGCAACAGCATTCTTGATGAAGACCTCTCCAATGAAGGGATTACCACCTCGATCGAAGATGCTCTGAGACTAAACGCAGCTGGAGTTGCCCTTTCAATCTATGTTGGTTCTCCCCATCAACACCAGACCCTGATTAACTTGGCCAAACTGGTAGATGAAGCTCAACGCTACGGGCTAGTAGTTTTAGCGGTAACAGCCGTGGGAAAGGAAATGGCTCGCGACGCTCGTTACCTTGGCCTCGCCTGCCGTATAGCCGCCGAAATGGGGGCTCATTTTGTCAAAACATACTTTTGCGAGAATTTTGAAAAGGTGGTGGAAAGCACTCCTGTCCCCTTAGTAATAGCCGGCGGCAAAAAAATCCCCGAGCGAGAAGCCCTGGAATTAGCTTACAAAGCTATTCAAGCGGGAGCAGTCGGGGTGGATATGGGACGAAACATCTTTCAATCAGAAAATCCGGTGGCAATGATTCAAGCGGTAAGAAAAATTGTTCAGGAAAACGCCACCCCCGATGAAGCTTACGAGTTTTTCCAGAGTTTAAAATACCAAGCCTGAAAGACAATTTAATCAAGTTAACAAGGCTTAGAATGTACAAAAAGATGATGAAAGTGGCCGTTTATTATCGCAACGACGATGTTCGAATCAAAGAAGTCCCGATACCTCAAATCGGACCGGAGGAAATATTGATGAAAGTTAAAGCCAGTGGAATTTGCGGCTCCGATGTTATGGAATGGTACCGACTAAAAAAGGCACCGATAGTTCTGGGTCACGAAGTCACAGGAGAAATAGTAAAAACTGGCAAAAAAGTTAAGAAATATAAGGTTGGTGATCGTATCTTTGCCTCACATCATGTACCCTGCGATAGCTGTCGTTACTGTTTAAGCGGCCACCACACTGCTTGCCCAACACTTCATTCTACCAATTTCGATCCAGGCGGTTTCGCTGAATATGTTCGCCTTCCGTCTCTTAATGTAAAAAAGGGGATATTGAAACTTCCTGAAAGCGTTTCCTATGAAGAAGGAACCTTTATTGAGCCCCTGGCTTGCGTAATCAGAGCTCAGAGATTAGCAAATGTTTCAAGAAACGATACCGTCTTAATCCTTGGAAGTGGAGTTTCAGGCCTTCTCCACTTAAAACTGGCTGTCTACAAAAAGGCTAAAAAAATCATTATGACCGATTTAAACGAGTTTCGGCTGAGAGTAGCTAAAAAAATAGGCGCTGATGAAGTCTTCCTGGCTACTGACTACCATCCAGAAAAACTAAAAGAAATAAACGATGAGTATTTAGCAGACAAAATACTTATCTCTACTGGTGCTCTTTCCGCTTTTGATCAGGCTTTTGCTTCAGTAGAAAATGGCGGGGTTATAGTTTTTTTTGCTACCCCTCCCCCGGAAATCAAAGTCCCTATACCTCTTGCTGAACTCTGGAAAAGAGAGATAACCCTCTTAACCTCTTACGGAGCCAGCCCCGAAGACCTCAGAACCTCTCTCAAGCTAATAGCCGACCGGAAAATTGAAGTTGGTGACTTAATAACCCACCAGTTAAGCCTGGATGAGGCTTCCTTTGGATTTAAACTGGTAGCCGAGGGCAAAGAGTCCTTAAAGGTCATTATAAAGCCTGAACTTAAAAAAAATTAATTCGGTCCGAAGAAAACTTTAGCCGTAACCTTCTAAAAAATTTAATCTTGGTAAACTCTAAGGCTTGAAACCCCGATATCCAGGGAAATTTCCGCTTTTTTAAGAGCCTTATCATAGTTCTCGCTCTGGTAAACTCCTTCCGCGACTTCCTTAAAACCAGGCAAACTTTTGCTCACCAGAGCCCCCTTTATTTCCAGACGAGCTCCCATTGAAGAAGGCAAAGATATATCAATTGAGCTTGCCCCGGATTCAATCCTGACCTCAGAAAAGTCGAGAAGCTCCCCCAGAGCCAATCGTAAAGAGGATGCCCCCGATTTTATCTCTACCGTTCTGGCTTTGACCTCCGTTAAGTCCATTTCCATTTTCATTGCCCCCGTTTCCAGATACAGGTCAACAGGAACAAGGGAAGATATTGATAAATCGAGCTCATTTTGAGGTCGTCGTCTAAAGAAACTCCCGCTACCAAAGGTTTCCAAAGTAACCTCCTGGACACCGCCTCTGACTGCTGAAGCCGTCCTGAGTTTTAAAAAATTTGAGTTGAACCTCCCGCTTATCAGACCTCCCCCACCTCCTTCTATTGACAGCTTTCCTGCCCCCGTTTTCACCTTAATCAGAGCGGCTTTCACTCCGGGACGGTAAGGGATAGAAATTAACTCGGATTCAACCTGGCTGACGGCCGAGCTTTTCAGGGAAAAACCTTTAAATATGGCATAACCAGCAAGTAAAATCACCAGTAAAGTAACAATTACAGCAATAAAAAATGAAAGCCAGCCTCGACGGGATAAGAGAGAAAGACCAAAAGCAATAATTAAGACCGGCCAGAACGACCAGAAGTCAATTTCAACATGGTAAATTCCAGTTGTATCGCCTAACAAAACCAGCCCAAGAAAAACAACAAACAAGCCCAGGAAAACGCGGCCAAAGTTAGGGACCTGAAATTTCCTCCCTTCTTTCCTGTTATCAGTTGAAAACTTTTCAGCAGGAGAAAAAACCTCTTTTTCAAGTTTTTTCTTATTTAAAATGTTAGTTTGGGAGTCTTCCTTTCCCTGTTTTTCAGTCCTTTTTTTCTTTCCCGTCTTATCTTTCATTTTTCTTTCCCCTTCTTATTAATCCAGTTCTAACCCCTTATGATTATATAAAAACCGATTACGATCAGAATCAGAGGCCAGAAAACATTCCAGTTAAAAAATCCAGGAAAAAGCTGGTCAGTAAGAGCAATCAAGCCAATCAAAATCAAAAACAAACCTAAAAAATTTCTCTTCTCTGAAAGCCAGTCCGCTGGCTGGGCTGAACCTTCAGCCACCTGTTCAGTTACTTTAACAACTTCGTCAGCCATTCTTTTAGCTCCTTGAGAAATGTCTTCAACGCCCTCCCTAAATCTATCCTTTCTTCCGGCTTCTTCCCCTTTAACGGGTTCATTAGGAACAACTAATGCCAGAATTAAATAAAGAATTAAACCTGAGCCACTGAAAAAAGTGAGGATTACAAAAACAATTCTCAAAAGTACGGGGTCGACTCCAAAATACTCTCCCAGCCCCCCACAAACACCAGCTATCATTCGGTCTTTTCTTGAGCGATAAAGCTTTTTAGGCTCAGTCATTTTTTCCCCCGTTGCAAAATTAACTTGCCTTATTTTTTCAAAAAAACAAAAATAAAGCAAATTTTTTTAGCTTTTTAAACCCAATTAATCCAACTGAAAATTTACAATAGATGAATATTTATGAAAAGATTTTTTATTGCTATTAACTTCATGCCTTTATTTTAAATAAAGCTGTCTTGGCAATTTTCTGCCGTAGGGCAAGCAGAAGACTTCCCTTTTCTTAAATTCTTAGGGCTAAATGCTTACAATATGTATATAACAGGGTGAAAGATAATGATGAAAATCAGGCCTTATAGGCCATCGGACAGAGAAGAACTAAGGAAACTTTATAGAGAGCTTTACGGTGAGTTTCAGTCAGCTATTTTTCCTCCCGAGATGAGAAAATTCGAAGAATATGCCGACCTGGAAACCAGCATTGACTGGCTTTTAAAACAGGAAGAAAAAAAAGAAAAGTGGCGAAGCTGGGTTGCCGATTCAGATGGCAAGCTGATTGGTTTTGTTACCGGCAAAATTGGTCATTTTCACCAGTATAAACTCAGCCGTTATGGAGAAGTAGTCAATTTCTATGTCCAGAAGAAATATCGCCACCAGGGAATTGGAAAGCAACTTTTATCCGTCCTGGAAAAATGGTTTAAAGAAAAAGGTTGCCAGGTAGTTCGAATTGAGACTTGGGTTTTCAACCAGAAAACCACTGAAATTTACAAAAAGTTAGGTTTTAAAGAAATCAGCCTGCTTTTCGTAAAGGAACTGTGATCTTTCTTAAAAAGGAAAATGTTAAAACTGATTGATTTACCTTTAGAATGGAAACGGACTAAGGAAAAAATCCTCCAGAGAGGCGGAAAAGTCATAGTAGTTGGAAAAATTGACAGCGGAAAAACCACTTTCTCTTTTTATTTGGCTAAAGAAGCTCTCCAGCGAGGCTTAAAGGTTGCAATTGTTGATTCTGACATCGGGCAGTCGACTATCGGACCGCCAACCACTGTGGGCTCAAAGTTTTTAGAAAAATCGGGCGACTTAATTCATCTTAATCCCGACCATATTTATTTTGTTGGTGACACCTCCCCGCGATTTCATTCTTTAGAGATTTTGACCGGGACCAAAAAGATGGTAGACAAAGCCAGCGAGAAGTTTCCCGACCTGACTATTATTGATAGCTGTGGCTTAATTACCCCTCCCTTCGGGTTAAACCTCAAACTTCAGAAAATCAGTTTAATCCAGCCCGATTTTATCGCAGCTTTTAACCAGGGAGAAGAAGTAAAAGATTTAGAAAAGGCAGTTAAGGGTTACTCTTATCAGTTCGTTAAGCTTTCTTCCTCACCAAAAGCTAAACTCACATCGCCAGAGGAAAGAAAAGCAAATCGAGAAAAAGCTTTTGAAAATTACTTTAAAAAGGGGAAAGAAGTTCTTCTCAGTCTGGAAAATCTTTCTCTTTATCCCAACATTTTCAACCTTGACTTTCCCGCCGCCGATTTAGAAAACCTTCTGGTTGGTTTGTTTAACCAAAATGATGATTGTCTTGGATTAGGTTTGGTCAGGGAAATTTACAAGCCCGAAAAGACAATAAAAGTCTTCACTCCTTTTAAAAAACCCCAAAAAGTAAAGGGTTTAAAATTTGGCACTCTGAAAGTTAGTCCTCAGGGAAAAGAACTTGGCCGATTAACCCTTCATAGCCAGCCGGGTAATCAAAAATAAAGCTAAATCAAAGTTTTTCCGGGCTTGACTGAATTATTCTACCAGTTCAAATTAAAATTTCTTATTTACTTTTTTACTTTTAAAGCTTTTAGGAACAATTCTAACTTGACAAAGATTCTGGTTTAGGGTAAAAGCTACTTATCAAAATTAAGGGGGGATTTTTATGGGGCCAAATCTTAAGCACCGGTTTGCAAAATTTTTCTACCTGCTTGTTTCTTTTTGCTTCTTTCTTTTAGCTCAGTCTTTAATAATTGAGGCAAGCAACAAAGGAACCCCTCCTAGACCCAGAAAAGTCGAGGAGTTCCTGGCGAAAAAACAAAAAATGGCAAATCAGAACAGAAATAAATTCCTGGAAGAAAATGTAGTCCCGGGAGAAGTGGTGGTTAAATTTAAACTATCAAAATCGGATTCAAACTCTAACTTTTCTTCTCAGCCACTTCAAGAAAAAGGGTCAACCGGTGAGGTTGGTTTAGCTGGAAAAACTGGCTCATCTTTCTTCGCTTCCCCAACTATCCAGCAAAGAGCCTCAGAATTAGCCAGAAAAGTCGGAGCTAAACTGGTTGGAAAAGTAAATAAAATGGGAGTGGCCCTGATACGCTCAAGTGATTCTACTTATGAAGGCACCAAAAAAATTATTTCCCAATTAAAAAAAGAGTCAGATGTTCTTTACGCTGAACCCA
>DAIRCJ010000067.1:0-7343 GCA_036796755.1 Candidatus Geothermocultoraceae bacterium | reverse complement strand
TGTGGTCAAACCAATTGAGAAGGAAGAAAAGACCAAAAGCGGCATTGTCTTGCCGGATACGGCCAAAGAGAAGCCGCAAGAAGGAGAGGTTGTAGCTGTTGGTCCCGGCAAGTATGAAAAGGGCGAAAGGGTCCCAATGGAGGTTAAAGTTGGTGACCGGGTAATCTACTCCAAGTACGGCGGGACTGAAGTAAAAATTGAAGGAGAAGAGTATTTAATTTTAAGCCAGTCAGAAGTCCTGGCTATTGTGGGAAAATAAAAATACGGAGGTGATGGAGAATGGCTAAAGAAATAATTTACAATGAAAAGGCGCGAAGATCCTTAGAAGCTGGCGTAAATAAGCTGGCTAACACGGTCAAAGTTACTCTTGGCCCCAAAGGTCGGAATGTGGTGCTAGAAAAGAAGTTTGGCTCTCCTACAGTTACTCACGATGGCGTTACGGTGGCTAAGGAAGTTGAGCTTGAAGATCACTACGAAAATATGGGAGCCCAGCTTCTCAAAGAAGTCGCAACCAAAACCAACGATGTGGCTGGAGACGGCACAACTACGGCTACAGTTTTAGCTCAGGCGATTGTTCGCGAAGGTCTCAAAAATGTGGCGGCTGGGGCTAATCCGATGTTTATTAAGAAAGGAATTGATAAAGCTGTCGAAAAAGCAGTGGAAGAAATTAAGAAGCTTTCCCGTCCGGTTGAGGACCGAACAGCCATTGCCCACGTTGCTTCAATTTCGGCGGCGGATACCAGCATTGGCGAGTTGATTGCTGAGGCGATGGACAAAGTGGGGAAAGATGGCGTGATAACGGTGGAAGAATCCCAGACCATTGGCACTTCAGTGGAAGTGGTTGAAGGTTTGCAGTTTGACAAAGGTTATATTTCTCCTTATATGGTTACCGATCCGGAAAGAATGGAGGCAGTCTTAGAAGAGCCTTACATTCTTATTGCTAACCAGAAAATTTCGGCGGTTCATGACTTTGTTCCCGTTCTGGAAAAAGTTGTTCAGGCTGGCAAACCTTTACTGGTAATTGCTGAGGATGTGGAAGGCGAGGCTCTGGCTACTTTAATTGTCAATAAGATCCGCGGTACTCTTCAGGCAGTAGCAGTTAAAGCTCCGGGGTTTGGCGAAAGAAGAAAGGCTATGCTTCAGGATATTGCTATTGTCACCGGTGGCCAGGTTATCACTGAGGAGCTTGGCATTAAACTGGAAAATGTTACTCTTGATATGCTTGGTCGGGCCGAGAAGGTCAAAGTAGACAAGGAAAACACTACCATAGTTGGAGGCAAAGGCGATATCGAGGCTATAAAGGGAAGGATTAATCAAATCAAGGCGGAAATTGAGCAGTCTGATTCAGAGTATGATAAGGAAAAACTTCAGGAAAGACTGGCCAAGCTGACCGGTGGAGTTGGTGTTATCAAGGTTGGAGCAGCCACCGAAACCGAACTCAAAGAGAAGAAACACCGCATTGAAGATGCCCTTTCAGCTACCAAGGCGGCTGTGGAAGAAGGCATTGTTCCTGGTGGTGGTGTTTCCCTGGTTAATCTAATCAAACCGGTTTCCGAGCTAAAAAAGAAGTTAGAAGGCGATGAGGCTCTAGGCGTTGACATTGTAGTTCGGGCCCTGGAAGAGCCTCTAAGGCAGCTGGCCTTAAACGCTGGCTTTGAAGGTTCGGTAGTGGTTGAAAAAGTTAAAACTTTACCCCAAGGCCAGGGCCTTGATGTAACTACTGGAAAATATGGTGATATGATTGAAATGGGAATTGTGGACCCGGCCAAAGTTACCCGCAGCGCTCTTCAGAACGCCGCCAGCATTGGCTCTTTAATTCTCACCACCGAGGCTTTGGTAGCGGAAAAACCAGAGGAAGAAAAGAAAACTCCTGGCGGCGGTATGCCACCGGAAATGATGTAACTTTATCTGAAAACTTAAAAGGAGGCCGACTTTTTAAAAAGTCGGCCTTTTTTTTGCCTTTTTGCCTTTTAAAAATGCTATACTTATGACGTAGAAATTTTGGTTATGGGGGTTGAGGAAAATGGCAAAGAAAACCCTGAGTGTGATAAAGGCTGATGTAGGAGGTTATGTTGGGCATTCATCGGTTCATCCCGAATTAATATCCACAGCCGAAGAGAAATTAGCCGAAGCTAAGAGAAGCGGTTTAATAATTGATTATTATTGCGGGCATTGTGGAGATGACGTGGCTTTAATTATGACTCATGACCGGGGAATTGAAGCTGAGCCCATTCACCGTTTTGCTTGGGAAACCTTTGAAGCTATGACCGAAGTAGCCAAGAAGTTAAAGCAGTACGGAGCGGGTCAGGACCTCCTGACCGATGCTTTTTCCGGAAACCTGAGGGGGATGGGACCGGGTTATGCTGAGATTGAGTTTGAGGAGAGGAAAAGCGAGCCGGTTATGGTTTTTCTGGCTGATAAAACTGAGCCCGGTGCCTGGAATATGCCTCTTTATAAAATGTTTGCCGACCCTTTTAACACTGCTGGTTTAGTAATTGACCCTTCAATGCATGACGGTTTCCTTTTTGAAGTTCACGACCTTTTTGAGCATAAGAAAATTTTGTTTGACTTACCCTCTGAACTCTACGATATGCTGGTTTTTATCGGGGCCCCAGCTCGCTATGCCATTAAATATGTTTATCGGAAAGACCCGCGAGAGCCTGTAGCTACCACCTCAACCCAGAGGCTGGCTTTAATGGCCGGGCGTTATGTTGGGAAGGATGACCCGGTGATGATCGTTCGGGCTCAGAGTGGCTTACCAGCGGTTGGGGAAGTAGTTGAACCCTTTGCCTTTCCCCATATTGTAGCCGGCTGGATGAGAGGCTCCCATAACGGTCCCTTAATGCCAGTTTCCATAAAAGATGCTACTCCCACTCGCTTTGATGGACCGCCCCGGGTCGTTTGCCTAGGCTTTCAATTGGCCGATTGGAAGCTGGTTGGTCCGCGCGATATGTTTGCTGACCCTTCATTTGATCGGGCTCGCCAGATTGCTTTAGAGATGGCTGATTATCTCCGAAGACACGGTCCGTTTGAGCCTCATCGTCTGCCAATGGAAGAAATGGAGTATACTACTCTTCCCAGTGTTCTGGAAAAACTTAAAGACCGCTTTGAACCCTTAGACTAAAACAAAGTGCTCAAAAGAAATTGAAGATTAAGCTTTTTAAGCCGAAATATCTAAAGGCAAAGGTAATTCAGTTTTTAAGACATCGGGCCAATCTCACCTGGCCAGCTTATCTGGTTTTATTTGCCTTGCTTGTTGGGTTACTTTTTGCTTTCCGTCGTACCTTCTTTTCGGGCTGGGCTTTTACTTTTGAAAAGAACATCTGGTTTTACCTTTCCCTGTTAAGCTTTTCTTTCCTCGGTTTTTCGGCTCTGGTTAGCTTTTATGAGTATCATGGTTTTGGGCCCCAGGAAGGAATTGTCAGAAGGGGAAAAGGTGAAACTCCAAAAGTGGCTTTAACTTTTGATGATGGGCCAAGTCCGATTTATACCCCTCAGATTCTTGATGTTTTAAAGGAGAAAGGAGTCAAAGCCACTTTCTTTTTAGTGGGAAGACATGTGGAAAAATATCCTGAGATAGCCAGAAGAATTGTGGCTGAGGGACACGAAATAGGCAATCATACCTATTCTCATCGGGATCTGGTCCCGGCTACTCGGGCAACGGTAGTTAAAGAAGTAAAAAAAGCGGAAAGAGCCATTGAAACTGTCTGTGGTCAGAGAGCGGTTCTTTTTCGTCCCCCGCGAGGCATTTACAGCAACGCGGTGCGGAAAACTATTTTAAAGCTGGGGTATACAATTATTCTCTGGTCTCTTTCTACTCAGGACTGGCGACTGGTGAGTCCAAAGTTTATTTTAAAGCGAGTAAAAAGGTTTTGCCGTCCGGGAAGTATTATCCTGTTTCACGATAGCGGGTCTCTTATCAAGCCTGAAGGGGGTTCCCGAAGCCACACAGTTGAAGCTTTGCCCGAGGTCATTGACTGGCTTAAAGAAAATAACTATGAGATTACGACCGTTTCTTCTCTAATTGGCGGGGCTAAAGCGGGAGAAGAGCTTTCTCTGGAGCTTCGGGGGTCAGACCTCCCTACCTTTTCTGAAATGCTGAAATAAAATCTTATTTTCAATCTTTCCAAATCCCGCCGCTTCCTTTCTTATCCCTGAAGAAGGAAGGAAATCTCGGTCAATACTTTCGGTTAAATTTTAGAGGACCTAATAAGCTTGTTGCCTTGAAGATTGGTTTCCGATAAAATAAACCAAATTTAACTTTGAAAAGGTGATACTATGAGCAAGCGGCAGAGAAGGGTAATCGTAGGAGGCGTTACCCTCTTAATTCTCCTTGCAGTGCTTATTTTTGTTACTTTCAGTGGCTCTCAGGTGGCTAAGAAGCCTTCAGAGTTGAAGTCAGATAAGAGTCTGGCGGGTAAGCCAATTCGCTTAAACGGGAAGGTGGCGAAAGGGACTTTCAAAAGTTTAAAAGACCATTACGAGTTTGTGGTGACCGATGGCAAAACAGAGATAAAGGTTTCTTATTCTGGTGTTCTTCCCAATTCTTTTGACGAGGGGCGAGAGGTAATTGCTGACGGGGTTTATAAGGGAGGGGTTTTTAAAGCTGAGAATCTTATGGTCAAATGCCCTTCCAAATATGTTCCCCGGTTGGAAAAGGGAAAATAGATGGGTCAGCTTGGCTTTGTCTTTATTGTTCTTGCCTTTTTTACTTCCCTTTTCCTTTTTTCCCTTTCTATTTACTACTTAACTCAGGGCAAGGGTAAAAAGTTTGTTCTGGGTTACGGGCTGATTGGCTCGATTCTCCTTCTGATTTTTCTTTCTCTGGCTTCCCTGACCCTTTTTCAAGCTATCATTTCCCATGATTTCAGCCTTAGTTATGTAGCTGAATATACCAGCACCAATCTTCCAACCTTTTATCTGGTCACTGCTTTCTGGGCAGGACAGGAAGGTTCACTTCTTCTCTGGACCTGGCTGATTTCCCTTTTTCTTTTAATTTTTTACTTTATTTATCGCCGACAAAACCTCTTTCCTTATGCTTACAGCTTTATTCTTGGCGTTCAAACCTTCTTTCTCTTACTTTTAACTTTGCCGGCCAACCCCTTTAAACCGCTGGTTGATCCGATAACCGGTGAGCTTTTTTCTTTATCCGAAGGCTTTGGCTTAAACCCCCTTCTCCAAAATATTGGAATGGTTTTTCACCCGCCAACAATTTTTTTGGGATTTGCCGCTTTTACTTTCCCTTTTGCCTGGGGGATGGCTTCTTTATTTTTGCCCAAAATCGATGATAGCTGGGTCAAGGTAGCTCGCCGCTGGACTTTACTGGCCTGGCTTTTTCTGGGTATCGGAAATGTTCTTGGCGCTTGGTGGGCTTATGTTGAGCTTGGCTGGGGTGGATACTGGGCCTGGGACCCGGTAGAAAACGCTTCCCTTCTTCCCTGGCTTACGGGAGCGGCTTTACTTCACTCTTTTGCCGTTTACGAAAAGAGAAAAAACTTAAAAGTCTGGACTTATTTCCTTTTAATCACCACTTTCCTTCTTTGTATTTTTGGCACTTTTTTAACTCGCAGCGGGGTGATATCTTCAGTTCATTCCTTTGGAGCCTCACCCTTGGGAACTTACTTTCTGGTTTTTCTTTTTCTGGCCACTGTTTTTTGTTTTTACCTGGTCTACCGCCGTTATTCCGAACTGGTTAGCTTACCCCTGGATTCTTATCTTTCTCGTGAAGGTTCTTTTGTCTTAACCAACTGGTTTTTTGTGGCCTTTACGGTTCTGGTTTTGTGGGGAACAATCCTCCCGATTTTCAGCGGTCTTTTCACCGGCGAGCAGAAACTAGTCCAGAGAGTCTTTTTTGATCGGCTTTCCCTGCCTGTTATTTATGGTCTGGTGGCTTTACTTGGTTTTTGTTTTTACCTTCGCTGGGAAAGGTTTGATTGGCCTGCTTTAAAAGAGAGGCTTTTAGTTCCGCTGGCACTAGGGGTGTTAATTGCTCTACCCTTCTTTTTTATCTTTCCCTGGAAAGCAGCTGATGGGAAAGGGAGTTTTTTGGGCTGGTTCTCCTTTCTTTTAGGCGGCTTTTCACTGGCTTCAAATTTCTACCGATTTTACCTTGATTATAAAATCCGCAAAGAATCGGAGGGCTTTTTAAACTATGTTTTCCGTGACCGCCGTCGTTACGGGGGATTGATAGCTCACTTAGGGGTTTTAATAATGTTCTTTGCTCTCATTGCTTCCAATGTTTACAAAGCCGACATTCAGCGAAGGATAAAGCCGGGAGAGGCTTTCAGGCTGCGGGATGTTGAAGTTAAGTATTTAAAACCGGTGGAGAAGCACCACCAGAACTTCGACTCCGTTGAGGCTTTATGTGAAGTGAGGGTTAAAGGGAAACTCGTTGGTAAGCTCTCTCCGGGGCTTGGTTTCTATCCCTTACCTAAAAATCAGGAAACGGGGGGACCGACTGTAACGGCTGAAGTTGATATTTTAGAAGGGTTTCTAAGGGATATTTATCTGGCTTTGTCAGAAGTGAAATCGGATGACACAGCCGTTCTGGTTCTCACAATTGAGCCTTTAATTAACTGGCTCTGGGCAGGCTCAATAATTTTGTTTTCCGGAATATTTTTTGCCTGGTGGCCAGAGAGGGAAAAGATTGAAGAAAGTAGTCGAGGCCCGAAAGTTAACCAAAGAATTTGGAAGAAAAAGAGCTCTAAAAGGGGTTGATTTAACTCTTTTTCAGGGCGACTTTGTTGTTCTTTTTGGCCCCAACGGGGCGGGAAAAACCACCCTATTGAAAATTATTTCCACTGTAATGCTCCCTACTTCCGGCGAGGTCTTGATAGATTCCCAGCCGGTTAAGGACAATGAGAAAGAGGCCCGGAGGCTCATTGGTTTTGTTACTCATCATCCTTTGCTTTATGAAGACCTCACCGTCTGGGAAAACCTGAGTTTTTACGGCCGGATGTATGGGGTGAAAGATCTGGAAAAAAGGGTAAAAGATTTACTGGGAAAAGTGGGGCTCCTTTATCGGCGGGACGATCTGGTGAGGACTTTATCCCGGGGGCTGCTTCAGCGCCTGGCTATTGCTCGGGCTTTACTTCACGATCCCTTGCTCCTTTTGTTTGATGAACCTTACACCGGACTTGACCCATCAGCCACTCTTTTGCTGGATAAAATACTTAAAAGCTTAAAAGAAGAAGGACACACTGTCTTAATGACCTCTCATGATTTGGAGCGAGGCTATCAGCAGTCAGAAAGAATTATCTTGCTTTCGCGGGGGGAGATTTTGTTTGAAACTCGGCGGGATAGACTTCCCTTTCCGAGCTTAAAGAAAAATATTTTAGCCAGGT
>DAIRCJ010000066.1:0-7363 GCA_036796755.1 Candidatus Geothermocultoraceae bacterium | reverse complement strand
TAACAACTTTTTCCCCAGCCAACTTTTGTTTTCCGGTCGTTTTAAGACCCGTCAATCTGGATGCTGTCCCCTTTCCTCTGACAAACTTTAAACTGCGAAAATCGTAACTTTTCCCCAGCTTTTTCAACAGTTGTTGAAAACTTCTGAAAGCTCTGGTCTGGAAAATAGCGCTACTCTGCTTTTGGTGCTGCTTCGAACCGCTGGCTAAAACGGGAGAATTATAGCAAGAGAAAAACAGGGCTTCAATCGCTTTTGACCTTAGCAGTTGACCAAATCAATGCTCAAGCATATAATACCTTTTTTGATTTTTTAAGCACGGATTGGAAAATGAAAAGGACCTATCAACCAAGCAATTGTCGGCGAAAGAGAACCCACGGCTTTTTAGCCCGGACGAGGACGAAGGCTGGCCGGGAGATTATTTCCCGCCGCCGGCGTAAAGGCCGAACACGCTTGGCGGTTTAAGTTAAATCTGGATTTATGCCTAAAGATACCATACCGGCTCGGGAGCTAAAGAGAAGAGAGGCGGGAGAGAAGTGCTTTGCCTCCCGGGGTTTTAGCCTTTTTTATCGGCCGGGTAGAGAAAGAACCTCGCGGTTGGCAGTTATAATCAAAAAGAATTTTGGTCTGGCGGTAGAAAGAAATAAAGCCAGGAGGAGGTTGAAAGCACTCTTTTTAAAGACACGACCTTACTTTAAAGGAAGGTTTGATATAATTGTCATTGTTCGCTCTCGGTTTAAAGAACTTAGCTTTGATGAAATTGCCAGGGATTGGCTTGAGACTCTAAAAAGAGGCGGGATAATTGAGAAAAACTGCGATTTTTCTGATTAAAGCTTACCGGAGATTAATTTCTCCCTGGCTTCCCCCGGTCTGTCGTTTTCAACCCAGTTGTTCGGCTTACGCCCTGGAGGCTCTTCAGAAGCACGGGTTTTTAAAAGGCTCCTATCTTAGCCTGAAGCGAGTATTGCGCTGTCACCCCTGGTCGGAAGGAGGCTTTGACCCCGTACCTTAAGAAGATGCTAAAACCTTTTGAAGACCTCTTAATTTATCTACTTAAATTTTTCTACACCTATACCAGTAGCTACGGGTGGGCGATAGTGTTATTGACAGTATTTGTAAAAATTCTCCTCTTGCCTTTAACCATAAAGCAAACCCGGGCAATGCTCGATGCCCCTAAGGTCCAGGCCAAGATCAAGGAGATTCAGAACAAATACAGGGACGATAACAAAAAGATGCAAGAAGAGTTAATGAAGTTCTATCAGGAAAACAAAATAGACCCTTTCGGCGGCTGTCTTCCTTTGCTTTTGCAGCTCCCAATTTTCTGGGCTTTGTTTTACACTCTTCGTACCTATCCGGCTTTAAAAGGTGCCAGCTTTTACTGGCTTAAGGATTTGAGTCTGGCCATCGCTCAGGGGGAATCGATAAACCTTAAAGCTCTCCTGGCTAATTTTCCTTTGGCTATTTCACAGGGCTGGCCTTACTATCTCCTTTTATTGTTGATGGGCCTAACAACCTACTTTTCTCAGAAAATGGTCAGCACTCAAACCGAACCGGCCCAGAGGGGAATTATGATATTTATGAACTTTTTTTTGATTTATATTGCTTACATTCTTCCAGCCGGAGTTTTGCTTTACTGGGTCACGATGAATTTTTTAACCATTGTCCAGCAATATATTCAGCTAAACTTAATGCCTGCTGAAGGAGGGAAAAACAAATGAAGTATTCTTTTACCTCGAGAGAAATGGAAGAAAAAATTTCCTGGGGGGACTTAAAACGAGAAATGATTGAGGAAGAAGTAAAATCGCCTGAAGGCGAGGAGATCCATCTGGAAGTGGACGGAGGACAGTATGCGGCGGCTATTGCCCAGAACCTCCTCAATTTCCTGGCAGTTGAGGGGCAGGCGACGGGAGAAGAGTTTGTTGATGAGATCGAGGTAAACATTAGCGGGAATGACTTAGGCTCTCTCATCGGAGCTCAGGGGAGAACTCTCCAGGCCTTTCAACAGATTCTTTCAGCGATGGTCAATCGAAAAGCCGTGGTTCCTAAAAGGTTAAAAGTTGATGCCGAAGGTTACTGGGCCCGTCGGGAAGAATACCTTACCGGCCTGGCCAGAAAGGTTGCCCAGAAAGCTGTAAAGGAAAGAAGAGAAATGTCCCTGGGGCCTTTTACGGCTCGAGAAAGGCGAATAATTCACCTTGCCTTACAGGACTTTCCAGGGGTTTATACTGAAAGCATTGGAGAAGAACCCCAGAGGTTTGTGGTGATTAAAATCAAGTCTGCCAAAAAGTAACGCCTCGAGGATTTTTGACAAAAGGAAAGGACTTGTTTGTTTCACGTGAAACAGATGAAGCCAGGCGATTAATTAGCGAAGGCCTTAAGGAGCTTTCCTTAAAGGTTGACGAAGAACGGCTCCAGACTCTGGTTCTGTACACTTTATTGATCCACCGCTACAACAAAAAGATTCGTTTATGCGGTTACCAAACAATCGAGGAAATTGCTAAAAATTTAATCCTGGACTCCCTGGTTTTTTTCCAGCTGGGGATTGATTTGCCAGGAAAGCGGGTGATTGATGTAGGTAGTGGAGCTGGCGTTCCTTCAGTTCCTTTAAAAATTTATACCAATGACTGGTTTCTCGATTTAGTTGAGCCATCAAGAAAAAAGTCGGCTTTTCTCTGGAAAGCTCAAAAAGAACTGAAAATTGAGAAGATGCGAATCCTTACCCTCAAAATTGAAGACTTAGCCGGAAAGGGAGCAGGCTTTTATGACCTGGCATTAACTCGTGCCTTTGGGAACTTTTCCTTTTTGCTGGAGCGACTGACTCCGCTTTTGGTTCGTGGAGGCGAGGTAGTTTTTTATCAGGGCGAGGAAACTTCCCGGAGATTAAAAGCAGCCCTGGTTGAGAATTTTATTTCCAACTTTAAATTAAGCCGGCAGCAAAAGCTGGTTTTTTCTTTTCTTTCTCACCCTCGCTTCCTGACCGTTTTAAAAAAGATTTAAAAAGACCTTGTTCTCCTATTAAAATTTGCTATACTATCGTTGATGGGCAAAAGCATATCGGTAGTAAACCAGAAGGGCGGCGTGGGGAAAAGCACCACTGCTATTAATGTCGCTGCTTATTTAGCCAAAGCGGGCAAAAAAACCTTACTGGTCGACATTGATCCCCAGAGCAACGCTACCAGTGGGCTAGGCATTAATTTAACCGATGGACCTTCTGTTTATCATACTCTCATTGGCGAAAGCAAAGCTTCTGAGGTTATGCTCCCGACTCAGGTGAAAAACCTCTGGCTCATTCCTTCGACTATTGAGCTGGCCGGAGCAGAAATTGAACTGGTGGCCGCTTTTTCCCGAGAATATAAGCTGAAAAAAGCGCTGGAAGAGGTTAAAAATCAGTTTGATTTTATAATCATCGATTCACCGCCTTCTCTGGGTTTATTAACTGTTAATGCTCTGGCTGCGGCTGATGAGTTAATAATACCTATTCAGTGCGAATACTACGCTCTGGAAGGCGTCAGCAAACTTATGGACACCATTAAACTGGTGCGAAACAATCTAAACCCGGACCTGGAGATTATGGGAGTGCTTTTAACTATGTATGATACCCGCACCCGACTTTCCCACCAGGTAAGCGAAGAGGTAAGAAACTACTTTGGCGACCTGGTTTTCAAAACGGCGGTACCCCGTAATATTCGTTTAAGTGAAGCCCCTAGCTACGGGCAACCTATTTTAATTTATGACCCTACTTCCAAGGGGGCAGAAGCTTATCGGAAAATTACCCGGGAGGTGATCCGACGTGGCTAAAAAAGGACTGGGCAAAGGTTTAAGCGCTCTTATCCCAGCTTTAAGCGAAGAAAAAGGTTTGAAAATTGAAGAAATTGACTTAAACGAAATAAAGCCTAACCCTAACCAACCCCGCCAGCACTTTGATGAAGAAGCCTTTAAAGAGCTGGTAGATTCAATTAAAAAGATGGGGGTAATTCAGCCCATAGTGGTTAGGGCAAAGGGTTTTGAGTACGAACTGGTGGCTGGGGAAAGGCGCTGGCGGGCGGCTAAAGAAGCCGGTTTGAAAACAATTCCGGCGGTAGTAAAACAGGTTGACGAGGCTGACTCTCTGGAAATAGCTCTGGTTGAAAACCTTCATCGGGAAGATTTGAACGCTATTGAAGAAGCCCGAGCTTACCAGGAGCTAATCGAGAGGTTTGGCTTAACCCAGGAAGAGCTGGCTGAGAAGATTGGTAAGAGTCGCCCGGCGGTGGCCAACTCCCTTCGGCTCCTTTCTTTGCCCCGCTCAGTTCAGCAGCTTATTATTGACGGGCAGCTAACAGCCGGACACGCCCGGGCTATTTTAGCGGTAAAAGGTGAGGAAAAGCAGCTTAGATTAGCCGAGAAGATAATAGGCGAGGGACTTTCTGTCAGGGAAGCCGAAAAACAGGTTCAGCTTCTAAACCTTTCTCCTTCTCGAACCAAGAAAGAAACGCCTGAGGCTTTAAAGTTAGTTTTGAAAACCCTGAGAAAGTTTTTTCAAGTACCTGTAAAAATTCGTCAAACCCCTAAGAAAGTTAAACTGGAGCTTACCTTTAGTTCTTTGGCTGAACTGGACGAATTTTCCAAGAAACTGCTTTCTAACCAGTCTTCCGGCGACGCTGCTTAACGGTGGCTAAAAAAATTATCGGGAAAAAAAGGAAGATAGTAGTTCTGGTCGGCGGACCCTCCAGCGAAGCTTCGGTTTCCCGCCAGTCAGGCCGGGAAGTGACTAAAGCTCTTGCCTCCCTGGGTCACAAGGTCTTTTCTCTGGAGCTTGACACCAATTTGGTGGAAAATCTTAAAAAAATCCGCCCGGAAGTGGTTTTTATCGCTTTGCACGGCTGTCCGGGGGAAGACGGAACAGTTCAGGGAGTTTTAGAGCTTTTAGGAATTCCTTACACTGGTTCAGGAGTTTTAAGCAGCGCTCTGGCTTTGGACAAGTTAGCCTCCAGGAAAATTTTTCAGGCCGAAGGACTAAAAACTGCTCGCTTTTGTGCTTTTTCGTGCCGTGACTGGCAGAAGGAGTCAAAAGAACTCATTAAAAAAATTCAACTCCTCGGCTATCCCGTAGTTGTCAAACCTGTAAGGCAAGGCTCAAGCGTGGGGGTTTCTCTGGTCAGGGAAGAAAGCGGTCTTTTGCCTGCCCTGGAAAGAGCTTTTCAGTATGACCCGATAGTAATTGTGGAGGAGAGAATTAAAGGAAGGGAAATCCAGGTGGGAATAGTTGGAAACGAGGAACTTTTGCCTCTTCCGCCTATTGAAATAGTTCCCCTGAAGGATTTTTTCGATTACGAAGCCAAGTATACTCCGGGCTTGGCTAAAGAGATAACCCCGGCGCCCATTTCAGAGAAACAAACTCAGGAGGCTCAAACTCTGGCTCTCAAGGCTTACAGGGCTCTGGGCTGTCGGGGATTTGCTCGGGTGGATATGTTTTTGACAGATAATGACAAATTTTTAGTTTCTGAGGTTAATACCATTCCCGGCTTAACCGCCAACAGCCTTTTCCCCAAAGAAGCTCAAGCGGCTGGCATTAGCTTTCCCGAGCTCTGCCAGCGATTAATAGACCTGGCTCTAGAAGAACACGGAGATTAAAAAAGAAAAGGGAGCCAGCTGGCTCCCTTAAAAAGCCCTTCTTAAAGGAGTATTTTCAGGGAAAAATCAGGAGAAAAGCCGGCTTATGAAAGGAGCGAAGACCAAAGAGACTACCGACATTAATTTAATTAAGATGTTCATAGAAGGTCCGCTGGTGTCTTTAAAGGGGTCACCAACGGTGTCTCCAACCACTGCTGCTTTATGAGCTTCCGAGCCTTTTCCTCCCAGCTCGCCTTTTTCAATATATTTTTTAGCGTTGTCCCAAGCACCGCCAGCGTTAGCCATCATCAAAGCTAGGAAAAAGCCAACAAGAATTGCTCCGGCCAGAAACCCTCCCAGCGCTTCGGGACCCAGAAGGATGCCAACTACGAGAGGAACAACTAGAGCCAGGACGCCGGGAGCAATCATTTCCTTGATGGCTGAGCGGGTAGTGATGTCAACGCAGGTTGCAGGGTCAGGATCGGCTTTCCCTTCGAGAAGACCTTTGATTTCTCTAAACTGCCTTCTTACTTCTTCCACAATTTTATAAGCGGTTCGGCCAACAGCCTGCATGGTCAAGGCAGCAAAAAGGAAAGGCATGCAACCGCCAAGAAAAAGTCCAATGACGACCTCAAATTTAGTCAGGTTTATTCCTGTTTGAGCCAGACCGCTTACCGAGGTATAAGCAGCCAAAAAAGCCAGAGCAGTCAAAGCCGCTGAACCGATGGCAAAACCCTTGCCGATAGCGGCTGTAGTATTACCCAGAGCGTCTAGACCGTCGGTTATTTCTCGGATTTCTTTTCCTAAGTGGCTCATTTCGGCAATTCCTCCAGCATTGTCAGCAATGTGGCCGTAAGCGTCAACCGACATCGTGATGCCTATGGTGGAAAGCATACCAACACCGGCTACGGCTATACCATAGAGAGCATTAAAGCTCCCAGTGAGTTTGGCAGCGATAAAGACCCCGGCACAGACAGCAACTACTGGAAGGATCGTTGAAAGCATCCCGATTGCCAGGCCGGTTATTATGTTGGTGGCGGCTCCAGTGGTCGCTGAGCGAGCGATTTCTACAATCGGGCTACCTGAGGTGTAGTACTCGGAAGCCCCCCCGATGACCATTCCGGCTATTATGCCAGCTACTGTGGCCCAAAAAACGCCGGTTTCTAGACCTAAAACCTTTACCAGGGCAAAACTTCCCACTATGGTTAAAAGACCGGCTAAGTAAGTGGTGTAACGAAGAGCTTCAGCCGGATTTAGCTTTTCAAAAATTTTAAACAGAAGAGAAGCGATTACCGAAGCGGCTGTTCCCAGGGCGATAAGAAAAAGAGGGTAGCTCATTAGCTCAAAACGGGAAGCGGCAACAGCTGCCCCCAAAGCAATGGTAGCTACTGCTGCTCCCACATAGGATTCAAAAAGGTCGGCGCCCATTCCGGCTACATCGCCAACATTGTCGCCTACATTGTCAGCAATAACGGCCGGGTTGCGAGGGTCATCTTCCGGGATGCCGGCTTCAATTTTTCCAACCAGGTCGGCTCCTACATCGGCTGACTTAGTGTAAATTCCCCCACCAACCCGAGCAAAAAGGGCAACCGAGCTGGCTCCCATAGAAAATCCGCTGATGATTTCTTCCGGTCGGGGCAAAGAGGAGTAAAAAATAAAGAGCAGACTTAAGCCAACAGCTCCCAAGCCAGCAATAGTTAGCCCCATTACGGCTCCTCCAGAGAAAGCGACGCTTAAAGCTTCTGACTGGCCTTTGGTAGCAGCTTGGGAAGTT
>DAIRCJ010000065.1:0-7385 GCA_036796755.1 Candidatus Geothermocultoraceae bacterium | reverse complement strand
ATTAATGGAGGGATAAATGGCCGGTGATTACTATCCCTACCGACCTCGACAGCCACGGTACTTTACCCGCCGTCGCCGACCTCCTTACCTGCTTTATACCATTTTAATCATTTTGCTGGTTTCGTTTTTTTACTTTGTTTTTACTCGACTGGGAAGTACAGCTAAAGCTCGGCTGGAAAATTATCAGAAGCAGGTTGAAAAAATAAACAAGAGTCGAAACTCCCTTTCTCGCCGCTTTAATTCCCTCTGGAGAAACCTGGAAAAAATCAATCGCCCGGTGGTGGAAACCCAGCTAAACCTTCTAATCAAGGAATCTCAAGCTCTGGAAAGCCAGCTGAAAACTGTTACCCCTCCTGAAGAGCTCAAGCAGGTTCATTCTTTTCTTGAGCTTTCCTTGAAAATTGAAAGCCGGGGCTTTAAAAATTTTAAACCCGCTCTCTTTAATGGTTTGAAAGATGTTGATCCGGAAGTAGCCAGCCTTCAAATTTTGAACTCCTTTCGCGACCTGTTTTTGAGTGATGCTTTGAACTCGTTTTATTTAGAAGAGGTCAAAAAATTGTTTTCTTCAAGGGAGGTTAACTATTCCCTAACTTCTACTCGTTTAATTCCTCTGGAAATGGTTGATCGGGGTTTAGTTTTAAATCGCCTTAAAAAAATCCGTCGGGCTCGTCCTTTGCAAGAAATTCACGGGCTGGCCATTATAAGTTTAGCTAGCAAACCTCGCCCTTTGAGAAAAATTTACTCTCGCAACCTTTATGTTTTGCCGGCTACCGATTTGATAGCAGTAACTGTTGAAATTGTCAATCAGGGAAATGTTGATGAGACAGAGGTAAAAATTAAAGCCAGTTTGAAGTCGGAGCGTCAGGTTAATCCTCGCACCTACCAGATTGTTTTGCCTCTTTTAAAGAAAGGGGAAAGAAAGGCTGTAACTTTTGAAAACCTTTTAGTTGATAACGAGCCGGGGGTGATCAACCTTTTAACCATAAATCTGGTGCCGGTTCCCGGGGAAAAATACTCTGGGAACAACCTCCGAGAGTTTAAATTTAAGTTAGAGTAACCTCTTTAAGTTTTTTTTAGCCTTGATTCTAAACTCAGCTTGAACTTCTTTAAGGGGTAAGCCTTTTTCTTCAGCTATCTTTTTACAGTCTTCGTACTCTGGGGAAATGGTAATCGGTTTCCCCTTCCAGAACCCAATCTTCACTCGGGCTTTCCCCAGGGGGGTTTTTATCTCCACCAGTTTTCTTTCCAGGGTTAGCCGCTTAAGAGGAATAAACCTTACGCCCAGAGTGTTTGTTTCCGAAAAAATTAGCTCCAGGATTTTCTCCTCCAGAGGGGCTGGCAAAAGGACAGAAAGCACAACTCCGGGTCGGTTTTTTTTCATTTGAATGGGGGTGAGCCAGGCGTCAAGAGCTCCTTTTTGAATTAAAAGCTCGGTCAGATAGCCTAAGTTTTGAGGCTGAATATCATCGACGGTGGTCTCAATGAGCTTTACTTCCTCCTCTTCCTTTTCTTTTACCTCCTGGCCAATAAAAACTCGCAGAAGGTTGGGCTGGGCAAGTTCCTTCTGACCGGCGCCGTAGCCGACAGCTTCAATTACCAGAGGGGGCATTTCCCGAAACTCATCAACTAAGTTTTTAGCGATGGCTGCCCCGGTCGGGGTGGTAAGCTCAGCCGGGATGGAACGGGAGTAAGTGGGTACCCCTTTTAAAATTTCAGAGGTTGCTGGGGCTGGTAGAGGCAGTAAGCCGTGTTCGGTCTGGATAAACCCAACTCCTTGGGGGAGAGGAGAACAGTAAACCTTTTTAATCTTTAAAAGCTTTAAGCTCAAAACAGAACCGACGGCGTCAACAATGGTATCAACACCTCCGATTTCGTGGAAGTGAATCTGGTCAAGGCTTACCCGATGAACCTTTGCTTCGGCTTCGGCAATGGTTTTAAGAATTTCCAGGGCTTTTTCTTTAACCCCCTTTTCCAGCCGGGAGGAGCTGATAATCTCCCTGATGCTGGGCCAGGTTCGAATAACTGCTGGTTCAGCCGGTAAAACTTTAAAGCGCAAGCCGGCTATTCCCTGGCGGGTAACTTCTTTTTTTTCCAGAAAAAAAGGAAGGTTAAGTTTTTTAAGTTCTTTTTCCAGCTGGGTTAAAGGAAGGCCGGCATCTAAAAGTGAGGCAATAAACATATCCCCGGAAATACCCGAGAAGCAGTCAAAAAAAGCTACCCTCAACTTTCCACCTCTTAAAGCTTAACCTTTAATCGGAGGAAAAACAAGCGAGACTTTTTTGGGCCGAAAGGGCAAAATCAATAAGGCGAGCAATTGAAAAATTTAATAGGTATTGCCTGGCGTTTTAAGAGAGCTTTTTGAAGTTAGAGAAAAATTTGTGGTGGGCGAGGCGGGATTTGAACCCGCAAGAGCTAAACGCTCACTGGATCCTGAATCCAGCGCGTCTGCCAGTTCCGCCACTCGCCCTTAAAAGAAAAATTATAAATTATCTCTTCTCTAAATAATAGTTTCTCTAAAATCACCCTTAACCTAAAATATCTCTATGCGCATTCTTTTTAACCGTTATGAGTTTCGGGAAAAAATTGGAAGCGGTGGCTCAGGAGAAGTTTACCGCGCCTGGGACCGAAAACTGGAACGGGAAGTGGCAGTTAAAGAAATTCCCTTACGCTCTTCCCGCCTGGAAGAAGTCTTAAACGAAGGGAGGGCAATAGCTCGTCTTAACCATCCCAACATCGTAACCCTTTACGATTTTGAAGTGGGCAGACAAAGTTGTTTTTTTATTATGGATTATCTTCAAGGTTTTTCCCTGAATCAGGTAATCAAAAGGTTGGGACCCTTACCTTTGGAAGTCGGAATTTACCTCTTTTACCAGTATCTGAAGGGTCTGGAGTATGCTCATTTAAACGAGGTCATTCATGGTGATTTGAAACCCGGCAACCTTCTGGTTCTTCCCGACGGGCAGGGAAAAATTACCGATTTCGGCCTGGCAGTCATTCAAAGTCAGAGCCGGGGGAGAAGAGGCTTTACTCCTTCCTTCGCCCCGCCTGAGATAATAAAAGAAGGTTCTTTGAGTGAAAAATCTGATGTTTACTCCTTTTGTCTTTCTTTTTACACTGCTTTAGTGGGGAAAAATCCTTTTCAAGCCGAAACCATTGAAGCCACCGTCTACAAGGTTTTAAATACTTTTTTGCCTCCCCTTTCCCGGAAAGTGCCTGAGATTCCTTCCGAGCTTGACCGCTTAATCAACCGGGCCTTAAGCAAAAAAGCGGAGGACCGTCCAGCTTTAAGTGAACTGATAGAAGCCTGGAGAGAAGCTCTTCCTTCAGTTTCCGAAGCTCGAAAAAAAACGCGCCAGTTTATTCAGCCTTTATTTGAAACTTTAAGACCAGTTCCCCGGCGGGAAATCCAGAAAAAAACCCTTCCCTTTCTGGGCGCTTTATTTTTTTCTACTCTGGCTTTTTCCACCCTTTACCTTTTTAATCTGGGGTATTTTGGCTTGAACCTCCTGATCAGCTTGCTGGTCGGGCTTTGGTTTTTTGTTACTCCTTTTACTGGCTGGTTACTTTATTTTGCCTTCCTTCTGGTCCTTTTAATCAGTAAAAATTTGTTTTTAGGGCTTTTTTTCTTCCTTTTTCTTCTTTTTGTTTTAAGGTGGCTAAAGGAAAAGCCCTACCTTTCACTTATTCCCTTTTTGGCTCCTTACTTATCTTTAGCCTCTTTTGACTTTTTACTTCCTTTTTTTTGCGGGTTTTCTTCTTCTTTGATTTCTGCCCTTTTCCTTTCTTTCCTCTCTTATCTGGTCAATCTTCTTTTTTTCCTTCTGTTTAAAAAAAGCCCTCCCTATCTGAAGTTAAACTATCATCCCTTAATTAACTCTCTTTCTCCGCTGGAGGTTAAACCCCTTCTAACCCAGTTGGCAGCTGTTTTTTCCCGGAGCCCCTGGCTTTATCTGGAAGCTGCTTTTTATTTAGGAGCTACCTTTCTTATCTGGTTAGCTCGTCGGCTTTTTAAGGGCTGGTGGCGAATGGGAGCTTATTTGGGTCTTCTCTTTCTTTTTTTCTTCCTTCACCTTTCCCTTTCTTCCCTTATCGGCGGCGGGCTGATTTTTTCCTCTTTTTCTCTCAGATTTTCCCTTTCCGCTCTGTCCTTTTTAGCCCTTTCCTGCCTGGAGACTAAAGGTTTTTTGCCCGCTGGAAAAAATACTTAAGCTGAGGCTGTTTTTAGTCTGGATTTTACCTTTGGTATAATAACCTTTTAATGGGTCTTTTAAGAGATCTGGAAGATAAACTGGAAAAAATCGTGGAGGGGCTTTTTAGCCGGGCCTTTCAGGCCCGAATACAACCGGTGGAGATAGCCAAAGCTTTAGGGGCGAAGCTGGAGGATGGTCGCTTAATCGGTCCTAACCACACCTATGTTCCTAACCATTTTGTGGTCAAACTTTCTCCTTCGGATTTTGAAGAAATTCTTCCCTATCAGCAAGCAATCCTTCCCGAATTTGAATCTTACTTGCGAAGCAAGGCGGAAAAAGAAAAGTATACTTTTCTGGGACCGGTAAGGATTGTTTTTCAAAAAGACGAAGAAGTTAAATCCGGGCGGCTGGAAGTGAGCGCTACTATTGAGGAAGGAGAAGAAAAGGAAAAGGCCAAAATAGAGGAGACTCAGGCCATTTCTCTCGCCGAAGCCGCCAGAAGCGACCTGGCTTTTGCCCCGGCTTATTTAGTTAATTTGGAAACTGGAGACAAAAGTTATCTAACCAGTGGCTTGACCCGAATTGGCCGCTCGCGTTCTAATGATATAGTAATTGCCGACCCTTCGGTTTCTCGCTTTCACGCTGAGGCAGAGTATCATCAGGGAAAAATTTATCTGAAGGACCTGGCCAGCACTAACGGGACTCAGGTCAACGGGAAATTAATTAAAGAGAAAAGATTAAGTGACGGCGATATTGTGGTCTTTGGTGGAGTAAAGTTTGAGTTTAGAGAGGTGGCTCGGGATTGAAGCTGGCACCAGCTTAATTTTTCTTGGCTTATCTTATTTTTTCCTTTCACTGGTGCTGGTTTTAGTTTACTTAGACTTAAGGAAGGCAGGGAAGAAAATGGAGGCCTGGCTGGAGTTAGAACCTCAAAACCCAAAAGAAAGTCCTCAAAAGTTTTTTCTGGAAGATGAAGTAATTATTGGCCGGAGTCAGGAGTCGGATATTTTCTTGAGTGACCGCCGGGTTTCTTCCCGGCATGCCCGAGTTTATCTTAAGGACGAGCATTTTTACCTTGAGGACCTGGGGAGCACTAACGGAACTTTTGTAAACGGTTTGCCGATAAAAGTACCTTACCGGCTGGAAGTCGGGGATAAAATAACCATTGGCCCTTATGTATTTTTCTTTGAGGCAAGGAAATGAAGTATTACTCAGCCACTGACATCGGGCGGGTTCGAGAAAAAAACGAGGACGCCTTTTTAGCTAATCCTCCCGTCTTTGCCGTGGCCGACGGTTTGGGCGGCCATTTGGCTGGCGAAGTTGCTAGCAGTCTAGCTCTTTCTCTAATTGAAAAAGAATTGAAAGAACCTGTTTCCAGTCGTGAAGAGCTGATAGATAAAATGGTTAAAGCGATTGAAGAGGTTAACCGAAGCGTTTACGAGCGCTCCCGAGAAAAACCGGACTACCGGGGAATGGGAACAACCCTGACCTTGGCTTATCAACTTGAAGATAAGCTTTATTTTTTGCATGTGGGAGACAGTCGGGCTTACCTTTTTCGTCGGGAGAAGCTTTATCGTTTAACTGAAGACCACTCAGTTGTTTTTCAAATGTTTAAAGAAGGCCAGATAAGCAAGGAAGAGATGGAGACCCATCCTTTAAGAAGCACGCTGACTCAGGCCATTGGCGTTTCCCCCACTGTCCGCGCTGATGTGGTGGCCGTGAAGACCCAGCCTGGCGACCGCTATTTATTAGCTACTGACGGCTTGACTTCCATGTTAAAAGATGAGGAAATTGAGGAAATTTTAAAAAGAAACCTGAGCCTTGAAGAAAGTTGCCAGACTCTTATAGAGGCGGCAAACTCAAAAGGGGGTTACGACAATATAACCCTGGTTTTATTAGAAATTGAAGCCGCTTGAGAAAAAGAGGTTTTTTGAATTTCTTTTGCTTTTTCTGGTTTTTTTAAATCTCCTCTTATCTTTAAGCAGCTTGACTTCTAACTTTTTTTACTTTGCTCTTTTTTCTTTTCTCCCCTTTTTGCTGGTTTCTTTTTTGCTTTTTCTTTTTCTCCCTGGAAGCGATCCCCTTTTTCTTCCTCTGGCTTATTTTCTTTTTTCGCTGGGATTGGTGGAGATTTCTCGCCTTAATCTTGCTCTTGCTTCCCGGCAGCTGATCTGGCTGAACCTTTCTTTCTTACTGGCTTTGCCTTTGCTTTTTATAAAAAACGTCTCCAGTTTAAAAAACTACTCCTATCTTTTTGGTTTTCTGGGACTGATTTTACTTTTTTTGCCAGTTTTGTTTGGCTACGAAGCAGGGGGAGCACGCCTCTGGCTAAGGATTGGCAACTTTTCTTTTCAACCGTCGGAGTTAGGTCGGTTGTTCTTTATCATTTTTTTCGCTTCTTATCTGGAAAAAAATGCTGAGCTTTTAAGTCAGGGGACAGTTAAGCTCGGGCGCTGGTGGCTACCTCACCCCAAACACTTAGCTCCTCTTCTCTTTCTCACTTTTTCCGCTTTGCTTTTTTTAATCTATATCAAAGACATAGGTTTTTCGGTTTTGTTTTTCTTTCTCTTTCTTTTGCTTTTATATAGGTCAACCGCCAGACTTTTTTATCTTTTGTCTGGAAGTCTTCTTTTTTCTCTGGGCTCTTTTCTAATTTACCTTAATTTTTCTCATGTTCGGGCTCGGATAGAGATTTTCCTGAACCCCTGGCAGGACATTGAGGGGAAAGGATATCAACTGGTTCAGTCTTTTTTCGGGATGGCTGAGGGAGGTATTTTTGGCCTGGGTTTAAAGAAGGGCTTCCCCCAGCTAATTCCGGCTGCCCCAACTGATTTTATTTTTTCGGCCATAAAGGAAGAGCTTGGTTTTCTGGGTGCTCTGGCTCTAATCGTTGCCCTTTTGCTTCTTTATTACCGCCTGATTAAGAAGGCTTTTTTAGCTGATGACGAGTTTTTAAAAATTTTGTTATCCGGGCTGGCTTACGGTTTGGCTCTTCAGACTTTTGTAATTCTTTCTGGCATTCTGGGGTTGCTGCCTTTGACCGGAATAACCCTTCCCTGGGTCAGCTACGGGGGAAGCTCCCTTCTGGTTCAGGTGTTTTCTTTGCTCCTGGCTTTAAAAATCTCGGGGGAAACCAGTGAGAAGTAAGAACCGTTTTTTAGACTTTTTTTTGCTTTTTTTATTTGTATTTCTGGC
>DAIRCJ010000064.1:0-7484 GCA_036796755.1 Candidatus Geothermocultoraceae bacterium | reverse complement strand
GCTTGTATTCCCAGTCTCACTTACAACTCTATGGTTTCCTGGGCAAACTCCTGGTTTTTCCTGATGTCCTCGGAGGTCTTTGCTATCGGGGTAAAAGAATTTAAACTTCCGGGAATTGGGTATCTCCTCTGGCTCTCTTCAGAAAGAGGCAATCTTACTATGACTTTAATTATCCTTAGCAATCTTTTCCTGATAATTTATCTCCTGCACAAACTTTTCTTTGAGCCTCTCTCTTTCTGGGCAAAAAAGTTTTCTTACCAGATGGTTCCGGAAGGCGAAACAGCTCAACACTCTATAATTCTTTCTAAAATCAAAGATTTTTTCCTTTTTTTCCGCTTATATGCTTTTTTCAAGTTAATTAAAACCACAATCCAGAGGCTGGAAAAACCCCTGACCATAACAGGCAGTCGCATAATGCGCCTGGCAAGTTCACTCCGTCATTTCTTTCTCGCCTTCTTAACCATTGTTTTTTTAATCTTACTTTTTGCCTTTTTCTACTTCCGACAGGGGTTTTTTGTTTCTCTTTTTACCCAGCCCTTCCCTCTGGATTTTCTTCTCCTTTCCCTTTTAGCCGTTGTAACCTCCTTTATTCGAATAGCAATGGTTTACTTAATCTGCCTGGCTATTTCCTATCCCCTGGCAATTTTCCTGGTTTTAAATGAAAAGGCTTACCGAAAGATAACTCCTCTTCTCCAGATGACTGCTTCAATACCGGGAACAGCTATCTATCCCCTTATGCTTTCTCTGGTCCTGGCAAATAAAATACCCCTTGGCCTGGAAATTGCGGCTGCTATCGTAATTTTGAGCACCTCTCTCTGGTATGTTTTCTTTCCTCTCCTAGGTTTAATGAAAAATATTCCCCAGGAAATAAAAGAAAGTGTGGTTTCTCTTTCTACTTCCCGCTGGTTCCTGGCAAAAAAGGTTCTCATACCGGGTTCATTTCCTGCTCTGGTAACTGGTTCCCTGGCTGCCTGGGGTGGAGCCTGGAACGCTCTGGTAGTAGCCGAGTACGGTGTTTTTGGGGGTAAGGTTTACAATGTTTTCGGTATAGGAGCCCTGCTCGACCAAGCAAATTATCAGGACGGCGACCCCATTAAAATTGTTATCACTCTGACAGTTCTGGTTTTGACTATAATTGTTTTAAACAAGCTGGTCTGGCAAAATCTTTACCGCCTGGCAGCTAAAAGGTTTTCACTGGAGATTGAATGAAAAAGGAAGTGATTTTAAAAGCCATACATGTTGGGAAGTCTTTTATTGAAGATGGCAAAGAGTTTCAGGTTATCAAAGACATCGATTTTGACCTTCTGGAAGGGGAGTTTGTTTCTCTGGTTGGCCCTTCTGACTCAGGTAAAAGCACTTTTTTAAGGATTATTGCTGGAATTGACCGTCCGACTAAGGGCAAAGTCCTTTACAAGGGAAAGGAAGTTGATAAACTCAATCCCAATGTAGCCCTGGTTTTCCAGACCTTTGCTCTGATTCCCTGGCTCACAGTTTTAGATAACATTCGCCTGGGACTGGAAGCCAGGGGTATCCCTTTTGAGGAACAATTAAGAAGAGCAGAGAAATACATTGACAAGGTTGGCCTGGAAGGTTTTGAAGAAGCTTACCCGCGGGAGCTTTCGCGGGGAATTAAACAGAGGGTTGGCTTAGCACGAGCTCTTGCCCTGGAGCCGGAAGTTTTGCTGATGGACGAACCCTTTTCTAACCTTGATGTCCTGTCAGCTCAAAACTTAAGGGAGGAAATTCTTGACCTCTGGCAGGACAAATCGCTTCCTCTTAAAAGTATCTTAATGGTTACCAATTCTATTGAAGAAGCCGTTTATTCCTCCGACCGGGTGATTGTAATTAGCGAAAGGCCTGGTAAAGTAATTAAAGAGGTTGAGGTCAACCTTCCTAGACCCAGAAAGAGAAAGGATAAAAAGCTGGCTGAATTGGTTGATGAAATCTACACGGTTCTGATGTAAAATTAAAGATGGAGGAGAGAATATGAAAGTAGACCCGCTGCCGCAAGCGACGGTGGGCCAGATAATAGGTCTTTTAGAATTTTTAGAAGACGTAAGAGAGAAAAAAGACATTCACAAGTTTGCCCAGGAGCTTCAGTACGACCTTGATGAGCTTTACCCCATTATTGATGCCTGCGAAATGCTCCATTTTGTAAAAGTTGAAAATGGTGATATCAGGCTTTCCAAAGAAGGTAAACTCTTTTTGAAAAGCGATGTTAATCAAAGAAAAAAGCTTTTCAAGCGGTCCCTTAAAAAAATCAAAGCCTACAAAGAAGTACTTAGCCGACTAAAAGAAGCAGTTAATCAGGAAATAGACCGGGAAAAACTGGTAAAGCTCTTCTCTGATTACTTCCCGGAAGAACAAGCCGAAGAAGTAGTTCACACCCTGATTGACTGGGGAAGATATGCCGAACTTATTGGCTATGATTCCAACTCCGAAGAAGTCTATTTAGACCAGGAAAGATAAGAAAGTCAAACTTTTTCTCCTTAAAAAACCTTTTTTTCAATCGAGACTTAATTTTCTTTCTGAACCATACTTTCCTGAAAACCTTTTTCTTAACAATTTTTTCTTCTCTTACCGGCATCCCTACAAACCATCTTTCCCCCTGGTCAAAAAAACTGCAACAATTTTTACTATTTAAAACTGAGAAAGGCCACTTAAGATAGAAATTTTAAGAGGAGTTATTTAAACAAAATATATAAGGAGCTTGGACTAGAAAAAGTGGGGAAAACCTGATTATAAGCTAGAAATTCGGGAGTAATCAAAGAAGAAGTAGCCCGAAAGGAATTTTCTAAAGGGGGAGATTTTATAAAGAAATAATTTCTCCTTTGATTTCCTTACCCTTTACCATTAGAATTCCCAGAGAGTTCTGGCTAGCGTAAACGGTGTCGGTTGGTGAGCCAGGGTTAAAAAGTAAAACGCCTGAAACCAGCTGATTCATAGGTTCATGGGTGTGACCGAAAACCAGACAGTCCAGCATCTCCTGGCTAAATTCTTGAAGTAACCTTTCGGCTATACCCCAAGGGGCACCTGAACCGTGAGTTAAGCCTATTCTTACTTCTTCAACTTCAACGAAAAGCCTCGGGGGCAAAGAACGGCGAATTAAAAGGTCATCCATATTTCCATAAACCGCTTTTACAGGAGCGACCTTTTCTAAAAAATTGAGAACTTCAAAAGAACCAACATCGCCCGCATGAAGAATTAAATCAACATCCTTAAAAAACTCCTCAACTTTCTCAACAAACTTCTGATGCAAAGGGTTAGAAAAGTTAATTTTAGTTAGATGGGTATCGGAAACAACTCCTATTTTCAATCTTTAACCTTGACTTTCTTTTTTGATTTCTCATCTTTTCCAGCTTTTCCCGAGACCTCCCGGGGTAAAAGAGCAATTTTAAAAACCTCGTCCACTCGTTCAACCAGATGAAACTTAAGCTCATCTTTAACATGCTTAGCCACCAGCACCAGGTCTTTCTCGTTATCGCGGGGAAGAATAAACTCCTTAATGCCGGCTCGATGAGCAGCCAGAACTTTCTCTTTTATTCCTCCCACCGGTAGAACATGGCCTCTTAAAGTTATTTCACCCGTCATTGCTACCTCTTTGCGAACCTTGCGCTTAGAAAGAGCCGAGTAGAGAGCGGTAGCCATAGTAATCCCGGCTGAGGGACCGTCTTTAGGAATAGCTCCTTCCGGTACATGAATATGGATGTCAAATTTTTCGGCAAAAGCCTCATCCACCCCCAACTGATTTGCTCTAGAACGAATGTAAGAAACGGCTGCCTGAGCCGACTCCCTCATTACTTCCCCCAGATGGCCAGTTAAAATAAGATTTCCCTTGCCTTTCATTAAAGTGGCCTCGACAGACATAGTGTCCCCGCCAACTTCTGTCCAGGCAACGCCGGTTGCTACTCCTACTTCGTCCTTTTCCTCTGCCATCCCATAGCGAAAGCGAGGTGGACCCAAAAACTCGGGAATCTTTTTGGCGGTGACTTTAACACTTGTTACCTCTCCTTCCACAATCTTTTTAGCCACCTGACGACAAATGGCTCCAATTTCCCGCTCCAGATTTCTGACTCCAGCCTCCCGAGTGTACTCCCTGATTATTCTGAACAAAGCTTCTCGGGTAATGGTCAGGTTTCTAGGAGTTAAGCCGTGAGCTTTTAGCTGCTTAGGAACCAGGTAGCGGCGGGCAATTTCAAACTTCTCATCCTCAGTGTAACCAGGATAATGAATAACTTCCATCCGATCGCGCAAGGCAGGAGGAATAGTGTCGAGAATATTAGCCGTGCAGATAAAAAGGACTTCTGAAAGGTCAAAAGGAACTTCTAAGTAATGGTCGGAGAAAGAAAAGTTTTGTTCCGGGTCCAGAACCTCAAGTAAAGCCGAGGAAGGGTCACCCCGAAAGTCAATCCCGATTTTGTCAATTTCATCCAGCATAAAAACCGGATTTTTGCTCTTGACCTGGGAGATGGCCTGAATTATTCTGCCGGGCAAAGCACCAACATAAGTGCGTCGGTGACCGCGTATTTCTGCTTCATCCCTGATGCCGCCTAATGAGAGACGAACAAACTTTCTCCCCAAAGAACGAGCAATTGATTTTCCTATAGAAGTTTTTCCGGTTCCAGGGGGACCAACAAAACAAAGGATTGAGCCTTTTACCTTCCCCCTGGTAAGTTTGTGAACAGCCAGATATTCCAGCACTCTTTGCTTCACTTTTTCCAGCCCATAATGGTCCTGATCAAGAATTTTAGCCGCTTTCTTAAGGTCTAACTTTTCTCTGGTTCTCACACTCCAAGGAAGATTGATGAGCCAGTCAAGATAAGTGCGAACTACTGACACTTCAGCCGAGTTCGGCGGCATCTTAGAAAAGCGGTCAAGCTCTTTTAAAGCTTTAGCTTCCACTTCTTCCGGCATTTTGGCCTCTTTTATCTTTTTCCTCAGTTCTTCTATTTCTGCCTCCTGCTCGTCAACCATCCCCAGCTCTTTTTGAATTGCCTTAAGTTGCTCCCTTAAGTAGTACTCTCTTTGAGCCTTGTCCATTTGTTCCCGAACGCGAGACTGAATTTTACTCCCAATCTCCAGGACTTCTATTTCCCGGCCCAGGTAAAAACTCACCTTTTCCAGCCTTTCGGTTGTGTTTACCGCTTGTAAAATTTCCTGTCTCTCGCTGGTCTTTAAGTTTAAGTGAAAGGCTAAAAAGTCGGCTAATCGACCGGGGTCATCAATGTTTGTAGCCGCCAGGAGAACTTCTCGAGGCACCGGTTTTCCCAGCTGAGTGGTTCTTTCAAACTGATTAATAACGCTCTTCATTAGAGCCTCGGCTTTCCGATTTTTGATGGTAATATCCGTCACCAGGTCAATTCGGACAGAAATAAAAGGCTCGGTTTGCAAGATATCAAGGACTCTAAAACGCTTAACCCCTTCTACCAGTGCTTTAGCTGAACCTTCCGGGAGTTTGAGTTCTTGCATTATCAAGGCTACACAACCAAAATCGTAGAGGTCTTCCGGCCCCGGGTCTTCTATCTCCCCTTCTTTTTGAGCTACCAGCCCTACATAGTGACTCAACTTCATCGCTTCTTCTAAAGCTCTTAAAGACTTAGGCCGCCCAATAAACAGAGGTACAACCAAGTTGGGAAAAACAACCATATCCCGCAAGGGGATTAAGGGTAAAACATCCGGAATATCAATTTTTTCCCGACTATTCATCAATACCACCACACTTTCCTAAAATCAAAAGAAAATGATAAGATTTTTTCTATGTCAAGACTAAAAAGCAAACTCCTGTTTTTTGCTTTAATTATCATTTTAACCCTTTTTTTCTTTTCTATTAACCAGTTGCTGGCGGCACCTCCTTCAAACCCAAAGCCCTCTGTAAGCTTTTTTTTTGGAAAACCCTTTTATAGCATAACCGAAAACTTCCAGGCTGTCATCCAGATAAACAACCGCTCAACCCAGAAACCATCAGCCTTGACAGTGATAGAAATAACGGACAAAAAAAATAGAAAAATTTACCAGAAAAGATTCTGGGAAAGCAAGCTAAAAACCGGTTTAACCCAGTATGAAGTAACGGAAACAGCCAGAAATCTGAAGATTGCTGAGGGAGTTTATCCTATCAAGGTAAGTGTCTTTGTGCGAGGAGAAAAAACAGCCGAAATTAACTCTAACCTTATAATAATTAGCAAAACCGGGTATCCCCTTCGTCTGGCTATAACCTCTGGTTTTTCAGAAGGAGTGCGTCACAACGCCGACGGAATTTACCGAGATGAACTGATTCAAAAAGATTTAGACACCAATCCCTCAGCTCCTGGTTTTATCTATGGTTTTGCCGATTTTCTCCTGAAACATCCCGACCTTAAGCTAAACTTTTATCTTTCGCCAGTCCTGATAGAGCAAATAAAAGACATTCAGGATGGCTACAAACTTCAAGAAGGCGCGGAAACACTTGATATCTTATCTTCTTCTAAGGAAGCTCTAAATGCTCAAAAAACCTGGCAGCTCTACCAGAAATTGGGAAGTCAAGAGCAAATTGAGTTTCTGGCTATGCCTTACGGCCTTCCCGTTCTTCCAGCCTTGGGAGAAGTTGACTGGGCAGAGGACATAGAAAGACAAATAGAAGCAGGTAAAGAAACTATCCAGAAAGGACTGAAAACTGCTTATCCGCCGGCCGGATTAAGACCGCCCAACCTTGATATTTCTTTAAAAATTATCCCGAGCTTAGCTCAAACCTCAAACTATGTCTTAGTTTCCCGAGACTTAATAACTTCCGACACTACCACTAACCCTCTTTATGTTCCCCCTTTGGCCTTTAATAAAATCACAGTTATCCCCGTCTACCATAGCTTTGAAAACTTCTTGAAACAAAAAAAAGAACCTCACCTTATCGTTCAAGATATTTTAGCCCAGCTGGCTGAAGTTTATCTTTTAAACAATCCAGTTGAGAAACTGGTAACCATTGAGATTCCCCCCCAGAGATTAGCTATATTTGAGTCCCTCTTGTATTCAATCAAGAAAGCTCCCTGGATAAAGCTGGAAAAACTTTCCGATGTCACTTACCTTGCCGAAGCCGAGACCGACTTTGCCCTGGCCAGCCCCCCAAACAGCAAACTGGCTGGACTGCTTAAAAAAATCGAGAAACAACGGGAAGAAACCGCTGTTTATCTGGAAACAACCTTTCAGGAAAACAAGAAAAGAAAGGAAATAGAAAAACTTTTTTTTGTTCTGGAAGGATTAATCAGTCAGGAAAGCGCTCAAGAAGAACAGGTAAAGTCTTTTGCTGAGAAAATCGACTTCTACTTTGAAAAACTCTGGGGCAAGGTGAACATTTCCGAGCAAAAAGTAACCCTCTCCAGCCAATCAGGCAAAATCCCTATCAACATAAGCAATAACTCTGGAGTTCCCCTTAAGGCGACCTTAAAAATTCAATCAAAGTCTCCGGATTTAGTTATCAAAAAAGCCAGCCGCTCAATAATTTTAAATCCTCAAGA
>DAIRCJ010000063.1:0-7676 GCA_036796755.1 Candidatus Geothermocultoraceae bacterium | reverse complement strand
CATATTCGCTGAACAATAGTGATGGCCTCTTTCTGAGGCCGCTTGTAAAGAATGTTTTCAAAACCGCGGTACATCATTGACTTAACTTTCACATCAGTAACCGCCGAAGTACCATCATTAACTGTCAACTCCACTCCCAGATGGCCTTCGATTCTGTTTACCGGGTCAAGATGATAAGTTGCCACTTACATCCCTCCTTTCTATTTATAGTTTAATCCCAAAGTAGTATCCGGGAAGCCAGGAGCTCCGCAACCAACGCAGGGAGCACCCTGAGCCACACAGGTAGTTAAAGAAGTTCCGGAAATTTCCCGGTTCCAGCCCAGACTGACACAAGGAGTGTAAACCGAGGGTCCCTGGCAGCCCAGCTTTTCTAAGCAGCCTTGCCGGGTATCGCCAAAATAACGATCGTAAACACCAGCGGCATACTTAGAGAGCCTCGGACAGGAATTATGAATTGGCTGCCCATAAAGCCAGACACTCGTTCCTAAAATCTTGGAGAGAACCAAAGCTTTCTTGGGGCGACCTTGAGAATCAAAGTTTTCCACCAGCTCAGTTAAAGTCGGTTTATAAGGCGAGCCGCTCGGCAAACGACCACCATAGGCAGAGCCCAGAGTTTCCAGAGCGTCCACCACCGTGAGCAAGAGAGCTTCAGGGTGTCCGGGGCAAACCGGAATGCGGATAACCTTCCCTAAAAGATTGTTGCTATTCTGAGCCCAGCTTTCCGGAACCGGACCAGCAAAAGCCTGGCTGGTGGTTGTGCCACCTTCGTAGCGACCATTAGCCGCATCATACTTTCGGTTCATCCCAGACGGGATCCCACCAAAGGAAGCACAGGTTCCGTAAGCAATTACCAGAGCCGCTTTTTGAGCAATAGCGGAAACATCGGAAGGTGAAGAAATCTCGTCTTCGGGACTGGCAATGTAACCTAAACCACAATACTCATCGTCGCTAGGGATAGTACCATCAAGAATAACCACAAAACTACCGGCCGTAGCCGTATCCCGATAGTACTTTAAAATGGAAGCAGCCAGCTCTCCAGCCGGACCCATAATCACATTCATAAACTTAAGGTCAATTACATCCAGCAAGACATCATCAACGGTCGAGCTTGAAGCGTTGCTTCCTGCTGTATAACCCGGTGCGTTAAGAGCTTTAGCTTGAACTAAGCCAGTGGTGTCGTAAAAGTTATCGCCGTTAAGGTCGGTATAGTCAACTTCCCCAGCGAAGACCCCAGCAAAAGCCGTAATACAACCACCGCAAACCTGATTTTGAATCCAGAGGACGGGTAAAGTGCCCAAAGTTGAAGGTTTAGCCAGGACTTCAGCCATCTTTTCAATTTCGGCCTGTCCCAACCCCATTGCCGCTGCCGTGGCACTCAATACCTTAATAAATTGCCTTCGGGTAATTCGCACTTCTTTCCCCCCTTTCAAAAAGAGTTAAAAATCAAACAAACTTTTCTTTTTCTCTCATCACCTCCTTGTAATCAATGTTACTTATCGCCCAAAAACTTAACTTATCAGGCTCTTTCCCTTTGTATCAATTGCTACTTATTTAAGCCTAACAAAGCTCAAATAAGTTGTCAATACCCTTTTGAAAATTTTTTTAAAAATTTTTTTCCCTTCTCACCCTTAAAAAAACAAATTTCTTTATATCCTTAAAAAAACTTTTTGTCAAGTTTTTAAGAGGTTTTTTAAATTCCTCAAGAAGTTCTCAAGGAGCCAGACTCTCTCCCCACCCTGAACTGCTGAAATAAATTCTTATTTCCAATTTTTCTTTCAAATTCCCCCTGACCCCCTTATACCTGGGAAGGGAATTCTTTTCTTCCCCTTTTAATTTAACGAACCCTGCGAAAATAAGAGAGCTTTCAAAATCCTCTCTGCTCCCCTTATGCCCGTGGGAGAAAGTAAAGGAAAATCCTCCCCTTTAAAAAAAGGGAAAGAGAGATTTAAGAAGGAAGAATAAAATTTATTCTTCTTTCTCCGATTCCTTACCTTTAAACTTATCCGGCTTTTCTAGCCCAAAAGTTATCAGAAACTCTTCGTAGTCCATATTATAAATGTTAAGTTTGTCAGCGATTTGCCTCACCTTTTCTTCTTCCACTAAAAGCAAAGGCTGCCGCGCTCCCCGTCGGGCAATGGCTAAAGTTATCGCCACCTCATCAGTTACTTCGTAAACTTCCTTTATCTTCCGGGCAAAGCTCTCGCTGTAAGAACCGGGTTTGAGCACCCGTTCAGCTGGAAAGTCCTTTTCATAGTAATCTTTCACCTTTTCATATAAATCTGGAGCGATATAAACTTTCTTCAGTTTTTCATGTAAAGCCTTAAGGCGCCCATCAGCAATAACCCGGGCAAGGAAGTCCTCGTTAGCTACATACTTCTTCCGCCAGCTCCACCAGATAAGCAAGAGTAAAGGTAAAAGTAGAACCGGCAAGCAGGGAATATACTCTCTGGGCTTAATGGGTGGCGGAGCGGGTGGCCAGGCCCAAACATCAATTCGATGATTCCAGGTATCGGCAACATAAATATACCGACCGTCGCAGTCAATACCATTGGGGTGAAACATCTGACCTAAGTCCGCCCCTAAAACGCCAAAGGTTAGAAGGGGCTTTCCGCTCTGAGTGTAAACCATTACATTGTGCCCCATCGCATCAACTATATGAAGACGACCTTTATAACCAACATCTATTCCCCGGGGGATTCCTCCCGTTAAGACTAAAAATAGAAACTTGCCGCTTTTTCGGTCAAAAATTTGAAGGCGGCGATTATTGCTATCGGTTACAAAAATCTTATCTTTTACTACTACCACTGAGTTGGGAAAAGCGAAGTAGCCAGGAAAAGTTCGGGACTGTAAAGCCTGACCTACCTTTCCCACCCTCAACAAAAGCTTTTGAGTTTCCGGGTTAAAAACCAAAAGCTGGTGATTGAGCTGAATATCGGTTACATAAAGTAAGCCTTTCTCATCAAAAAACAATCCTTCTGGCTGCCACTTCCAGCGCTTTCCCTCCGGCAAAAACTCGCGGACAAACTTACCGGTAGCTTCAAAAACATAAAGTTTCTCCGGCGGTCCTTTATCGGAAACCCAGACCCTTCCTTGGGGGTCAAAGGCAAGGTAATGAGGATACTTAAGGTTTTCTTTGCCGGCTTTTCTAAAATCAAAAAGGAAGTTTCCGCGGGAATCAAAAACCGCCACCCGATGGTTGCCAAGGTCGGTCACGTAAACATTTCCAGTCGCCGGATGGACTTTGACATCTTGGGGGCGATTTAAAGGCTTAGTCCTCGGGGTGCCATTAAAGTAAAAAAGGAAGTTCGGCGGGGTTATAACTTTTCTTCGGCCAATTTCCACCGTCGGAAGGGGAGCTTCTCGATGGCGAAGGAAATAAAAAAAGTAGCTCAAAAGGAGAATGAGTAAGACAAGGAGGACAACCAGAATCAAGCGTTTGCGTTTTTTCCTTCGCTCCGCCTGGAGGAGCTTTTCAAATTTTAAGTGTTTTTCCTCAATTTTTTCTCTGCCTTCTTTATCTTTCACTCTTTTTAAGCTCCCCTTTAGCCGGCAACTTCTCAGCTTGACCGAATCGCTTATCAAGCAATGAAACTACTTTATCCTTATACCATTGGCTACTGCCTCTTCAAGGCTCATCCCCATTTCCATTCTTTTTAAAGCCGCCAGGGCTAAAACATCTTTGGAATTAAGCTTAGCCGCTTTTTTATAGTAATTTTTTGCCTCTTTTGTCTTGCCTAACTCTTCATAAGCCATAGCAGCAAAATAGGAAGCCCGAGCATCTTTAGGGCTGAACTTAACTGCCAGCAAAAGCTGCTTTAAAGCCTCCTCATATCTTCCCAGCCCCAGGTAAGCAACTCCAAGCTCAAAACAAGACTTCCCGTCCTGCTTTTTCTTGACCGCCTCTTCAAGTTTTTTTAGAAGTTCATCGCGGTCGCCGGCTGCTTTTTCTGAGCCTGGAGCGTTTTGATAGGCCAGATGATACTCCCAGACAGCTTCACCTGGATGGTCTGTCTTTTCCAGTGATTTTGCCAGGCCATAGTGGGCATCAGCATACTTTGGGTCAAGCAAAGTGGCCTGGCGAAAGGCGGTAATAGCCGCCTGATAATTTTTGCTGTCGTAATAAATTCTTCCCAAGAAAAAGTAGTTATCTGAGCTGGAACGCCCAATAGCTAAAGCTTTTTTAATATAGCGTAAAGCTTCCTTGTTGTCCTTGTTTTTCCAGGAAATGTAAGCCATCTGGTAATAAGCTTCCTCCAGCCATTTGTTTTCCAGAGCAAAGCCAGCTTTTTCATAAAGTCTTATCTCTCTTTTGAAATACTTGCGCGCTTCCTGGGGATTGCCTTCTTTTAAATAAGCCAGCCCCAGATAAACCAAACAGCCCTGGTGTTCGGCATCGATTTTTAATCCCTCTTTAAACTGAGCAATGGCTTCCTTGGTTCTCCCGGCAGCCAGATAGCCCCGACCAAGGTCAAAGCGGGCCGTCACATCCAGCGGATTCTTTCTTACCCTTTCCTCCAGCTGCTTAATCCCCAGGTTCACTGGAGAAGATTCTTTTAACTGGTAAAGATAAAAAAAATAAACCCCGGCAAAGGCAATGGCTACGGTGACGATAATAACCACCACTAACTTTATCAACTTGTTTAAATTGGCTTCGTTTTCTAAAAACTGCAAACGCCACTCCTCTGGAAATTTTTAAAAAAGCTTAACTTTATTTTGTTTAATTTGCAACAAAGAGAAGCGACTATGCCTAAGGCGTTGCTTATTTCAGAAAGATTTTATTTTTTTGAGGAAAGAACACAAAAGCGGAGAAAGTTTTTTTAAAAAGGCAGACAAGACTTCTCAAACTCTTGAAAAAAGAATTAGGCCTGTTTGTTTCAGTAGCCTCTCTATGCCCTTCTTCCCTCGTCTCCCCTTTTTCAAAGCCAACTTCAATTCCCTTTTATACAAAGGAGAATAGAAGGGTTTTCTTTCGTTTCTCCCCTTTCCAAAGAAGGGTTAGAGAAGATTCTTTTTTTGCTCCCCCCAAGCATAAGGGGAGTCAGGGGGATTAAGGAGCGAAAATCTGCCTTCTGGTCATAGCGCCGCTCACATGGCAGCGGCTACAAAGCTCTCCATTATCCACCTCATAACGGGCAACAAGTTTTCCTAACCGCCTTTTACCATGACACTCCTTACAAAGTTCAAAGCTGAAACAGCCCTGTCCTTTAGGATAGGTGCGATTATGGCATTCAAAGCATTCAAAAGGTTCCGTCTGGGTCATATCAAAATGAGCCCGATGAACCATTAAGCCCCGGGAATAAAAGAGCTCGGCTAATTTCTTTTTGAAAGGAGGGTGACATTTAACGCAGCCTTTTTTATCCAGCAAACCCTTGGTCACCTTTAAATGATGGCACTCCTGGCAACTGCTTTCTAACTTACTCAGTTCTTCCCGATGGCAGTTACGACAAATATACCCAAAGTTTTTACCTTCTTTTTTATGAAGACCGAGCCAGGCGACCGGGTGAGGCATTACTACATGATGGCATCGGTTGCAAAAGCGGGTTTGAGAATGACAGGCGTAGCAGGAAGAAAGGGCATAGTTGTCCTTCCCATGGTTTTGCCTCCACCTTAAACGGTCTTGATGGTCAGGCGGTACTACCTTTCTCCTTAAATGGCAGCTTTCACAAGTATACTGAGGATGACAGGAAGAACAGGTATCTAAATCAGCTTTAGCTACCTGGCCATGAAGTTTGTTATTAAAGGAAGGGGTGTGATAATCGGGTTTCTGATAACGATAGGTTTGACTATGACAAAGACTGCATCTTTCGGAAGCGATCTTTCCCTTTTCCCCGTGTCTTACGCCGTGACAACTGGAGCAAATCCCCATTGAAACCCTTTTTGTTCCTCCTCCAGAATGAGGATTTTCCAGATGGCAGACATAGCAAGAGAAACCTTGCTTAAAGTGAGGCCAGTGAGAAAAAATTATCCCGGGGGGCTTTTGATTATCAATATCTCGATGACAGGGTAAACAATCAGCCAAAGCCACTTTATTGGAAAGGTTTATTTTAAGCGATAAATTAATTTTTTTTTCTTCTTTAACTGGAGAAAAGGCGGCCCCAGGCAAAGGAAGAGGTTTCTGGGAACTCAAAGACAAGGGAGGCGGATTGAAGAGATGAGAGTAGGGAGGCTGTTTGTTGCTATAGCCCGCTGGATGGCAAAGCGAACAACCGGAAATAAACTTACCGTAAGGAGTATAAGTGAAGTGGCAGTTCAGGCAACCCGTAGCTGGTATCGCTCTAGTCTTTTCCCCCTGGTGAGGGAAGTCCTGATGACACTGACTGCAAGCCGCTCCTCTCTCAAGATGAGTTAGGTGAAGAAAGCGCGGGTTGGATCTGGGAGTGGCATCAAGATTAATATGACAGGGGTAACAATCAGCCATTGTAATTGGTAAAGAAACCTCTATTTCCGAAATCTTTTTGAACTTCAATCTCAAAGGCTCAAGATAAGATTGGCTGAAAACCGAAGGTGAGACAGCAAGCCTTAAATGAGAGGCAGGCGGTTTCCGGTTAGCTTTTTCTTTAAAATGGCAAAGGTTACAGTGGCTAATGGTTTTATTTCCCTGCCTATCATAAACAAAATGGCAAACAAGGCAGCTTTCAGCGGAAACCATTTCCGTTTTATCACCCCGATGAGGAAAATGAGGGTGGCAGGTTGAACAAGCCGTTCCCCTTTCAATATGGGTTGAGTGAAGGAAACGAGGGTCCCGGCTAACTTTGCGGTCAAGATTTAAATGGCAGGGATAACAATCACTTAAAGTGACCTCCCCCGCTTTAAAAATGGGCTCTACATCAAAAACAATTTCCCGAGCTAAGGTCAAACCTTGATTAGCCAACAAAAAAGAAAAAGTTAAAAACAAAAGAAGAGAAAACCTCTTCTTCTTCATCTTTATTTTCCTTTAGGCCGCAACGAAGGTGGAAAGAAAAATTGAACAATTCTTTCCACCAAACCCCCTACTCCTTTAAGGCCAGAAGAAATTGGCTCAGGAGCTTTCCGGGAAAGGCGAGCTAAAAAGTTTTGGAGTCCGCCAATAACCGGAAGCCCCTTAGTTGGCTGATGAATTAAGGGAGCGTAACTTACTATGGAAGGAGAAGCGTCCGGGTGACAGCGAGCACAGGTTTTAGGCAAATTGCGTTCCGAAATGGTAGAAGAAGTCACCTTTTTGGGAAGAATCGTATGATAATCATGGCAATCCCAGCAAGCTGGAGAATCGGGAGCTTTAGTTTTGTAAGCCCGCCCATGATAATAGTCATTGTAGTTGTAGTATTCGGTCAGATGACAGCCTTCTTTACTGCAAACTTCTTCAGCCGAGAAGAAAAACTTTTCTTTGTAAGCCCGGTCCTTTTTTAAGCTCTTTATATTATGAGAGCCGTGGCAATCCCCGCAAGTGGCCCCGCCTTTTGGGTCATTGCTCAAAGCCAGTTCAGCATGGCGACTGGGAAGATAAGCCTGATATTGTTTCTGATGGTCCTTACAGCGAATACAGGAAAGGCCTGCTGTTTTCCGGTAATCTGGTTTGCTTTCAAAGGGGTGAGCCTGATAAGTGAAGTCAGGATGGCAGTCGGTGCAAGCAATCGAAGAATGAGCAGAAGAAAGAATCTCTGAAGGATTAACATAAAAAGAAATAGTGCGGGTTCCTA
>DAIRCJ010000062.1:0-7919 GCA_036796755.1 Candidatus Geothermocultoraceae bacterium | reverse complement strand
AGGAGTTTTAAATTTTAATCCTCGAAGGAAATTTGAGGGATGAGGTTTGAAAGATGAGAGAAAAGGGTGTTTATACTATTAGCGTAGCCGCTTCTTTAGCCGGGGTTCATCCTCAAACTCTTCGCCTGTATGAGCGACTGGAACTGGTGGTGCCTTACCGAACTCCTGGTGGCACCCGGCTTTACTCAGTGGAAGATGTGGAGAAAGTGAGATTAATTCAAACCTTAACTCAGAAAGAAAGAGTTAATTTAGCTGGGGTGAAACTGGTTCTGGAGTTGCGGGAACGTTTAGTTGAGCTGGAGAGAGAACTCCGGGAAACGGAAAAGCTAATGGAAGGTTTAAAAAGAGAGATGGAAAGAGAGATTGAGGCAGTAAAAAGAAGTTTTTCCCGGGAGATTATGCCTTTTACTAAAAGAAGTATTGTTAAGAAGGAGGTCTGGTAGTGAGGCTGGATAAGTTTACTTATAAAGCTCAGGAAGCACTGGATTTAGCCCGTCGAAAGGCGGTAAGTTTTAACCATCATGAGATCAGTCCTGAACACCTACTTCTGGCTTTACTGGAAAGCGAGGATGGAGTTGTTCCTGAAATTCTTAAAAGAGCGGAGCTTTCTTCTTCTCAGTTAGCTCGGGAAGTAGAGGAAGAATTAGAAAAAAGACCTCAGGTTTCCACTGGAGCCGGTCAGTACCTTTCTTCTGAGCTTCAGGCTGTTCTTGACCGTTCCTTTCAAATTGCTTCCGAGCTCAAGGACGAGTATGTAAGCACTGAGCATTTGCTTCTTTCTTTAGCCCAGAGCCGCGATGGATTCCCTTCGCGCTGGCTGAAGAAAAAAGGACTGGACTATCAAAAACTTCTTCAAATCATTGCTGAGATAAGAGGTCCTCACCGGGTAACCGACCCGAATGCTGAAGAAAAGTACCAGTCCTTAGAGAAATTTACCCGTGACTTAACCGAGCTGGCTCGTCGGGGTAAGCTGGATCCGGTTATTGGCCGAGATGAAGAGATAAGAAGAGTAATTCAGGTTCTTTCCCGCCGAACCAAGAACAACCCGGTTTTAATTGGCGAGCCGGGGGTGGGAAAAACGGCTATTGCCGAAGGGCTGGCTCAGAGAATAGTGGCTGGCGATGTCCCTGAGGGGTTGAAGAATAAGCGAGTTTTAGCTCTAGATATCGGTTCCCTGGTAGCTGGTACCAAGTATCGGGGAGAGTTTGAGGAAAGAGTTAAAGCTGTTTTGAAAGAAATTCAGCAAGCTGAAGGGGAAATAATTTTGTTCATTGATGAGCTTCATACTTTAGTCGGAGCCGGTGCGGCTGAAGGAGCAGTTGATGCTGCTAATATGTTTAAGCCCCTTTTAGCCCGGGGGGAGCTGCGAGTAGTGGGAGCAACAACTCTGGATGAGTATCGAAAACATATTGAGAAAGATGCGGCCTTGGAGCGGAGGTTCCAACCGATTATAGTTCGTGAGCCTTCAGTTGAGGATACTATTGCCATTTTGCGGGGCTTAAAAGAGCGTTATGAAGTCCACCACGGGGTAAAAATTACCGACCCGGCTTTAGTTGCCGCCGCTGTTTATTCAAATCGCTATATAAGCGACCGCTTTTTGCCTGATAAAGCTATTGATTTAATTGATGAGGCTGCCTCCCGCTTGCGAATGGAAATTGATAGCCTTCCCACTGAAATTGACGAACTTAAAAGAAAACAAAACCAGCTGGAAATTGAAGCAACAGCCTTAAGGAAAGAAAAAGATCCCAAATCAAAAGAACGTCTGGAAAAGCTGGAAAAAGAAAAGGAGAGAATAAGAGCTGAGCTGGAAAAGCTGGAAGAGAGATGGCAAAGAGAAAAGGAAGTGATTATGCGAATCCGCTCGCTCAAAGAGACTATTGAAGAGAAAAAGAGAGAAGAAGAAAAAGCAGAAAGAGAGGGAGATTTCGAAAGGGTGGCTCGCCTGCGTTACGGCGAGTTGCTGGAGCTGGAAAAGAAGTTAAAAGAAGAGGAGAAGAAGCTGGCTGAGATTCAAAAAGCCGGTAGAATGCTTAAGGAAGAAGTTGACGAACAAGATGTTTTAGAAATAGTTTCTAAGTGGACCGGCATACCCCTGACCCGCTTAATGGAAGCAGAAAGCGAGAAACTGGTTCATATGGAAGAGCGGTTAAAAGAGCGAGTGGTGGGGCAGGACGAGGCTATTCGCCTGGTTTCCGATGCCATTCGCCGGGGGCGAGCCGGTTTAGCCGAGCCCAACCGACCTGTTGGCTCTTTCCTTTTTCTTGGACCAACCGGAGTGGGCAAAACCGAACTGGCTAAAGCTCTGGCTGAGTTCCTCTTCGATGACGAGAAGGCTATGGTTCGAATTGATATGTCGGAATATATGGAAAAACACACTGTTGCCCGGTTAATAGGCGCTCCGCCAGGTTATGTGGGCTATGAGGAAGGTGGTCAGCTTACCGAAGCCGTTCGCCGTCGCCCATACACTGTAATTTTGCTTGATGAGATCGAGAAAGCTCATCCTGAAGTTTTCAATCTTTTACTTCAGGTTCTTGATGAAGGACGCTTAACCGATGGTCACGGTCGAACAGTTGATTTCAAAAACACGGTGATAATTATGACTTCCAATCTGGGAAGCGAATTGATTTACGATTACGGCCGGGAAGAGCGGCAAAAACTTAAAGAAAAAATAGACGAGCTTTTAAAACTTACTTTCCGGCCTGAGTTTCTCAATCGCTTAGACGAAATAGTAGTTTTTAATCCTCTTACCCGCGAGGACCTGCTAAAAATCGTTGACATCCAGCTTAATCGCTTGAGAGAAACCCTGAAAGAGAAAGGAATTGAACTGGAAGTTACCAGAAAAGCGCGGGAAAAGCTGGCTGAAGCCGGTTTTGATCCCACTTTTGGTGCCCGTCCCTTAAAAAGAGTTATCCAGCGCGAGCTGGTTAATAATTTAGCTAAAGCTCTGATAAAAGGAGAGCTAAAAGAAGGAAAAGTTGTTTTTGACTGGAAAAACGGCGCCTTTACCTTTTCAACTTGATATTTACCTTTAAAATTAAAAGTTTTTGGCACTTTGAGAAAAAATTCGCTATACTATATCTGAAAAGTAATCAGATAGGAGGGATTGAGATGAGCGAGGATGAGGGTCGGGTAACGATAGAAACCAAACATTACGGGGAGCAAAAGGAATTTAACGCCAGTAAAGCTTTTCTGGCTTACCTTCTTGGCTGGTTAGGAGGGCTGATTATTTTCCTAACGGAAAAAGAAGATCGCTATCTGCGCTTTCATGCTCTCCAGTCTCTTCTCTGGAACGCTATTTTCTGGATAGTTCTGGTTTGTCTTTTGGTGGGTTTCCTGACAATGGGCATTCTTGGTCAGAAAAGCCTGGTTTTTCGTTTGATTTCCATCTTGTGTTTGCTGGCTTTGATAGCCTGGTTTTTTGCCAATCTTTACCTCTGGATTCGCTTAATGGTTGCTTCTTTAAAAGGCGAGTGGTATAAGGTCCCGGTTCTGGGGGACAAAGCCGAACAAATTGCCTAAAAAAGCTTAATCTTTCGCTCGCTCAGGTGGTAAACTTTGACCCTGCCCCTTTTGTCCACCAGGATAGCTTTGAGCTTATTTTTTTGGACAAAGCTGACTGCTTCTCTTTCCTTCATCACAAAAATAGCGGTTGAAAGGGCATCAGTTAAAGCCGCTCCCGACCTGGTGATAACCGTAACGCTCTGGAAGTCGCTAGCCGGGTAGCCGTCTTTGGGGGAGATTAAATGGTGATAGCGTTTTAAAAAAACCCTTCCTTTCCTTTTTACTTTATAAAATCTGAATTGCTGGTTATCGGCGGAAGTGCTCAGGTATTCGCCGGAAAAAAGCGGAATTAAAGCCAGGTATTCTCTTTGGGGAGTAGGACGTGGATTTCTTAAAGCCACCAGGAAGCTTTTCTGCCCGGGCTTTTCTCCCCAGACCATTATGGAGCTGGTCATATCAATTACAAATCCTCTTAAAGGTAGTTTTTTTAAGTACTCGCTCAACTTATCAACAGCAAAACCCTTGTTAATCCCGCTTAAATCAATTTCTTGCTCTTTTCCTAGAGTAACCTGGCGACCTTCAACTTTGATTTTTTCATAGCTTACTCTTTCTCTGGCCTCTTTTATTTCTCTGGCTGAAGGTGGTTTTCCTCTTTCTCCGCTAATGAAGCCGGCCCAGAGAGTGGTTAAAGGACCAATGGTCGGATCAAAAAAGCCCTCTGTTTTTCGGGCTGCTAACTTTGACTGGTTGATAAGGAAGGCAAGCTCAGATGAGCAGTTTTTATTTTTTTCTTGATTGAGTTTTGAGAGTTCAGAAGAGGAGGAAAAAAAGTTAGTTTGGTTTTCAAGGCTTTTAATAATTTTTTGGGAGCGGTTAAATACCAAAGAAGAGTTTACTTTTTGGGCTGGATAAAGGGTTATCTTAATGTAAGTGCCAAGCCCAAAGAAGGTCTTTTCTTCTTTGAGTCGGGCGGGCTGGAAGGAGAAAAAAATAGCTAAACCAAGGAGGGAAAGAGAAAGAAGGAATAAAATTAATCGAGAGAAAACTTGTTTATTCATTGAGAATTAATTATATTTAATTTCTAAGAAAAAAGCTGTCTCTTTAACGGCAGCGAAAGGGTTAGGGGAAATGGTTACAGTTGGTGTTCCGCAAGCACTGCTTTATTACTACTATTTCCCTTTCTGGAAGTCTTTTCTGGAAGCCTGCCGGGCTCGGGTTATACTCTCTCCACCTACCAGTAAACGAATTTTAGAGCGAGGTTTGGAGCTGGCCGAAAGCGATGTTTGCCTTCCGGTCAAGGTTTTTCTGGGGCATGTTGAGAGCCTAATTTCCCGGGTTGATTATGTTCTGGTTCCCCGGGTGGTCAAACCGGAAAGAAGGGGTTACTCCTGTCCAAAATTACTGGGATTACCCGATGTGGTGAGATCTTTACTCCCACCTTCTCTATCTCTCCTTTCTCCTCTTCAAGATGAAGATAGAAAAAAGGAAACCCGGAAAGACTGGTTTGAAGTGGGAAAAAAGTTGGGGGAGTTAAGTTCCTGGCGCTTGCAAAAAGCTTACTGGAAAGCTTTATTAGCCCAGAGAAAAGCAGAGAAAGAGAAAAGAAGAAACAACTATCAGTCCCGGAAAGAGTTGAGGATTGGACTGGTTGGCCATTCGTACATTTTAAACGATTCCTATGTGTCTCATTTTTTAACCAAGAAACTTAGAGAGAGAGGAGTTGAAGTTTTTCTTTCCGAAGAGGTGAAAACTTGGCAGATAAGAGAGGCTTTAAAGGGACTGCCAAAACCCCTTTTCTGGAGCTTTGAGAAGGAGCTGGTTGGCTCAGCCCTTTTCTGGGCGAAAAATAAACTGGTTGACGGTTTAATTCTGGTCAATTCTTTTGGCTGCGGGCCGGATTCTTTAAGCCAGGTTTTGCTGGAAACGGAGGTAGCAAAGCACGAGGAGACTCCTCTCTTAAACCTGGTTTTTGATGAGCATACATCCGAGGCTGGTTTTTTAACTCGTCTGGAAGCCTTTCTTGATATGCTTGCCTGGAGGAAGTTAAATGCGGGTTAGCACTCCCCATATGGGAAATGTTAAGTATTTTTTGACTGATTTGTTTGAAAGGCTGGAAATAAACTACTTTCCCCCTCCTCCTACCAGCCGTAAAACAGTGGTTCTGGGAACAAGATATGCTCCGGAGTTTGCTTGTTTCCCTTTTAAAGTAACCCTGGGCAACTTCATTGAAGCTTTAGAGGCGGGAGCAGACACTCTGGTAATGGTTGGCGGCATTGGCCCTTGTCGTTTTGGTTACTACGCCGAAACCCAGCGGCGAATTTTAGAATCTCTGGGTTATCATTTTGAAATGGTTATAATTGAACCTCCTCTGGCTCACCCTTTACTTTTTTATCGGGCCTTGCGGAAGCTTTGCCCTTCTCTTGGACTCCTCAAAGTTACGCGTGAGATAAAAATCTCTTTCTTTAAAGCTCAAAGCTACGACCTGCTGGAAAAAAAAGCTCTCGAAGTCCGTCCCCTGGAAAAAAGAAAAGGAGAAACCGACAAAAAACTGGCTCAAATTTTTAAAGATTTAAGCCAAGCTAGAACTGAGGAGGAGATAAGAAGGGTTAGGGAAAAAGGCTTAAGAGAGCTCGAGAGAGAGAAAAAGGGGAAAAGAGCAGGTTTAAGAGTGGGCTTGATTGGTGAGTTTTATTTGGTTCTGGAACCTTTCGTTAACTTTGAGATAGAAAAATTTTTAAACCAGAAAGGGGTTTATGTGGAAAGAGGGGTTTATGTTACCGACTGGATTGGCCCCAGCAGTAAAAACCCGGTTCTGGGAATTTCCAATGAAGAAATAGCCCGGGCAGCCTTTCCTTACCTTTCCCATTTCGTTGGTGGAGAGGGTCGAGCGACAGTTGGTCATGTGGTGGCAATGACCAGAAAGGAATTTGATGGAATAATCCACCTTACTCCATTTACCTGTATGCCCGAGCTGGTAGCTAAAAGCACCTTTCTTAAAATCCAGAACGAACTTGATATGCCCATTCTTTCCCTGGTTATTGATGAACATACGGAAAAAACCGGTTTTTTAACCCGGGTTGAGGCTTTTCTCGATTTGCTGGCCTGGAGGAAAAACAAGGGAATTAAACCGCGCTCGACTGCGGTCAACTGGCTTTCAAAGGAAATAGAAGAAAAGTTAGATATTCATGGTTTTAAAAGGAGGTGAAAATGGAAGCTTTTCTTGGCGTTGATGTTGGTTCAGTCAGCACCAACCTGGTTTTGATTGATGGGGAGGGCGAGGTAATTGATTTTGAATACCTTCGAACCCAGGGTCAGCCAATAAAAGCCATTCAAGAAGGCTTAAGGTCTCTGGCTGCCCGTTTGCCGGAAAATCTAGTGGTCAAAGGAGTAGGCTCCACTGGAAGCGCTCGCTTTCTGACGGCTGCGGTAGTCGGAGCCGATATAGTTAAGAACGAAATAACCAGCCACGCTCTAGCCGCCTTAAGATTTGAGCCCGAGGTAAAAACAATTTTTGAAATTGGGGGACAGGACTCCAAAGTTACTTTTTTGAAAAATGGGGTAGTAGTGGATTTTGCTATGAATACTATTTGTGCGGCAGGAACTGGTTCTTTCCTTGATCACCAGGCAGTCCGCCTGGGATTGCCCATAGAAAGGTTTGGTGAGTTAGCTTTGAAAGCCAGAAAGGGAGTTCAAATTGCCGGCCGCTGTACGGTTTTTGCCGAGTCCGATATGATCCATAAGCAGCAAACCGGCTACCCCTTACCAGAAATTGTTTACGGGCTCTGTCAGGCTCTGGTCCGTAACTATTTAAACAATCTTTTGAAAGGGAAAGAGCCCAAACCACCCGTGGTTTTTCAAGGAGGAGTGGCAGCTAATCTGGGAATTAGAAGGGCTTTTGAGGAAGCCCTGGGCTTTCCAGTGATAGTCCCGCCTTATTTTAATGTTATGGGAGCAATCGGTGTTGCTTTGCTTGCCCGGACCTATGCTCAAAGAACAAACCAACCAACTTCTTTCAAAGGGTTTGAAGTTGCTGACCTTTCTTACCAGAGCGAGAGCTTTTTCTGCGACGGCTGTGCTAACAACTGTGAAGTAGCCGAGATAAAGTTAGAAGATAAGACTCTGGCTTGCTGGGGAAGCCGTTGCGGCCGGTGGGAAGTTGGGATTCTGGAGGAGTCTCGGCTTTCCGCCTTGCTTTAACCTGGAGTGCGAGCAACCATCATGTCGTTTTTACCCTGTCGTTTAACCGAATAGAGAGCCAGGTCAGCTTGCTCTATTAATTCAACGGCGCTTTTCCCGTGCTTGGGGTAGGAGGCCAGGCCAATGCTCAAGGTTAAACTTAAGTTTCCGTATCTGAGCTGTTTAATTCGGGCAGCTAACCTTTTAGCCAGGCGAACTGAGTTTTCCACTTTGGTTTCCGG
>DAIRCJ010000061.1:0-7977 GCA_036796755.1 Candidatus Geothermocultoraceae bacterium | reverse complement strand
TAAATTATGAGTGAAGTTTGCTGGCTCACTAATAATTTTGGCTATATCGAGGGACCAACCACGGTTGGAGTTATCAGGTTAGATAAGAACCGAGCTTTTTTAATTGACAGCGGGCTCAACAAAGACAGCGCAAGAAAGATCGATCGAGCCATTAAAAAGGAAGGTCTGGTTGTTAACCGGTTATTTAACACTCATTCTCACGCCGACCACTACGGCGGAAACGACTATTTTCTTTCCCGCTATCGGGTTGAAGTTTTAGCTCCGGCTGGTGAGGCCGGCGTGATGAATTATCCAATCTGGGAGCCCTTCTATCTTTTTGGAGGTGTGCCACCTGAAGAGCTTAAAGTGGGTTTTTTGTATCCTTCGCCTTCGCGGGTTGACCGGCCGGTAAAAGCTGGTCCTCTGGAAATTGAAGGAAGCAGTTTAAACCTTATTGACTTGAGCGGGCACTCTCTTTTTCAGTTGGGAGTAGAGTTTGAAGAGTGCGCTTTCCTGGCGGACGCAGTTTTTTCTCCTGAAGTCTGGGAAAAACATTTTTTGGTTTACTTTGCCGATTTGGAAGCGGCCGAAAACACTTTAAAAAAACTTCTCAACCGGGACCTTAAAGGAGTCGTTATTTCCCATTCAGGGAAGCTGGAAAATCCCCGAAAAGTAATTGAAGAGAATTTAAGAAGGATTGAAGAAACTGGCCGAGAAATTCTGGAGCTTTTAAGGGAGGGTTCGTTTTCTGCCGATGAGATACTTGCCCTTCTTGCTCAAAAGTACAACAAAAGCCTGGACAATCTACCTTCCTATTATCTGGCGCGTCAAACGATTCTTTCCTATCTGGTTTGGGCGAAAAATCGGGGTCTAGTTGCCCTTGAGATAAAAAATAATGCTGTTCTCTGGAAGGTTAAAGTTCTGGAAGGCTAAAGTTTGGAGGGATTGAATTTTTCGCGAGGGATTAGATTTTTGCCTGAATATCAGGAGTTTAAACTACTCTTTTAACTGCACCGCTTTTAAGGCATTTGGCGCAAACATTAACGTTTTTTACAGAACCGTTAATTTCCGCTCGCACCTTCTTAATGTTAGGGAGTGACCTTTTGGGGCTCACCCGATGCGAGTGGCTTATTTGCCTTCCGGTCATTGGTTTTTTTCCGCAAATCTCACAAATTTTTGCCATCTTTTTTGCCTTTCCAAACGAGAGGATAGGTTACCATAAATTACCTTAAGAGGCAACCATTACCCCGGGAGAGTTTTTCAGTTATTAAAAAGAAGGGTCTTTTGATTACAGGCTGGTGGTAAAATAACTTTATGCCATTTCGGGAAGAAGACATCAGTGAAGTTATTGAGCGCAACGATTTGCTGGAGGTTGTTTCCGATTATGTAAAGCTTCAACGCTCAGGCCGCTCTTACAAAGGTCTTTGCCCCTTCCATAGCGAAAAAACACCCTCTTTCTATGTTGACCCGGCCAAACAGCTTTTTCACTGTTTCGGTTGTGGTGAAGGGGGCAACGTGGTCACCTTTGTGATGAAAATGGAGAAGCTGGATTTTCCTGAGGCTCTCAAGCTTCTGGCCGACCGTGTTGGTTATACTCTAAAGTTTCAAAAAGCAGACCGCGAAGCCTCACTTAAAGAAAGGCTATACCAGGCCAATCAAGAAGCCGCCAGTTTCTTTGAAAATTACCTCTGGAACGATAAGACAGGAAAAGTTGCTCTGGGCTACCTTTTTCGACGCGGCTTTACTGAAGAAACTCTTCGTTTATTTCGGGTTGGTCTGGCTCCCTCTTCTCGCAACAGCCTTTCAACCTATCTTTTGAAAAAAGGTTTTAACAGCGAGGAACTTTTAAAAGCTGGTCTTTCAATAGGGAGCGAGCAAGGTTTAACCGATCGCTTTCGAGAAAGGATTATTTTTCCTATTTTTGACCTCAGGGGTCGAATTGTCGCTTTCGGGGGCCGGATCTTGCCAAACTCAAAGGTTGAGCCCAAGTATCTTAACACTGCCGACACTCCAATTTTTCATAAGAGCAATCTTTTATATGGTTTAAATCTGGCGAAATCAGAAATTGTCAGGGAGGGCGAGGCTATTGTGGTTGAAGGCTACACGGATGTGATGGCTCTTTACCAGAAAGAAGTAAAAAATTCGGTGGCAACCCTGGGAACGGCTTTTACCGTTGAACATTTGAGGACGCTTTCTCGTTTGACCGATCGGGTAGTTCTTGCCTTTGATGCTGACTCAGCCGGAAAAACAGCGGCTGAGAGAGGGCTTGAGCTTATAAAGGAGACGCGGGCAAGTGTTGAAGTAAACCTTTTGCCTGAAGGTTATGACCCCGCTGATCTGGCAAAAGAAAAAAGCGAAGCCGAGCTTAAGGAGTGCTTTGCCAATCGGGTTCCTCTGGCTAAGTTCTGTCTGGACAACAGATTAAAAGAAGCCAACCTCTCAACGGCTGAAGGAAAAACCCGGGCAGTTCGAGAAGCGATAGAAGTGCTGGCGGCTTTGCCCAGTCTAGTGGCCCAGGAGACTTACTTGAAGTATCTGGCAGAGGAAATGGGTGTGCCTGAAGAAACCTTAAGGTTCGAGTTTTCCCGTCAAACCGGGTACAGTTCCAGATTTGGAAACAAGAGGAAAGCGGGGACAAGCATTAAATCAACTTCCGCTCCCCCTCAAGTTGGTCTCAATTCCCGTTTCAAGGCGCAGTATCAGAGAGAAAAGGAGATCTTAAAACTGCTTTTAAGAAGAAAAGAAGTCCAGGATTTTCTTCTGGAAGAGCTCCGGGAAGATTTTTTCTATCATCCAGAAAATCGCGAGGTCTTTCTTTTCCTTTCCCGGTTTAACAAAGAAAAATCCAGCTTGACTGTGGAAATTAACAACTTAGACGGAGATCTTGGAAAGAAAGTTTCGCGACTAATGCTGGAAGAAATTTATGACGATATAAATATAGTAAGCTACGCGGAGACCTTGCTAAAAGAGATTAAAACATTTTTCATTCAAGAGGAAGTGAGGAGGCTTAAAAAGGAGCTGGAAAAGCTTGATCCGATAGAAGATTCCGAGCAGTATGATATAATATTTAAGGAAATTGTTCAGCTCGAGCGTCTTCGGAGAAATTTAAACTGATTAGTCCTGAAAGTTATTTTTTTGAGGAGGTTTTTTGAGAAGAATAAAATCTGAGGATAACGGCTCTCAAAAAAAGAATTTACCAGAAAAAGAAACTGGTTTGCCTTCTGAGCAACCTGTTTTTTCCGGGGAAGAAGAGTCGATTCAAGTCGTTAACGAAGAATTGGAACCTTTAAGGGATAGTCTTAAAAATACGGAAAAAGTGAAAAGCCTGGTTGAGAAGGGCCAGGAGAAAGGTCGTCTGACTCTTGACGAAGTTGCTGACTCTTTTCAGGATGTTTCTCTTTCTCCCGAAGAAATTGACTCCATTTATAATTATTTAATGAGCCAGGGTATAGCTATCGATTCAGCTGCCTCTCCAGCTGATGATATTTCAGTTGAAGAAATTAAAGCCGAGCCGGAAAAAGAGATAAAGAAGAAAAAACGGGTTGGGGTTAGTCGGGGTGCCCCCAGCGACCCGGTGAGGATGTATTTAAAGGAAATCGGTAGGGTAAATCTTCTAACTGCTGAGGAGGAGGTTTATCTGGCTAAAAAAATTGAAGCCGGGAAGAAAGCGGCTAAAGCTTTGCGAAACTTTAGCGGGACTCCCGAAGAAAGAAAAAAGCTGGAGAAGGAAAAAGTAGAAGGTTTGAAAGCTAAGCAAAGGTTGATCGAGTCTAACCTGAGGCTGGTGGTTTCAATCGCCAAGAAATATGTCGGTCGGGGTCTGCTTTTTCTTGATTTGATACAGGAGGGCAACCTGGGGTTAATCAGGGCAGTTGAAAAGTTTGATTACCGCAAGGGATACAAGTTTTCCACCTACGCTACCTGGTGGATAAGGCAGGCTATAACCCGAGCCATTGCTGACCAGGCAAGAACCATTAGAATTCCGGTTCATATGGTTGAGACTATTAACAAACTTTTGCGGGTTCAAAGCCAGCTTTTACAGGAGCTGGGTCGGGAAGCCAGACCGGAAGAAGTGGCGGAAAGAATGGGGATGAGCGTGGAAAAGGTCCGGGAAATTCTCAAAATTTCTCAGGACCCGGTTTCTCTGGAAACTCCGATAGGAGAGGAAGAAGACAGTGAATTAGGCGATTTTGTGGAAGATAAATCAGTAATGTCGCCGCTGGAAGCTGCCGCTACCAATCTTTTAAGCGAAGATATGAAGCGGGTTCTGGAAAACTTGAGCGAGCGAGAAAGAAAAGTTATTGAGTACCGCTTTGGTTTGATAGATGGAACTCCTCGCACTCTGGAAGAAGTGGGCAAGTACTTTGGAGTGACCCGAGAAAGAATTCGCCAGATAGAATCCAAGACCATTAAAAAACTTCAGCATCCTCACCGCAGTTCTCGCCTGAAAGATTATTTAGAGGAATAAGTGCTTTTGAGAGAAAATAAAGCCCTTTTTATTGCCAGAAGTCTGATTAACCGTTAAAATTTGCTTTTGTTTATTGGCTTGTTGGTAAAGCTGGAAGAATGAAAAAATTGTTACTGGGATGTTTGTTAAACGCTCCGGGGTAGCTCAACGGTAGAGCGGGTGGCTGTTAACCACTAGGTTGTCGGTTCGAATCCGGCCCCCGGAGCCATTCTGTACGATTTTTCAAACCCAAATAGGAAGGAGCAAAAGAGGTTGTGGCTTTCTCACCGCCAGCAGTCGCCCGCGCAGTTTGTCCGCTCGGGCTTTGTGCGGGCAGGTTGGCTCTGAAACTCGGCAGATAAAACAAATTAATTTGTATCTCATCTTTCCCGTAAATTGTGTCTTTAATAAGATATTGAAACAGGTAAGGTTTTTCTTCGTCTTTAATTTCTTTTAGTCGGTGAACAAAATTCCTTAAATTCTCTAAAACAATTTTTGTTTCAAATTTTTCTTTCATTTCTTTCTGAATTGATGACCTCACTCCTTCCAAATCATATTCTAATATCTTTTTCTCTTGCTCTAATCCTGATAATTCCTTTTTTACTGTGGGAAATAAGCGGTCATCTGATTCTGATAAGAAAGAAATCAATTTTTTGATTTTAGCGTCAATCTCTGCTATCTTTGTTTGTAGATGCTTCTCCTATTTACCTTTGTGTTCAATTTTGCCGATATAAATTGAGTTTCGTAGAATATTATCGATTGAACCCTTACAAAAAATATTCTCCTTCTTCGTTTTTATAACCAAGTTGATTTATTCTTCTTCTTGTTTCAGCAAGAGATTGCGTTTCAAGAAAAATCTGAAATATTTTCTTAACTCCTCTGCCCCTCTCTCGTCAATTTCTAATTTTTTATCTACATTTTTATAACCATAAGGAACTAATCCACCATTCCATAAACCTTTTTCTCGTCTCTGTTGCATTTTATCTTTTGTTCTTTCAACAGTAAGTTCACGCTCAAATTGGGCAAAAGTAAGCATTATGTTCCGCATTAATCTACCAGATGGAGAGGATGTGTCAAAATTTTCTGTGACAGAGATAAAAGAGATGCCATATTTATCAAAAAATTCAATCAGGTTATAAAAATCCTTTGGTGAGCGAGTTAAAAGGTCCATTTTATAGGTCAAGATACAGTTGACTTTGCCTTCGGTAATATCTTTAAACAATTCCTGTAAAGCAGGACTTTCTAAACTTGCTCCTGAATAACCAGCATCACTGTAAATTTTTTAAATCTCTAAATCTTTCTGACTTCTGATAAAAGATTTTATCTTCTCTACCTGTGCTTCACACGAATTAAATTCCTTCTCCGCCTGGTTATCATTGCACAATTCATTTTTAATTCCCGCCTCTTAATAGTCGATTTGCTCTCAAAAATTCTTCAGGGGTATTATAAACTGTTAAAAAAAGAGGGGTCCCAGCAAAAGAAAGCGGTGAAACTGGTCCTATAGTCATAAAGGCATATTGTCTGGATGCGATATCAAAAGCACTATGAGGGTCACGAAATGATTGGTAAAGTTTAAGGGCGTTAGGGTCTCCCCCGACAAGTTCTTTTAAAGACATAAATTCAGTCCCTAACGCTAGACCGAATCCAAAGAAAAAGATTCTCAGCTGTGCGATTATTTCTCTATGCAAACTTGAGAGGGTTTGGCTAATGAACATCCAACCGAGTCCATATTTTCTTGTAGTTCTCACTGCATCCAAAAGTGAAATCCTAACACTTTCTTGTTTTTCGTTTTCAATTTTTTCCTTTGGGGCTAATCTATGGGCTTCATCTAATATCACAAGAGTATTTAAAAATCTATTTTCACGATAAGCACCTTCAGCCGAATAGGTTAGTCCATCTAATAATCTTTTTATAACCAAGGCCTGTATAGTATCATTCCAAAAAAGTCCTTCTGCCATTTCTCTGGATAAATCTATAACTACAACAGGACGACGAGTTCTATTAAGATCAAATGTTTGTTGAATGAGATTATCAACACCGATAGCTCCGCTACGATTTCTTCTGAATAATTCAGTTATTGGACCCCAATAATTATTGAAGAATTCATCTTGATTTGCCTCTTGGTAAACTGTGTTGAATCTATCGCGGGATTGCTGGGTTCTATAAAATTGCATCTGAACATTTCCATCACCAAGAATTCGCCATGCGCGATTAAAAGATTCACGTTGATATAAATTTTGTAATGTAATCTGTGCTCTTTGCAATCTCTCTCCTAAAATTTCTGAAGCTATCCTTCTATTTTCGCCTTTTGGAATTGATAGACGTTCAAAGAAAGGGGATTCATAAAGAATTTCACTAAAAAGATCCCATCTATCCAAAACCAAATCCCTAACACTTTTGATTACTACTTCTTTGTTTAACTGTAAAAGAACATTCGACAAATTTAGAGGAAAACCTTCTGCCCTCAGTTCCCCTCTTGCATCTTTTGAAAACTCACCTTGAGGGTCTATCACAAATATAGCCATATCAGGATGCCTTGCATAGGCTAAAAGAATCATCTTTGCCAGAACGGATTTCCCAGAACCAGTTTTACCAAAGATTCCAATGTGATAAGCCTCGCCAGCTCCATGAGGTCCTCTTCCAAAATGTTTAAACCAGAGAGGCAGTTTTGGTGTTGACCCATAGACATGACCCAAGTAAAATATTTCATCCCTATACCTCTCTAACAACCTGTCTAATATTTCGTCAGTTGCTAAATGAATAGAGGTTCCGGTAGCTGGAACAGTCCCCAAAATACTCGGTTCAAATCTATTACCGTCGTCACTAAATACCGCACTTACAGTCATATCTCCAAGATGGGTGTCTTGTTGTCCACTTACAGGATTAACCTGCCCTCTTTGTCTTGCAAGAGATCTCATTGTTGGGTCTTCAAGCCAGATATTCTTTAGTTGGACTTCTGTTATTTGGCCTAATGCATAATGGGGTTTGCCATCTTGAAAAAATCTAAAGAGTGCAAGTTCTCCTACTAATTTTTTGCCTACTGCAGTGCCAAGAATGTCTAAAGAAAGTTCACTAGTAGAAGAAGGGGACCCTATTGTACCAATCCGTTCAGCGCTGCTGATTAATTGCTCAATATTTATTCTTTCATCACTCATAACTTACCTCCCGGTTTCAGTCCTATAACCGTGCATATTAAAAAAGATCTCTCCCACATCACCTTGATGTAATTCTGTCATTCGTCTGGTAGCTGTCTGCCTGAAGGCAGGAATAGCCCTTCCAAGATGCTTTACCATTCGATCTGCTATATAAAGAGGATATGGTTCCATAATTCCGGGTGTACCAGATTGATATTTAAGGCCTTGAAGTAATACTGCTATCCGAGAATTATTTGTTCCAATAGAAGATGCCATCTCAATCCTAAAAACTGGTGTCCAACTATGAGGTCTATAATACATAACATGAAGCTTATTTATGGCTGATATAACCTCATCATTTAATCTTTCAAGTTCTTTATCTTTAAAAGGAAGTCTTAAGTGCCAGGGCTGTTGGGG
>DAIRCJ010000060.1:0-8164 GCA_036796755.1 Candidatus Geothermocultoraceae bacterium | reverse complement strand
ATCAAGAAAGCGATTTCACTATTGTTCTGGTTACTCATGACCCCTGGGTGGCTGAGTGGGGCGAAAGGGTTGTCCGGCTGGATGACGGGCAAATAGTTGAAGACTACCCGGTAGGGAAGGTTCGGAGAAGAAAAAAATGAAGGAGACGGTAACCCTGGCTCTCAGCCGCTCTCTGGAGTTTTCTCTTTTGCTGACTTTCAGCTATTTTTATTTTCAGTCCCTGAAGGACAGGCGCTTTTTTTTGTTTCTGGCTCTTGGTTCTTCCACTGGTTTTTTAGCTGGTTTTTTTCTTAATCTTTTTGAGACCTCCCTGGCTAATCAGCTTAAAGCCTGGCTAACCAAAGGAGAACTTGTTTTCCGGGGCGGCCTGCTGCTGGCAGTTTTTTTGCTTTCCTTAAGCCCGGTTTTTCTGGAGGGAAAAGAGAGATTTTTTAAAATTAGATACCCTTTCCTTCTCCACCCTCTTCTTTTCCTTTTGGGTCTGGTTTTTATTGGTTTTGAAGGGCTTGATTTCTCTCTCAAACTTCAAGCTCAGTCTTTCTTAAAGATGAGCGACTACCCCTACTATCTTGGCGGAGCAGTTTTTATCCTTTTTGGTCTTTTCTGGCTCTGGTTAGTAAAGGCGATTCACCGTAAATTTCTGGCTGACTATCTGGCTCAAAGAGGAGCGCTTCCTTTTACTCTCCCGGTCTTAATTTATCTGGTTGTTGCTTTGAGAAGTTATTTTCGACCCGAGCTCTTTTCTTCTCTTGAAGTAATTGCGGCTCGAATCCTTCACGATAGCCTTCACTGGTTAATTGTTTTTCTTGTTTTCCCTGACCATCCTTATTTAAAAGATAACTTCTGGCAGCTGCTGGCACTGGTTTTTCGGAAAGAAACTGGTCTGGTTTTTAATGTTTTACTGGTTTTTTTACTTGGTCTTCTGGTTTTTTTCCGAACTTACTTTCTTCCTTACCCGCCTTTTCCGGAGGCTAAAAGCCAGGCCCAGAGGAGAAAACTCTGGGCGGAAATAAAAAAGAGTCGTTTTTACTCAACCCGATTTATTTTTGTTAGCTGGGTTTTGTTTTTACTGGCTGCCTATATTTCTTACGCTTCAAGCAAAGCTCTTTACTTTCCCGACCCTTCACCTTTGACGGTGGATGGAAGAGGCAGGGTTTCTTTTTCTCTATCCGAGCTTGATGACCTTATTTTGCATCGCTACTCTTTTGCTTATAAAGATCAGTCTGTACGGCTGGCAGCGATAAAAAAACCCGATGGGAAAATTGCTGTCTGCCTTGATGATTGCCTGATCTGTCCCCCCGACGGCTATGCTCAACTGGGCAAGGATTTGTTCTGTATGTATTGCGGGACGCCAATTCCCCTAAATACTGTGGGAAGTCCTGGCGGTTGCAATCCCATACCTTTGAAGTTTGAAATTAAAAAGGGAAAAATAGTTTTAGAAGCCGAACCAGCTTATAAAGAGTGGGTGGAGAATAACCGGTGAAAGTAACGGCTAAAAGGTTGAATTTAGACCAAAGACTAAAAAAATTTTTAGACTTTCTTTTTTCTCCTCTCCTAACTTTAATTTTAATCGGTGGAGGCGCTGTTTATTACCTTCTGATGATAGTTTTGACCGGTCGGGAGACCGCCACTATTACTATGGAAATTGCTCTCTGGCAAGGCAGCGGGGGAGACATCCCAACCCTGGTTTATGAAAGTTTCTGGTTTAAGCTTTTTTTCCTTTTGTTGTTTTTGAATTTGCTGGGCCGAGCAGTGAGAACCTATCAAAAAAAAGAGAAAAAGGTTAGAAAAAAAGAGTTTCTCTCGGCCGAAAACATAATCTCCTTCCCTAATCACCAGGTTTTTTCTTTCAAAAGCAAGCCATCCGAGCTCGGGAAAAAGATAAGCCGTCTTTTAAAAAAATCAGGTTACCGGGTTTTTCTAAAAGAAGAAGACAACTGGCAGGCTAAGGCAGTAAAAAATACTTTCCAGATTAAGCTGGGGCTTTTGCTGAAAATTAGTTTGCTTCTGCTTCTAACTAGTCTTATTTTTAGCTTTGCCTTTCGGGAGGGCGGGCAGCTTTTTTTAGGGGAAGGTGAAGCTCTTTACGGGAGAAGGGCGAGCCTTCAGTGGTCTAACTACACCTGGACGCCGGTTAGAGAAAAGGGAAACCTTTATTTTCCCTTTGATTACCTGGGGGTTATCAGAATTGACCCGGCTCTAAAAGAAGATTATCGGCCTAAAGAAAGCTGGCTCGTTTTTAAGTACCCGGTTAAGGCTGAAGTTGAAGCCGGGCTGGACAATCAACCTTATCGGCTTACCCTTTCCCTTTATCCCCCCACTTTTTTTAAGGGCTATTTTCTTTTCCTTTCTCGCTTTGGCTACGGACCTTTGATTTTAGTTCGCAATAAAGAGGGAAAGGAAGTATATCGGCGTTATCATAAAGCAGAGATTTTCCCCCTGGGTTCTGAGGATGTGCTTTCTCTTCCTCTCTTTGAAGAAAGGTTGGCCCTTTCTCTGGAGAGGCCTGAAAAGAGCAAAGGAGTTCTGCTCTCGCCTCGCCGGCCGGTCTATCGCTTAAAAATAATTAAAGGGAGAAAGCTAATTTTAAATCGGGTTCTTTATCCTGGAGAATTAGTTTCTTTTAAGGGCTATTACTTGAGTATTCCAGAAACTCTTTTCTGGGTAGGAATTGTTATCCTCAAGGACTGGGGTTTTTACCTTTTCTTCTTGAGCCTTTTCCTCTTTTTAGTTTCCGCTCTTGGTTCTTTAGTGGTTAGATTTTTCTTTCCCTATCACGAGGTTTATGTGTGCCTGGAAAAGCTCAGAGGGCAAGACTATCTTTTTGTTCAGGTTAAACCCTCCTTTCTTCACCGCCTGGGAAGGAAGATTTTTCAGGAAATTGCTAAATTGGTTGAATAAAAGAAAATGATTGCTGTAACTCCTGAAGAAATAAAAAAGATTGAAGAAAGAGCGGTGAAATCGGGCCGAGTTAGCTTGGAAGAATTAATGGAAAGAGCTGGCCAGGCTTTAGCGGAAGAAGTTTTAAAGGAAAAACCCCGAGAAGTGCTGGTGGTTTCGGGTCCGGGAAACAACGGCGGCGATGGTTTAGTTGCTGCTCGAGTGCTTTCCGAGAAAGGGATTAGGGTCAAAGTTTTTCTGGCAAGCAAGAAAAAAAACTCGCCGCTTAACTTGAAGGCACTGGAAAAACTAAAGAAAAAAAAGGTGGTTTTTCTTAAATCGGTTGGGGAGTTAAAACAGGCACTTAAAAATCATCCCCTGGTTATTGAGGCTCTTTTTGGCTTCGGCTTTAGAGGGAAAGCGGAAGGAGTTTTTAGCGAAGTGATTGAAGCCCTTAATCAGTCAGGCGCCCCGGTTTACTCAGCTGATGTTCCCTCGGGGGTGGAAGCAGGAAGCGGAAAAGTTAACGGACCTGCCTGCCGGGCTAAAGTCACTGTTACCTTTTCTCTTCCCAAGGTTGGCTTGTATGTTTTTCCCGGCTCTGATTATGCCGGTGAGGTCAGGATAAAAGAGGTTGTTCCTTTAGAGTTTTTAAGCGGAGCTCAGGGGTTTGAGTTTCTAACCCCAACTGAGGCTAAAAAACTCCTTCCCTTTCGTTTTAAGGAAGCCAACAAATGGTCGGTTGGAGCTCTTCTGGTAATAGCCGGTTCCGAAGGAATGAGCGGGGCGGCAATTCTTACTGTCAGGGCGGCTCAAAGGGCAGGAGCTGGCCTTGTCAAGCTGGCTTCCGAAGCCAAGTTAATGACGGTTTTTGCTTCCACTTTAACTGAAGCACTTTTTTTTCCTTTAGACGAGAAAACTGCTTTTAAAAAGCAACTTTCAGTTTTGAAAAGTGAGCTGGCGCGCTACAAGGCTCTGGCAATTGGCCCGGGCTTAAAGGAGACCCCCCGGATAAAGAAGTTAATTAAAGGGGTTTTGGAGCTTGGTAAACCAGCCGTTTTTGATGCCACTGCCTTAACCTTACTTTCTCAACTTTCTCCCGAAAGCTCAAAACTGCCTTTGGTCATAACTCCTCATGAAGGGGAGTTTTCTCGCCTTAGTGGTCTTCCGGTGACGAAGGTTCGGGAAAACCGCTTGGAAGCGGCGGAAAACTTTGTAAAAAAGAGTCACTTTGAAAATCTGGTTCTGGTCTTAAAAGGTTATCGAACCCTGATTGTTGCTAAAAAAAGAAAGGCCATAAACTTGACCGGGGGTCCGGCTCTGGCTACCGCTGGAACTGGCGATGTCTTAACCGGGATAATAGGAGCCCTTTTGGCGCAGGGGCTGGAGCCTTTTGACGCCGCTTTGCTGGGAGTTTATCTTCACGGTCTGGCTGCCGACCTGGCTATAAAAGAACTGGGGGAAATTAGCTTGATCGCTTCCGACCTCCTGCCTTATTTGCCCCGGGCTATCCTTAAAATCCAGGGTTCAGAGTCTGCTATAATAGGCTCGGAATGAAAGTATCCGAGATTATGACACGTAAGGTTTACTATTTAAATACGGAGATGAGCGTAAAAGAGGCAGCTCAGTTTCTGCTGGAAAAAGGGGTAGGTGGAGCTCCAGTGGTGGATAAAGAGGGGAATCTGGTGGGCATAGTAAGTGAAAGCGATTTAATAATGGAAGAGGTAAAACTTCAATTCCCCACTTTTTTTCATCTTCTTGATGGCTTTATTTTCCTTTCCAACTGGCGCGATTACCAGGAAAAACTTCGTAAAGCCCTGGGTTTGAAAGTAGCCGAAGTGATGTCCTCTCCAGTAATTTCCGTTGAGGCTGAAGCCTCAGTTGAAGAGGCAGCCACTTTGATGGTAGAGAAACACATAAGTCGGCTGCCGGTTCTGGAGAAGGGGAAAATAGTGGGTATTGTAAGTAAAAGAGATTTAATCAAGGCTATTGCCGATGGTGGCAAACCATAGTTTTCGTCCGGTCTGGGCCGAGATAAGCCTTTCAGCGATTGAGAAGAATATTCAAACCTTTAAAAAATTTATTGGGCCTCAGCGCTCTCTTTTAGCGGTAGTTAAGGCAGACGCTTATGGTCACGGGGCGGTGGAGGTTTCCCGAAAGGCTTTAGCCAGCGGGGCTGATTGCCTGGGAGTGGCTTTAGTTGAAGAGGGAATAAAACTAAGGGAGTCAGGGATTAAAGCTCCGATTCTGGTTTTGGCTGAACCTCCTCTTGAGCAGGTGCCTCTCCTTCTGAATTATGAGTTGGAAACAGCAGTTTACACCCTTGACTTTGCCCGAAATCTTTCCCGGCAAAGCATTAAAAAAGAAAAAAAAGCCCTGGTTCACTTAAAAGTGGATACCGGGATGAATCGAGCTGGAGTTCCTTTTAAAGAATTTCTCCCTTTTTTAGAAAAAATTAAAAACCTGGAAGGCTTGAGAATAAAAGGAGTTTTTTCCCATCTAGCCTGCGCTGACTTACCGGGAAGAGAATTAAATCAAAAACAGATCGAGCTGTTTGAGAAAGCCAGCCAGCTAGTAAAAAAATTTTTTCCCGAGACTGTTTATTTCCATCTGGCTAATACCGCCGCTACCCTTTTTCTTCCCTCCTCTCGATTAAATCTCGTTCGCCTGGGGCTGGGAATTTACGGACTTTATCCCAACGAAGAAGCCAGAAGGATTATTTCTTTAAAGCCCGTTCTGAGCTGGAAAGCAAAAGTTTCCCTGGTAAAAGAGGTTTTGCCGGGAGAGGGAGTGAGTTACTGTCATACTTTTATTGCCCGAAGGCCTACGCGCCTGGCTCTGGTTCCGGTGGGCTATGCTGACGGTTTAAAGAGGGCCCTTTCTAACAGGGGCGAGTTTTTAATTAAAGGGAAGCGTGTCCCTCTTGCCGGAAGAGTTTGTATGGACCAGGTGATGGTGGATGTGACTGAAGCGGGAGAGGTTAGACCGGGCGAAGAAGTGGTGATAATCGGGAAGCAAGGAAAGGAGGAAATTACCGCTGAGTCAATAGCGGAAAAATTAGAGACCATTAACTATGAGATAGTTTCCACCATCGGGCCACGGGTTAGAAGAGTTTACCTGGACTGATTTAGGATGCCTTTTTTCAAAGGTAAACCTTCCTTTCTTCTTTCCCCTATTTTTAAGGAAATTCTTAACTTTGACTGGCCAGTTCCCGTTTATCTTGTGGGGGGCGGGGTAAGAAACCTTCTCTTAAAAAAAGAGGTTTGCGAACTTGACTTGTTGGTCCCTTCTCTTAGCGAAGCCCTGGTTAGGAAACTGGCGAAAAAACTTTGCTCCCCTTTTTTCAGGCTTGGAAAGAAAGATTATGTTTATCGCCTTCTTACCACCGAAGGAAAAATTGACTTAATTCCTCTTTTTCGAAAGGACCTTTTTAAAGAAGTTGAGAGGAGAGACTTTACGATAAACAGCCTTTTATTGCCTCTCTCAGCTTTTGAAAAAGAAGTTTTACTGGAAACAGAAGTAATTGATTTTCTTGGTGGTTTGGAAGACCTCAAAAAAGGAGTTTTGCGCCTCTGCCGCCCTGACGCTTTCCGCAAAGACCCAATCCGCCTTTTGCGGGCTTTGCGCCTTTCTCTGGAGCTTAACTTTGAGATTGAAGAAAACACGGCCTCCAGGCTCCAGAAGGAAAAAAAATGGTTAAAAAAAGCCCCAGTTGAAAGAGTTAAAGCAGAAATTTTAAAACTTTTTTCTCTTGAGTTTCCCGACCAGGTCTGGGAAAAACTTTTAAAGTCATCCCTCCTAAAAGAGATGCTTTCCTGGCTTGGTTTAAAGTTTAAACCGAAGGAGGGGGCTTCTTTAATAAAAAAAAGCCTAAAGGTAATGAGAAAAGTTGACCATTTCTTTTCCGGTTATTTTGAGAAAGAGTTAGAAAAAGAAGTAAAGGTTAGGCCAGTCTGGCTTTTTTTCTGGCCCTTTTTCTTTCCAGCGGGGAAAAAACTAAAATTCCTTCGGCTTTAAAAAAACTTCGATTTAGCCGTAAGGCCGTTAAAACTTCCCTGCTCTGGCTAAAATCATTTCAAAAAGACTGGCTTAAAAACAGAGAAGAACAGGCCGAACTGGTGGTAGAGACTGGCCCTTCTTTTCCCGGTTGCCTGGCCTTGATTTTAACCTTGAGAAATAAACCTTTAAGCCAGAAAGAGGCTTTTCTTTTAAAGAAGATGTTTGAAGTGGAAAAAGAAAATCTTTACCCCTTTTCCGGTCGGGAGGTAAAAGAGGAAACCGGAATTGAGCCCTCACCGGCTTTGGGGAAAGAGATGAGGCGCCGAAAAATTGCTTTTTTAGCTGGAATTTCGCCTGTTTCCCAAAAATGAGAAGAAAACCCTCAAGCAGTCTGAAAGAAATTTTTATCAAAATTCTTCTTGCCAGACTCTTTGTTTTGTGTTAAAAAGAAAATAGTTACTATAATTATTTTATACATTTTGAAGTTTTTCCGGGGAGGGGTTTGAATGGAAGAGAAGGTAGAGGAAGTAAAGGTTCATCGGGAAGCAGTGGAAAAGTCCTCTCCTTTGTATTTAATCCGGGAAAAAGAATTAGAGATAAACACCAGGCTTCTTAAGGTAAAGAAGCAAGCGGAGGTTATCATTCAAAAAGCCCGAGAGGAAGCAGCCAGAATCAAGGAGAAAGGGGTTTCTGAGGGTCAGAAAGAAGCCAGGAAAATCGGGGAAAAAGAGTTAGCTGAAGCCCGGGCGGAAGCTGAGAGAATTCAAGCTGAAGCGATAAGTCAGGCTAGAGCCATTCGTCAGCAGAAAAAGGGTCGGAAAGAAGCCATAGAGTTTTTACTTAAAATAACTCTTCCCTTTTAAGTTGTCGGAAAGGAGGGGGGAAAATGATACTTCAGATGTCGAAGGTCGAGATAATCGGCCCCCGTCGCTACTTTTACGATGCCTTAACCACTCTTCATAACTTAGGGGTACTTCACATTGAAGACATTTCTAAAAAGGTTGAGCCGGGCGAAATGGTTTTGCGGCGAATGGAGGTAGATGAAGAGTTAGAAGCTCGACGGCGTGACCTTCAGGCTCTTTTAAACCGGGTTGAATCCCTTTTGGCTGCCCTTCAACCAGAGGAGAAAGAGAAAGTAGCTCCCTCAGAAATAGAACGCTACTATCAGAACTTTATTGGCGCTTCTTGCGAAGATTTACAAAAAGAAGTGGAAAAAGTTTTAGAAGGAGTGGAAAAGACCACGCGGGAGCTGGCGGAAAAAAAGACCCGGCTGGAAGAAGAAAGA
>DAIRCJ010000059.1:0-8272 GCA_036796755.1 Candidatus Geothermocultoraceae bacterium | reverse complement strand
TTAAAATTTAAAACTCCTTCCAGGTCTTTAATTAGCTTTCGCTGATGGGCAGTCAGGCGAGTGGGCACAGCAACTTCCACTCGAACATACATATCACCCCGACCCGGCCGATTGAGTAAGGGGACTCCTTTCCCTTTTAAGCGAAAGACCTGCCCGCTTTGAGTGCCAGCCGGGATCTTGAGTTTAACTTCTCCGTTTAAAGTCGGAACCCTGACAGTTGCTCCCAGAGCCGCCTCGGTAAAGGTCAAGGGTAAATCAAGCCAGATATCCGAGCCTTCTCTCCTGAAGTAAGGATGAGGCTTAACTTTGACAATCAAATATAAATCACCGCTTTCAGCCCCCGGTTCTCCAGCTTCGCCCTGGCCTTTAATTCTTAAGCGTGTTCCGTCATCAACCCCGGCCGGAATTTTAGCTACAACCTTATCTGTCTCCCGAACCTTGCCTTTTCCCCCGCACCTTGGACAGTATTCGGTAATTACCGTGCCTTCGCCCAGGCATTGAGGGCAGGTTCGGGTGAGAGAAAAGGGGCCTTGAGCTAAAACCGTGTAACCTTTACCTGAACAGGTCGGACAAGTTTTAGGAAATGTTCCTTTTTTAGCCCCGCTTCCCTGGCATTCCGGGCAAACCTTTTCCCGGGTAACTGGAATTCTTAAAGTAACTCCTCGAAAGGCATCTTCAAAACTAATTTCTACTGCTGCTTCAAGATCTCTTCCCCGCCTTGGCCGCCGGGAGGAGCGGGTTCGAAAACCAAAAATATCAAAAAGGCTTCCAAAGTCTTCATAAAAAGGGGAGAAAAAACTTTCATCAAAGGTAAAACCCTGAAAGCCCGGGGAGTAGCCTGATTTAAAAAGCTCGTAAGCTCGATCATATTCCTCTTTTTTTCGGGGGTCACTTAAAACTTCATAGGCCTCGTTAATTTCCTTAAACTTTTCTTCTGCTTTTTTATCTCCAGCATTGACATCAGGATGGTATTTGCGGGCTAATTTCCGGAAAGCCTTTTTAATTTCCTCCGGGGTTGCTTCCCGGCTAACCCCTAAAATCTCATAGTAGTCTTTAAACTGACCGGCGCTCATTTGTCCTCCTCAATTTCTTCTTTAAAATCAACTTTTTCTTTGGCCACCTGTTCAAAGTTCTGGCAAACCTTAACCTTCGCCGGTCTAAGCAGAGAACCTTTTAAACGGTAGCCTTTCTGGAGAACCTCAAGAATAGTTTCGTTCTGATACCCTTCTTTGACTTCGCTTATCACTGCTTCATGACATTCAGGGTCAAAAGGCTCAGACTGGGGATTTATTGGCTCCAGCCCTTCTCTCTCTAAAATCTCGATTAACTGCTGGTAAATCATCTCCACCCCGCTTAATAGACCTGGGAAGTCCGGGTTTTCCCGGGAAGACTTGATTGCCCTCTCCAGATTATCAATAACCGGAAGTAACTTTTCAATCAGGTCCTTTGAGGCTCTTTCCACTAAAAGGGTCTGTTCCTTAATTACCCGCTTGCGATAGTTATCAAAATCAGCCTTCATTCTTTTTAAAAGGTCAAGATAATGAGAAGCTTCCTTCTCTTGAGTAGCCAGTTTTTCTTTTAAGATTTTAAGCTCACCCTCTAAAGCCTGGCATTTCTGCTCAAGCTCTAAATACTTCTTTTTAGAAATTTGGGCTGTTTTTTCTTTCTTCTCCATCTTGCTTGCCTTTCCTCTTTAATTTGTCAAAGATAAGGGCCAGGCACCCTTTTTTTAATATTTTTTAATATTTTATCCCTCAATCTTCAGTTTGATCGCTTTCTTCTTTGGCTCGGCTTTGGGAACAGTTACCTCCAGAACTCCGTTCTTGAAGGTTGCTCGGGCTTTGTCGGGTTTGACCTCAACCGGGAAAGGAACAAAGCGGTGGAATGAACCGTAACGGCGTTCCAGACGATAGAAGTTTTCCTCTTTTACCTCCTCCTCGAACTTCCGCTCTCCCTGAATCGTTAAACCTTCCTCATCAATTTGAACTTCAACATCTTTGGCTTCCAGACCAGGAACTTCAGCTCGAACCACCACCTTATCGTCCTTTTCAAAAAGATCAATCAGAGGTGCCCAGTTAGCCACTCCAACTTTTCCCTTGCCTTCGCCAAAGAAGCGCTCAAAAGTTTTGGTTAACTCGTCCTGAATGGTTAAGAAATCCCGGAAAGGATCCCAGCGAACGATAGCCATAAGACCACCTCCCTAAATTTGCTTAAATTTAAAGGGTGCCTGGCCCCTTTATTAGCTTGATTTTTCTTTTCCTTCGTCAACTACTTCCGCGTCAACCACTTTTTCCTGACCGTCTCCACTTTTCTCAGATTCAGCTGAACCGCCGGTTGCCTGTCGGGCTTCCGAAGCAGCTTTGTAAACTGCTTCACCAAGCTTCTGAGAAGCATTCAAAAGAGCCTCAGTTTTCTCTTTTATCTGCCTGGTGTCGTCACCTTTTAAAGCTTCTTTAAGCTCAGCCAGAGCTTTCTCTATGTTTTCCTTCTCCGAAGCCGGGATTTTATCTCCGACTTCCCTCAGGGACTTCTCCACTGAATACGCCAGGTTGTCAGCGTTGTTCTTGGCTTCGGCTAACTCTTTCTTTTTCCGATCTTCTTCAGCAAAACGCTCTGCTTCAGCAACCATCCTCTGTATTTCTTCTTCCGGAAGGCGTGTGCTTCCGGTAACCGTTATTGCCTGCTCTTTTCCCGTGCCCAGGTCTTTAGCAGTAACATGAACAATACCGTTAGCATCGATATCAAAAGTAACCTCTATCTGTGGAACTCCCCGAGGAGCCGGAGGAATATCGGTTAAGTGAAAGCGGCCTAAAGACTTATTGTCAGCAGCCATTGGCCTTTCGCCCTGCAAAACATGGATTTCTACGCTGGTCTGACCGTCTTCAGCTGTAGTAAATATCTCACTCTTTTTAGTAGGAATAGTAGTGTTGCGCTCAATTAACTTGTGGAAAACGCCGCCTTTGGTCTCTACCCCGAGAGAAAGAGGAGTAACATCCAGAAGAAGTATCTCACCTTTAAGTTCACCAATAAGGTGAGCTGCTTGAAGAGAAGCTCCAATAGCTACTACCTCGTCAGGATTTATGTCTTTCCGTGGCTCTTTACCAATCATCTCTCTTACCAGGTCAACCACGGCCGGCATCCGGGTAGAACCCCCAACAAGAATTACATGATCAATATCGCCTGGTTTCATACCAGCGTCTTTCAAAGCTTGCTCAACCGGTCCCCGACAGCGCTCAAGAAGATCCGAGGTCATCCGCTGGAACTCCGAACGAGTAAGAGACATTTCCAGATGTTTTGGTCCCTGAGCGTCAGCAGTAATAAAGGGGAGATTAATAGTTGTTTCCAAAGCGGAAGAAAGCTCTATCTTAGCTTTTTCGGCTGCTTCCGTCAGTCTTTGCATGGCCATTTTGTCAGTAGATAAATCTATACCGTACTTGTTTTTGAAGTCATCCACCATCCATTGAACAATTCGAGCGTCCCAGTCATCGCCACCCAGGTGGTTGTCTCCACTGGTTGCTTTGACTTCAAAAACTGTTGGCTCGTCGCCGGTTCCTGGCTCAATTTCCAGAATGGAAACATCAAAAGTGCCCCCGCCCAGGTCAAAAACTAAAATCGTCTGGTCATGTTCTTTATCCAGACCGTAAGCCAGAGCAGCAGCGGTAGGCTCGTTGATAATCCGCAGAACCTCAAAACCGGCAATTGTGCCAGCGTCTTTGGTCGCCTGGCGCTGGGCGTCCTCAAAATAGGCTGGAACCGTTATAACCGCTTTGTTCACTGTCTCACCGAGATAAGCTTCCACATCTCTTTTGATCTTCTGCAAGATAAAAGCCGAAATTTGCTGAGGGGTATACTTTTTGCCGTTAAACTCTTTCGTCCAGTTAGAACCCATATGTCTTTTGACCGAACGAACAGTGTGTTCAGGATTGGAGATTGCCTGTCTTTTGGCAACTTCACCAACGACAATTTCCCCTCCTTTGCGAAAAGCAACCACCGAGGGGACGACCCGACCGCCTTCCGCACTGGGAATGACCGTCGGCTCACCGCCAATAACCACAGCGGCGCAAGAATTAGTTGTTCCTAAATCAATGCCTACTGCCTTTGCCATCTTTACCTCCTAAAAAGTAATTTCTAATTTAACTTTGTAATAAAATATTACAATAGTATTATCAAATTTGTCAAGCCCCAGTTATCGACCGTAACCTATGGGCTCTGAATTCCAAAAACTGGAGTTTTTAAATCCCCCCTAAAAAATTTAAGTAAACAAAGGAGTAGGAGAATTGAGAAAAACTAAAAATCAGAATTTACTTCAGCATTTCAGGGCGGATGGGAAGGTTTAACCCGGGATGATTTTTAGGGAGTCCAGCAAGTATCCGGGCTTTTTCAGTCTTTTTAAACTTTTCCCAAAAAAGGGTTTACAGAAAAAAAAAGGTTTAGTAAGATAGGCAAAATTTTTCAAGCAAGGAGGAGCCCAATGCCCCGACCAGTAATTGATGAAGAGGAGTGCACCGGTTGCGGTATCTGCACGGAAGTCTGCCCAAATGAAGTTCTCGACCTTGAAGAAGGAATAGCAGTGGTTGTAGATGAAGAGGCTTGCGACGGCTGCGGACTCTGTGCCGAAGAGTGCCCGATGAGCATTATTGAAATCGAAGAAGACTGATTTATTTTTCTTTACTTTTTCCGCTGCTCAGGAGGCACTCAAAAAGTTTCTCAATCATTTTCTCGCTTTTAGCGTCGGGCTGGTAGTAATAGATAGCTTCAAGCTCTCCTCGCTGGGGAAGAACCTTTAAGAGCCCGGCTTTTTTTAAATTATCCAAGCTTTTCTCCACTGATTGCTTTTTCCGCCCAAGAGCCAGAGCCAAAGATCTGGGGGTAAATATAGAAAAGGGGTTGGAAAAGTAAAAGTAAATTATTTCCAACTCTATCTTAGATTGGAAAATCTGTAAAAAATCTTTATCAAGATTTGTCTCTTTAAGTCTTTCCAACCAGCCCACGAGTTTATTTTACTTTACCTTGAATGGATTGGACAGTATCCCTTAGGAATTAAAGGCCTTTCCAGATAAATAGTGACTTTTCGGGGGCAAAAAGGAGTAGCCCGGAGCCCCGAATCGGCACAAATGGTCACATAGCGTCCTCCTGGCTCTTGAAAAGTAGACTTGGGCAAATTTTTCAAGTAAGAAAACATAAACTTTCCCCAGATTAAAGCCGGAAAAGTCCCGCCAGCAACTTTTATTCCTCTTACTCTGGTCATCGGCTTGGGCTGAGGGTAGCCTACCCAGACTCCAGTAGCAATTTCCGGGGTATAGCCTATAAACCAGGCGTCGCGAAAGTTCTGGGAGGTTCCAGTCTTACCCGCGGCTTCTCTTCCAATATCAGCAGCCTTCCCTGTCCCCCGTTTAATAACCTCTTTCAGAACACTGGTCACAGCTAGAGCAATTGTCGGATTTAGCTTTTCCACTTCCTCGGGTAAGGGTTCGTAAAGCACTTTTCCTCTCTTGTCTCTAACTCTGATTATGGCCTGGGGTTCAACGTAATAACCGTCGTTAGCAAAAACGCTATAAGCTCTAACCATCTCCAGTAAAGTTACTCCTTTTCTCAAGCCTCCAAGAGCAATGGCCGGGTTTCCTTCAACCTCTTCAATTCCCAATTTTTTAGCCATCTCAGCTACCTTATCTGCTCCAATTTTCATTATCAGACGAGCATAAACAGCGTTTACTGAATGAACAGTAGCTTCCTTAAGACTTAAAGAGCCCTGGCGAAAGCTGCCTTCATAATTGTCAACCCTCCACTGTTCGCCGTTGGGAAGAGCAAAGGTCACTGGACTAGCAGGGAAAACCGACTTTAAACTAACTCCTTCTTCCAGAGAGGCAGCCAAAACGAAAGGCTTAAAAGCTGATCCAGGCTGACGTCGCCCTTTAATTGCCAGGTTAAAAGGGAACCGCTGATAGTCAGTTGTTGCTGCCAGAACCCGTATATATCCACTACCGGTTTCTATCCCCATCAAAGCCCCGGCAGGATCAGATTTTTCTCTCAAGACTTCTTTTAAAGCTTTTTCCGCTAAAAACTGGGCTTTTAAATTTAAAGAAGTTTGAACCTCTAAACCCCCTTTATAAACCAGATCAGGACCGAATTTTTTCAAAAGTTCTTCCTTTACGTAATCTACGAAGTAAGGAGCCTGATAATCAGGATTTTTTAAAGGCCTGAGAATTAATTTTTCTTTTTGGGCTTTTTCTTTTTCTGCCACCGAGATAAAACCCTGTTTTCTCATCATTGACAAAACCAAGTTTCTCCTCTTTACTGCTCGGTCAAAAGCCACAAAGGGATTGTAACGATTGGGAGCTTCAATTAAACCAGCCAGCAAAGCAGCCTCTCCTAGAGTTAGCTCTTTTGGCTCTTTAGAAAAATACCCTTTGGAAGCCGCCCGAATACCATAAAAATTACTTCCAAAGTAAGTGATGTTTAAATAGCGTTCCAGGATTTCTGACTTAGTTAACACCTCTTCCAGCCGCAAAGAAAGAGCAATTTCCTTGACTTTTCGCCAGAGACCTTTTTCATTGGAAAGAAAAACTTTCCGCACCAGCTGCTGGTCAATAGTGCTTACTCCGGATACTTGATTTTTTTTAAAAACTTTTGCTCTTATTAAAGACCAGAGGTTAAACCAGTCAACTCCCCCGTGGTGATAAAAACCCGGGTCTTCCACAGCTACCACTGCCTTGTTCAGATAATCCGGCCACTGGTCATAAGAAGTGTAACGACTGTGAGGAGAAACTCCCAAGGTAGCAATTTCCTTCCCTGACTGGTCATAAAGAACAGTAGGCTCGGAATGGATTTTTAGAAGAGCCTGGCGGGAAAAATCGGCTGGAAAAATTTGATCAAGCAAAAAACGCCAGGAAAACGAAGTGGCAAGAACAAACAAAAAAAGAGAAAAAGCAAAAAGCAGGCCCTGAAGAAAAAGTATCCCCCAGTGAAAAGTGCTCTTCTTCATTTTCTCAAGCGAAAAACGTCAGCCACTTTCCACTCCAGACCCTCTTTTTCTAAAACAATTACGCTTGTTGATTGCCTCCCTCTTTCCCTCTTCAACCGACAAACAGCCAGAGCATAATTAGAATAAACTTTAAACTGGATAATGTCCCAGCGCACAATCTTCCCGTTTCTTTCCTCAACCATCTTAAAATAATCGCGGATTTCATCCGTCGCCGCCTGGTAATTTAGTCCTTCTTTCCTTAAATAGCTTTGAGAGTAAAGGCTGACTAACTCCTCAGCTTTCCCTTTCCGATAAGCATCAATATAGCCAGCCAGAACATCCTCAGCCCGATTTCGAGAGAAACCAGCAGGGGTTCTAGCTCCAACCGGCTTTCCCTTTGAACCTCCGAAAAAAACATCCCCAAAACGAAAAAATAAGGTTATCAGAAAAAAGAGGGCTAAAAGAAAGAAGGTGAATGAGACTAAAAGCCAGTTTCTTGAGTTATTTCCTATCATTCAATGAGTAGCAGAAAAAAAGAATCTTCTTAGCCAAAAACGGTATGGTTGCTCAACATCAACTTTATCTAGAGAATCCAGCTTGGCTGCTCCATATTCTTTCCACTCAAAATTAGTACTGCGAAAATCGTATTTAATCAGAAGGTAATAATCAGTTGTCTCAAAACAGGTCGTTATTAGTGTCTGTCTGTTCACTTTATCGTGCTCGATGCCCTGCACAAACCACCTTTTCAACCAGCCAAATCTGCCAATCGGGCCCGCCAGCCTTTTCTCCTTCAGCCCTTCCTTAAACAAAGAAAGGGCAACCGGAGTTTTTTCTTCTCCTCTGGGCTGGCAACCCAGAAAAAAAGATATAAGGAAAAGAAAAACAAAAATGACCAAACCTATCTTCTTCGCCACCCTTTTATTTTAACCCAGACCTTCTTCGCTTTAAAACCTTTTGATGTTAAAATATCTTTGAAAGGAGGGAAAAATGTTAGCTTATATTCTGGTCACTGCCCGTAGTAGCAAAGTCAAAGAAGCCCTAAGTGAACTAAATAGACTTTCGGCTGTTAAATCTGCTTATGCAGTCACCGGACCTTTTGACATCATCCTCTTGGTTGAAGAAGCAAGCATCAAGGACATTGGTCGAGTGGTGGTAGAAGAAATTCAAAAGATTGAAGGAGTAGAGAGGACTCTTACTTGCCTAGTGGTAGAGGATTAGAAAAGAAAGAGCTCAGAAGGTTCTACCTTTCTTTAAGAGGAGAAATTCCTCCAGCAGTCAGATGCCTAAAAAGCGATTTTATCGCCCGGGAAC
>DAIRCJ010000058.1:0-8335 GCA_036796755.1 Candidatus Geothermocultoraceae bacterium | reverse complement strand
CCGAAGAGCTGTTAAAAAATAAGGTAGAAATTCAGGTTCAAACTTCCGGTTATTTCTGGCTTTCTTTGTTAATAAACTGGCTGCCAGTTATTTTGCTTGCTGGTCTTATGTTTTTTATGATTCAGCAAATGCAGGGAAGTGGAAATAAAATCTTTTCTTTTGGCAAAAGCCGAGCCCGGAAAATGGTTCGGGACTATCCTAAAGTTTCCTTTAAAGATGTAGCTGGCCTGGACGAGGCAATTGAAGAGCTGAAAGAAATTAAGGAATATCTTGTTAATCCAGCGAAGTTTCAAAATATGGGAGCAAGGGTTCCTAAGGGGATTTTGCTTTATGGGCCTCCAGGCTGCGGTAAAACCTTACTGGCGCGGGCGGTAGCTGGAGAAGCCAGGGTTCCTTTCTTCTCCATTTCTGGTTCAGAGTTTGTGGAAATGTTTGTTGGGGTTGGGGCTTCCAGAGTGAGAGACCTTTTCGAGCAAGCCAAGGCCTACGCTCCCGCCATTGTTTTCATTGATGAGATTGACGCAGTTGGTCGCCATCGGGGAGCAGGTTTGGGTGGCGGACATGATGAGCGGGAGCAAACCCTTAATCAGCTTCTGGTAGAGATGGATGGCTTTGATGTCAATGACAATCTGATTGTCATTGCGGCTACCAATCGCCCGGATATCCTGGACCCGGCTCTTTTAAGACCTGGTCGCTTTGACCGTCATATTGCCGTTGAAGCTCCTGACCTTCAGGGCAGGATAGCAATTCTCAAAGTTCATACTAAGGGCAAACCCCTGGCTAAAGATGTCGATCTGGAGATTTTAGCCCGAAGAACCCCGGGCTTCACCGGTGCCGATTTAGCCAATATGGTTAATGAGGCCGCAATTTTGGCGGCTCGCAACGGGAAAAAACTTATTGGTATGAAAGAGCTGGAAGAAGGCGTGGAAAGGATTGTGGCCGGTCCGGAGAAAAAAACCAAAGTCATAAGCGAGAAGGAAAAGGCTATCATTGCTTATCATGAAATTGGCCATGCCCTGGTTGCTCATATGCTTCCCGAAGCCAACCCAGTTCATAAAATTTCCATTATTCCTCGAGGCAGAGCTCTGGGTTACACTTTAACTTTACCCATTGAAGACCGCTACCTAGTCACCAAATCCGAGCTTTTAGACCAGATTACAGTGATGCTGGGGGGTCGGGTAGCCGAAGAGCTTGTATTTAAGGATGTAACCACGGGCGATCAAGATGACCTGGAAAAAGCAACCAAAATCGCCCGGAAAATGGTCTGTGAATATGGGATGAGCGAAAAACTGGGACCGATAACCCTGGGACAAAAACAGGAGCAGGTTTTTCTGGGTAGGGATTTTTCTCGGGAACCTGATTACAGTCCGGAAATAGCCTTTGAAATTGATAAAGAGGTAAGAAGAATTGTTGACCAGTGTTACCAGCGAGCCGAGAAAATTTTAATTGAAAATCGGGAGCGCCTGGACTTGATTGCCCGTCATCTAATTGAGAGAGAAACTCTTGACCGAGGAGAGCTTGAGGAACTTTTAGAGAAGGGATACCTTGAAGAGAAACCTCTTAAGGAGTCAGAAGCAACCGGAAAGAAAGAAGTAACTCCTCAGTTAAAACCTGGAATTAAGCCGGCGCCAGGAGGCTTACGGCCGGTTGAAGGATAGCGAAAAGGTAGAGTATTGGACCTGAAAAAAATTGAACAGGGCGTAAAGCTAATTCTTGAAGGTTTAGGAGAAGATCTCAATCGCGAAGGGCTAAGAGAGACTCCCCAGCGGGTTGCTCGGCTTTATAAAGAGGTTTTCTCCGGCCTGGAGCAAGATCCAGCTGAACTTATTGTTACAACCTTTGCTGAAAATCATGATGAGTTAATTCTGGTTAAAGATATCCCCCTCTATTCAGTTTGTGAGCACCATTTAATGCCTTTTCTGGGTAAAGCTCATGTAGCTTATATTCCTGGAAGAGAAGGTAAAATTGTGGGCATTTCCAAGCTGGCCAGGGTGGTTGATGTTTTTTCCAAAAGACTTCAGGTTCAGGAAAGGCTTACCACTCAAATAGCTGATACTCTGGTTTCCAAGCTTTCTCCTCGCGGTGTTCTGGTGGTGGTGGAAGCCGAACATCTTTGTATGAGTATGCGCGGGGTAAAAAAACCAGGAGCCTTAACTGTAACTTCGGCGGTGAGAGGAATTTTCAAGACCAACTCAGCTACCCGGGCCGAAGCTCTTTCTCTCATTCGGTATAAAAAATAACTTTTTTTATTTTTTTCTGGATTTCAGTATAATAGGAAACGCTTTTTAAGGATTTCTAAGGAGTTAGGGTGAAAAAGGGAAAATCTCACCAGCTTTTTTTGGAAGCGAAAAAGTATATCCCGGGAGGGGTTAACAGTCCTGTCCGGGCTTATCAGGGTGTTGGGGGAGAGCCCTTGTTTATCAAGCAAGGGAAAGGCTCCAAAATATTTGATGTTGATGGAAACTCTTATGTGGACTATGTGCTTTCTTGGGGGCCTTTGATTTTAGGTCACGCTCATCCCGAGGTTGTGAGGGCTGTTCGCGAGGCTATAGAAGCGGGAATGAGCTTTGGAGCCCCAACCGAGCTGGAACTTGAGCTTGCCCAAATGGTAGTTGAAGCCGTTCCTTCGATAGAAATGGTAAGGATGGTTAGCTCGGGAACAGAAGCAGTGATGAGTGCGGTGCGGCTGGCTCGAGGTTATACCGGAAGAGATAAGATTATTAAGTTTGAAGGTTGCTATCACGGCCACTCCGATAGCTTGCTGATAAAAGCCGGGTCAGGGGTTTTGACTTTAGGGATACCCGGGACTCCTGGCGTTACCCGGGGGACAGCTCAGGATACGATCCTTCTTCCTTACAACAATCTGGAAGCCGTAAAGGAAGTTTTCGAAAAGCAGCCGGCGGAAATAGCGGCGGTCATTGTTGAGCCGGTAGCTGGCAATATGGGAGTTGTCCTTCCCCGGTCTGGATTTCTGGAGGGCTTGCGCCAGTTAACCACTGAATACGGGGCTTTGTTGATTTTTGACGAAGTAATAACCGGTTTTCGGTTAGCATACGGAGGTGCCCAGGAACTTTTTAAAATTGAACCCGACCTTACAACTCTGGGTAAGATTTTAGGTGGCGGGATGCCTGTGGGTGCTTTTGGCGGTAAGAAAGAAATTATGGAAAAGGTGGCTCCGGTTGGCCCGGTTTATCAAGCGGGAACTCTTTCTGGTAATCCGGTAGCCATGGCAGCCGGAATTGCCACCCTAAAAGTTCTTCAAAAGCCTGGTTTTTATGCTTCTCTGGAAGAAAAAGCCCAGCGGTTAAAGGAGGGGATGGTTTCTATCGTAGAAGAACTCGGGCTTAACTATTGCTTGAATGCTTGCGGTTCTATGATGTGCCTTTTCTTTACCGAGGAAAAAGTGGTTGATTTTAAGACTGCCTCTACCTCTCAAACCGACCTTTATGCCAGTTACTTCTGGAAAATGATTGAAAGAGGTGTTTATTTAGCTCCTTCGCAGTTTGAAGCAGCCTTTCTTTCCATTGCCCACACCAATGACGATATTGACCGCACTCTGGAAGCAGCCCGGGATAGCCTTAAGGAGGTTAAAAAAGAAATTGGAGATTAGTTTGAAGGAAAAATCGGGCTTGCCCCTTTCTCTGGGTCTGGAAAGCCTTCGTTTGAAATTTGAGCCCCCTCTTGAGCCAGTGAAGCCAGACATCCGAACAGTAATCGAGGCTCAGCCTTATTTATACGAAAAAAGCTTGACCGAGCCTAAAGAACTTTACTTGATGTATCGCGGAGTTTCTCTTCCGGCACATATTAAAATTTGGAAAGAAAACAATTTGCGCTATGACCTTACTCTTTTAAACTCTGCTCCTTTAGGCCGGGAGTTCAACAAAACAGTTGGCCATTATCATCCCCTGGTTCCGGGAACGGAAGTAACTTACCCGGAAATCTATGAAGTTCTTTACGGAGAAGCTTATTATTTCCTTCAGAAAGTGAGCTTTTTAGACGGTAAACAGTTTTTAGAGCGGGCTTTGGTGGTGATTGCCGAGCCGGGCGAAAAGGTGATTATTCCCCCCGGCTGGGGGCATATTACCATCAACCCCAATGATGAGGAACCCCTTTTGATGGCCAACATAACTGCCGATGGGTTTAAAAGTATCTACGAGCCAATGAAAGAAGCTAATGGTGGAGCTTTCTTTTTGCTTACCGATGGCTACTGGGAGGAAAACGGCCGCTATGAAGGCGTGGAGAGATTAAAAATGGATATGATGAGAGCCCGTCCATTAGACGATAAAAAAATTCCCTTTAATAAACCGCTCTATTCTCTGGCGGTTGAGTCGCCGGAAACCTTTCGCTTTTTAACTCATCCCCAGGAATTTCTATCCTGGTGGGAAGAGTTTTATTAAGAAAAGGGGTGAGAAATGGAAGATAGAGCCTTGAGTTATTTGAGGTTTATGGTGAAGAAATTTTATATTGCCTTTATAATTACTTTGTTATTTGGCTTGCTTGGTTTTTATTATGGCCATAAATCCCCACCTTCTTACGAGACCCGAGCTTATGTAACTGTTACTCAGCTTTCCTATACTTTACTTCCTTCTCAAAGCGGAAGCCTGCAAAACCTAAACGTGGCTCAGGTGAACGCACCAGCTCTGGCAATGCTGGTTAAAAACCCGGTTATCGCTCAGAAGGTGATAGAAAAGCTTAAAAATCAGCTTGATGAAGAGCAGAAAAACCCGGATAAACTGCTGACGCAAGTAGAAGGTGATATTCCCCGGGGAACGTCGGGTTTAATTGAGATTGGCGTCTCTGACCGGCTACCGGAGCGCGCCCAAGCTTTAGCTAATCTCTGGGCTAAAGTCTATGTTGATTTTTTAAACAATCTGTATAGAAAGGAAAAGGGTCAGTTAGTTGAGTTAAAAGTTGCCAGTTTTGCTCCACTTCCTTTAAAACCAGCTAGTCCTTCGACTTCTTTCCTGGCTGCTCTGGGTTTGATTGCCGGCTTTTTCCTTTCTCTCTTTATCCTTTTAGTCTGGGCAGCTGCCTGCGACCTCTGGACGATAATAGCTGGAAGTTCAAAAGTTCCTGGGAAAAGAGGAAAAGCGGGTAAGAAGTGAAAACGGTTTTAGTCACCGGGGGGGCAGGATTTCTCGGTTCCCACCTTTCCGAGCGCCTTCTTAAGGAAGGATTTCAAGTTAGAATACTGGATAATTTTTCTTCAGGTCGCCAAGAAAATCTTTCTCATCTTAAGAATAGTTTTCTTGAAGTGGTGGAAGGCGATGTTCGGGACAGGGAAAAGGTAGAGGGAGCGGTGAAAGGGGTGGATTTTATCTTTCATCTGGCGGCTTTGACTTCGGTTCCCCTTTCTTTAAAAGAGCCTTCACTTTGCGAAGAAGTCAATGTTTTAGGCTCTTTAAACTTGATTGAGGCTGCGGTGAGAAAAAAAGTAAAAAAATTTGTTTTTTCCAGTTCAAGTGCGGTTTACGGGGAGGCAAAAGAATTGCCAGTAAAAGAAGAGTTCCCGCTTAACCCTCTTTCACCTTACGCTTTAAGCAAGCTTACTGTTGAGAAGTATTTGGAGTTTTACTTTCCGGATTTAGCTTCCGTTTCTCTTCGTTTTTTCAATGTCTTTGGCTCAAGACAGGACCCGACTTCCGAATACGCCGCGGTGATTCCTCGCTTTATCAGCCAGCTCAAAGAAGGTCGAGAACTCACGGTTTATGGCGATGGAGAGCAAACCCGTGATTTTCTTTATGTTAGCGATGCCGTTGAATCCTTTATCCTTGCCTTAAAGGTTAATTTTGCTTCGCCAGCTGTTTTTAACATTGGGGCAGGGAGAAAAGTCAGCATTAGTGAGTTGATTGCGATTTTAGAAGAGATTGCCGGCAAAAAAGCAGAGGTAAGGTACTTACCGTCTCGTCCGGGAGACATCAAGCATTCTCAAGCGGACATTAGCCGGGCCAAAAGGCTTCTGGGCTTTAAACCTCGCTTTTCTCTTTACGAAGGCCTCAAAACGGTTTATTTAAATTAATTCTTAAGTTTTAAGAAGTATTTTTTTAAAGCAAGTAATTAACAGTAGCCCGGCTATGGCTGAAAGAGTAGCCAATGAAAAATAAGAAGTTAGGTAGACCTCTTCTGGATAGTAAAAAAACTCTATCCTGTGCTGGCCTTTTTTGATAGGAACTGCTCTAAAAAGATAGTTAGCTTGATAAATAGGGACTTTTTTCCCGTCTAATCGGGCTTCCCAGCCCGGGTAAAAACTGTCACTTAAAACTAGAAAGCAGTCAGCGGTGGCGTTCGCTCTTATCCTGATGTAGCCTGGCTGATATTTTTCTACTCTTGCTTTTCCCGGATTTTTGTTTGAAAACCGCAAAAGAAAGTTAGGCTTTTTCTCCAAAATTACTTCTTTAGAAGGTTCGAACTTTTTAGAGGTAAGATAATTGAGGATTTTTTCCTCTGGAAAAATCTTATACTGGTTAACAAGGTAAGCGCGTGGCAGAAAAAAAGAGTTGAGGTAAAGATAGGTCTCTCCTTTATGAAAAAGTTTTTTAAGGTTAGGAGAGTAAATAGGATAAGGAGATATAATGTATTTGACGTTTAGCATCCCAAGAACCTTAGCTAATTTCGAAAGTTTAGATAGTTTTTCTTTTTCCGACCTTAATTCGTCTTTGCTTTCTAAAAGGTTGAGAAGATTTTCCTGTCTTTTAAACCAGAGAGCTTCTACTCCCTGAATGGTTGTTAGACCGTAGCGCGGAGGAAAGTTAGCTAAGAGGTTTTGAGAAACAAAGAGATAGGTTTTTTCAGGAAGGCGAGTTTTTTGTTCTTCTTCATGAAGCAGCCCAAACTTTAATCGAGCTGGCCAAGAGTAAATACGAAAAAGCGTGGAGTCTTTTTTTAAGAATCTGGCAACTTCAGGTGTTTGCTCAAATACCTCTCTCTTTATTCCAGGAATAAACTGGTGAAGAGCAATTACCGAAAGCATTTCTAAAAACAACAACAAGATTACTGATTTTTGCCCCGTTCGGGCGTCCATTTTCTCTTTTAAATAGAGAAGCAAGATAATAGCCAGCAGAGAAAAGGAAAACAAAGGAGTTAGGGTGACGGGGCTGAGAGGTGAAAGACGATCAGCAAAACTCCGATAAATAAATTCAAACTTGGCATAGTAATAGCTTAAAGGAAAAGGGTGGGGTGGCTTTCCATAAATCTTCTCTTGAACCAGGCTTAGAAGCCTGGCTTTAAGCGACGGTTCAAAGATTTTCAGAAAAAGGCTGGCTATAAAAACAAAAGCAAAAGAGGCCAGAATGAAGAAAAATATTTTCCTCACAGCCGGAGCCAAACTTTCTTTTTTAGAGGAAAAAAACCAGTTCAGTCCGTCGGCAGCTAAAATTGAGCTGGAAAAAACAGCTAAAAGCAGAAACTGTTCGGGTGCGCGGAAAAGATTGAAACCAGGAATTGAGCCAATCAAGTAATAAAAGCCGCCATACCTTCCAAGCGAGCAAAAAACAGAAAAAAAGAAGAGAAAGGCGAAGAAACGCACCTGAGGAGTTGATTTGAGTAGCGCATAAAGAGAAAACAAGAAGAAAAATAGGGTAGGAAAACCGAAGTAAAAAACATCTTTCCCGATGGTAACCGGCAGGCCTTTAAATAGACCGGGGAAAAGGAGACTAAGAAGACTTAAGGGGGAGACTGAGTTGGCCAGCGCTTCTTTTAAAAAGCCTTGACTCCGAGGGGTAAAGGGAAGGAGCTTTAAGACGGAGACAATCTGGGGCAACGATAAAAGCAAGCCGCCAATCAGGCAAAGAAAAAAGAGAAGGAAAATCTTTTTCTTTTTCTCTGACCGGAAACGGTAAAGATAAAGAAGGAAAACTCCCAGGAGAGTAAGGACTGCTACCTGGGGATAGCCCGCTAAAATCTGAGCAGCAATTGCCAGGCTGGCCAGGCTTAGTCTAAAGGTGTTCATTTTATTGCTGGCCTTTTCCAGCGAAAGGAAAACCAGAGGAGTCCAGGAACTGGCGGCCAGGATAGCAATGTTATCAGCAGTACTTACAAGATAAAGGCTACCAGCGAAAGAGGCCGCTCCCAAAAGGGCAGCAAAGGAAAAAAGCTTTAGATGCTTCAAGTAAAAGTAAAGGCCAAACCCGGCCAGGAGAAAGTGGAAAAAGATAAAGTAGTTAAGGGCAGCTGAAGGCGAGAAAAGACAGAAGAAAAACCAGCTAAAGGGATAGAAAGCCCCAACGGCGGGGTCGGAAGCCAGAGGGAAACCTCCGCTTAAAGCGGGGCTCCAGAAGGGCAAGGTTTTAAATTTCTTAAGAAAATTAGCAACTTCCAGGCGATAAGCAAGGACATG
>DAIRCJ010000057.1:0-8931 GCA_036796755.1 Candidatus Geothermocultoraceae bacterium | reverse complement strand
AAGTTTTTACATTGGCAATAGTAGCGGCGTTCATACCAATCCAGCTAGCTAAAATAGAAAAGAAACCCCCGATAATATAAGACAGCGCTGTTAACCAGCTTTTTAAAGGATAGGAGGGTTCGTAAAGAAGCAAACCGATAACCAGAGCTACAATAGCGATAAAAGGAATCAGAGTTGAAAACTCGCGCCTAAGAAAGGCCATTGCTCCCTGGCGAATTAAAGAAGAGATGTAGTTCATTCTTTCGTTTCCCTCCGGATAAGAGGCCACTCTAAAGTTGAAGTAGAATGCCACGCCTACACTGATGACTCCGGCTAAAAAGACTAACCAGACCCAGATCATTTGACCACCTCCAGGTTAATAGTTAAAACTTAATAAAAATATAAAAAAGAAAGCTGATTGTCAAACGGAAATTGGAAAGAGAAAAAAGATTGCCTTCTTTCAAAAGCGAAACAAAAAGAAATAGGCTTAATTTGGAAGAGGAAAAATCTTAAGAACCAACGTCTTAAGCGCTAATTTAAGACTTTTGTTGACAGGAGAGTTTAACCGTTATAAAATTACCAGCTGTTTTTAAGGAGGACGGTTGAAGCTTGGCGGAATAAAAAGTAAAACCTATATGGCTAAAAAGGAAGAAGTGGAGCGTCGCTGGCTTTTGGTTGACGCTACCGATATTCCCCTGGGGCGCCTGGCGGCTAAGGTTGCCTCTTTACTGCGGGGAAAACACAAGCCTATCTTTACTCCCCATGTGGACACGGGCGATTTTGTGGTGGTTATTAATGCGGCTAGAGTTAAGCTCACGGGAAACAAATCTTCTGATAAGTATCGCTATCGCCACACCGGCTATCTTGGCCACCTGAAAGCCGTTTCTTACGGTGAACTGAAGGAAAAGAAACCTGAACTCCTGGTGGAAGAAGCGGTCAAGCGGATGCTGCCAAAAAACCGCCTCGGGCGCAAAATGCTTAAGAAGCTTAAAGTTTATCGGGGAAGCGAACACCCTCATCAGGCTCAGAAGCCGGAAATAATAAAGATTAAAGAGGAAAGGATAAAAGAAGCCAGTGGTTAAAAGCAAAAAGATCCAGGATGTTTTCTTTGGAACTGGTCGGCGCAAAGAATCGGTAGCCAGAGTGAGGCTGGTTCCCGGGAAAGGAAAAATACTGGTTAACGGAGAGGAAGCCGAAAGCTATTTTGGAGGTCGGGAAGTTTTTCACCAGCGCCTGGCTTTGCCTTTTAAAGTAACTGGAACCGAAGGAAAATACGATACCATTGCCAAAATTGACGGCGGCGGAAAGTCAGGTCAGGTAGGGGCTCTGGTTCTCGGAGTTTCCCGGGCCCTTTTAGAAATTAATGAAGATTTTCGAAAAAATCTTAAAGACGCCGGCCTTTTAACCCGCGACCCCCGGGAAAAAGAACGCCGCAAATATGGTTTGAAGAAAGCCCGCAAGGCTCCCCAGTGGTCAAAGAGATAACCCCCTTTTAACCTGAGTTTAGCCCCAGGCTTAAAAAGGCCCCGAGATGTATTAAAATATAAAATTGTCGGGAGGAAGATTGCCCAGGTTTTTTGGAACTGATGGTGTGCGCGGATTGGCCAATAAAGAGCTGACGGCGGATCTTGCTTTTCGGATTGGTCAGGCCGGAGCCGTTTTTTTAACTCGCAAAAACCCTTCTTGCCACCCGACAATTTTAGTTGGCCGGGACACCCGTCTTTCCGGTAGCTTTCTGGAGCATGCTTTGATAGCCGGAATCCTGGCAGCGGGGGTGGAAGCCTGGAGAGTGGGAGTGATACCCACTCCGGGCCTTGCTTATCTGGTGAAAAAGGAAGGGGCAGCCGGAGGAGTGGTAGTTTCTGCTTCCCACAACCCTCCCGAATACAACGGAATTAAGTTTTTTGACTCCCGGGGCTTTAAGCTTTCTCCTGAGGAGGAAGAAGAAATTGAAAGGTTAATGGAAGAGAGCTCGTCACTTTTTGCTTCTCCTATGGAATTGGGTCAGAGTTTTGAAAAGCCGGGACTGGCTAAAGATTACACCCGGTTTTTAATAAAAAAAATCAAAACCAGCTTTTCCGGGATGAAAGTAGCTCTCGACTGTGGTTTTGGAGCCACCTGTTTTTATGCCCCGCTGGTTTTTTCTTCTCTTCAGGCTCAGGTTGAAGCGGTTAATTGTGAACCGGATGGTTCAAGAATTAATTTTGAGTGCGGGTCAACTAATCCAGAGGAAGTTAAAAAAAGAGTGGTTTCTCAAGGCTTGGATCTCGGCCTGGCTTATGATGGCGATGGAGACAGAGTGATTGCCATAGATGAAAAGGGAGAAGTTGTTGATGGTGATGAAATTTTGGCGATGATGGCTTTTTATTTACAGGAAAAAGGGGCCTTGAAAAATAACAAAGTGGTGGCTACGGTTATGTCTAACCTTGGTTTTGAAAAAGCTCTTAAGGAAAGGGGAATAGAGCTTATCCGCACCCCGGTTGGAGACCGCTATGTTTTAAAGGCAATGCTGGAGGAAGGAGCGGTTTTAGGGGGCGAACAGTCCGGACATATAATATTTTTGGAAGATACCACCACCGGTGACGGGTTGCTAACCAGCCTCAAGTTAGCCGAGTTGATTAAAGAAGCCAACGAGCCTTTAAGCCAGCTTAAGAAAACTTTTGCTAAATACCCTCAGGTGCTTGAGTCGGTCAGGGTTAGAGAGAAGGAGGGCTGGAAAAAAAACGAGCGCTTGAGAAAGGAAATTGAAAAAACGGAGAAAATTCTGGCTGATAAAGGGAGAGTTTTTGTCAGAGCCTCTGGAACGGAGCCTCTGGTGAGAGTTATGATTGAAGCGGAAAACGCAAGCTTGGCAAGAGAACTAACTGAAAAATTGTGCCAGGTGGTTCTGGAGGAGCTGGGTTAAGTTGTGCGGGATAGTTGGTTATGTGGGCAAAAAGAAGACCATACCGCTGATAATTGAAGGTCTGAAAAAGCTGGAGTATCGGGGCTATGATTCGGCTGGGCTGGCGGTGCTGGAAGAAGGACGATTAAAGCTTTACAAAAAGCAAGGGTTTATTAAAAATCTTGAAGCTACTTTACCGCCTTCACCTAACAGTGTCGGGCTGGGCATAGGACACACCCGCTGGGCAACTCACGGCCGCCCTTCGGATGAGAATGCTCATCCTCACCTTGATTGCCGGGGCGAGATAGCTTTAGTCCATAACGGAATAATTGAGAACTTTCTTTTTCTAAGGGAAGAGCTGGAAAAGAAGGGTCATATTTTTAAGTCGCAAACCGATACTGAGGTAATAGCCCATCTAATTGAGGAGAGTTATCAGGATAGTTTGCTGGAAGCGGTTAAGAAAACCGTTAAAAAACTAAGAGGGTCTTTTGCTCTGGCCGTGATTTCTTCCCGGGAGCCTGACCGAATAGTGGTAGCCCGTCAGGACAGCCCGCTGGTTATCGGGCTAGGGAAAGGGGAAAAAATAGTTGCTTCCGATATCCCCGCTTTGCTCAAGCACACCCGGGAAGTGGTTATTCTGGAAAATGGCGAACTGGCTGAGCTTAAGGAAGATGAAGTTCGGGTTTTTGATTTTCAAGGAGAAGAAATCAAAAAAGAGACCTTTAAAGTAACCTGGGAAGCTGAAGCGGCGGAAAAGGGTGGTTTTGAGGACTTTATGTTGAAAGAAATGCACGAACAGCCGGAGGCGGTGAGAGAAACTTATCGGGGAAGAATAGGAGAAGACGGCTCGGTTCTCCTTGATGAGTGCAACTTGAGCCTGGAAGAGATAAAAAGGCTTGAAAGGGTAACTTTGATTGCTTGCGGTAGCTCCTCTTACGCCTCTTTGGCCGGGGCTTTAATGATTGAAGCCTGGGCTAAAGTTCCAGCGGTGGTGGAGATATCCTCGGAGTTTCGCTATCGCGAACCTCTTTTTTCTCGAAAATCCCTGGTAGTTGCGGTTACTCAGTCGGGAGAGACAGCTGATACTCTGGTTAGCCTGCGTCAGGCCAGGGTTTGCGGGGCAAAAGTAATTGCAGTTACCAATGTTGTTGGTTCCTCAGCTTCCCGGGAAGCTGACGGAGTTATTTATACCCACGCCGGACCGGAGATTTGTGTTCTAGCCACCAAGACCCTGACTTCCCAGATAACGGCCCTGGCTATTCTAGCTCTTTATCTCGGGCAGAGCCGGGGAGTTATCAGTCGGGAAAAGGTTCTTGAGGTTTATCGGGAGCTCAAGCAGATCCCTGATAAGATAAAGCAGATTCTTGAGGGAAAGGAAAGGATTAGAGATTTAGCCGAAAAGTTTTATCAGTATCAAAGCTTCCTTTACCTAGGTCGAGGAGCAGGGTTGCCGGTGGCTCTGGAGGGAGCTTTAAAACTGAAAGAGGTATCTTATATTCACGCTGAAGCTTATCCAGCGGGGGAAATGAAGCACGGCCCGATAGCTTTAATCGACCGAAACACCCCGGTGGTGGCAGTGGCAACTAAAGGGGCGGTTTACGAAAAAATGCTGGGCAACATTGAAGAAGTTAAAACTCGAGAAGGAATAGTAATTGCCGTGGTCAATCCTCAAGACAGGGAAGTTTCTCAGGTAGCAGACTACTTGATGGAAGTTCCCTCAACCCTGGAGCTCCTTTCTCCTTTGCTGGCTGTAATCCCTCTTCAGCTTTTTGCTTACTACATTGCTAAAAAAAGAGGCTTAAACGTTGACCAACCAAGAAACCTGGCTAAAAGTGTTACTGTTGAGTAGTTTCTTGAGAGAAGGTTTAATCTTTCTGAATTGACAGGATATACTCCAGCAAGTTGTGAAGGTCAAGATGGGAAATCTCTTTTTCAAAAGAAGGCATTTTTCCCCTTCCCTTGAGAATGGTTTTTTCTACCTCGCTTCCTTCTTCGGTTTCTTTTAGAGCTTTTTTTATCTGAGGGGAGACAAGGGAAGGCCCCAAACCGCCTTTTCCTTGCGGCCCGTGACAGGAAAGACAGCGCTCGCTGTAGATCTTTTCTCCCTTTTTAATTTTATCCTGGTTCAGGAGCGATTTCGGTTGAGGAGCACAACCAAAAGCCAATAAAATAGGGACTAAAAGCAAAATTGAGAGACCTGAAACAAAGCTTTTTTTGAGAAAGAGTTGAAACCTTTTCACAGGAATAATATTAGAGAGAAAGAAACCCTTTTTCAAGAAAAGGAGTTTCCTCAGAAATGAAATCAAGAAAGGCCGGTCTAAATCCAGTTTTAATGTTGCCGACAGGTTTGGCTGGTAGGAAAGAAAGCAAGCAAGAAATTTAAACCAGGGTTATAGTATTATATTAAAGTGATAAAGAGTTGATAATAAAAGGTTTTGGCGTTGATATAATTGAAATCGATCGGATCGAAAGGGTAATTGGGCGTTATCCACGTTTTCTTGATCGTCTTTTCACCTTGCGAGAAAAAAACTACTGTTTAAAACGACCCCGACCAGCTTCTCATTTTGCGCTTCGCTTTGCTGCCAAGGAGGCAGTAGCCAAGGCTCTGGGTACCGGGGTAAACGGATTTTCTTTTAAAGACATTGAGGTTGAAAGGGAGAAAAACGGCAAGCCCAGGGTTAAGCTAACGGGAAAAGCCCGGGAAATTGCCGAGCAAATGGGTGTTGAGGAAATCTATCTTTCTCTTTCTTTTACCCGTCAAAATGCCGTTGCTTCCTGTATAGCTTTAGCCCGTTTAGAAGAAAATGAAAAGGCAAGCCTTCGGGCTGAGTTTGAAAGCCCTCCTCTTTAGGGACTCAAGGGATGATTGAATTAAAAAAATCTCTAAAAGAGCCAAGGGAGGCCTGGAGCAGAGAAGCAAGTATTGTTTGCCGAGATGGGGCTTTTAAACAGAGGGAAAGAAAAGCACCTTTTCAGTTTTTCAGGCCTGGGGAACCTACCCTGGCTCTAAAAAAAGGAAGAAAGGCAAGTTTCAAAAAAATAAAGAATCTAACCGTCGCCTTAACTCAAAAAATCCTTGGCTCTTCGGGGGGCTAATTAAAGGTGTGGCTTCGGCTTTTTCTGGCTTCTTTAAAGCGACAGAAACTCTTATTTTTCCTGGCTTTTCTTTCAGCTGTTATGGGCGCGGCTATTGTAACCTCTCTTTTAGGTGTCGCCTTAGATGCCTCAGCTAACATTTCTCGGGAGCTGAGAAAATACGGAGCCAACATTGTGGTGGAGCCAGCCAGAGGGAACTATTTAAACGAGGAAGATGTTTACAAAATTAAAACCATTTTTTGGCGCCATAACATAGTGGGCTTAAATCCTTATCTCTATGGTTTTGCCGAGGTTGGCGCGGGAAAAGAAAAAGTTCTGGTGGTGGGAACCTGGCTTGAAAAGGATATCTTGACTCCGGAAGGGGAAAAATTTACCGCCGGCCTTCTCCCGCTCAATCAGGAAATAAAAATATTGGGGCAGTTTTTCCGGGGCGACCGGGGCAACACGGCGGTAGTGGGAGCGAATTTAGCCGGGAGGCTTAAACTAAGACCTGGCCAGAGACTTAAACTTTCAAGTTCAAAAAGAGAGGTTGAGGTAAGAATAAAAGGAGTGATTAAAAGCGGCGGTTACGAGGAAGAACAACTTTTCCTTCCTCTAAAAACGGCTCAGTACCTTTTTTCCCGGGAAGGCAAAGTTTCAGCAATTCTGGTTGGGGCGGTAACTGTTCCTCTTGATGAGTTTGGTCGGAGAGACCCGAAGACTATGACTCGCCGGGAGTTTGATAAGTGGTATTGCACGGCTTATCCGCCGGCGGTGGCCAAACAGATTGAAGAAGTGGTAAGAAATAGCTCGGCCCGCCCCGTCTGGCAGGTGGTGGAGACTGAAGGAAGAGTGCTTTCCAAGTTTCAGCTGGTGTTTTTAACCCTGACGGTGGTGGCCTTACTTGGCAGCATCACGGCAGTGGCCTCAACCATTATGGCTGGAGTGATGCGGAGGGAAGGAGAGGTAGCTCTTTTAAAGGCTCTTGGGGCAAGCCGGCAGTGGGTAGCCCGGCTCTTTCTTTCGGAAGCCTTTTTTCTGGGCTTGACTGGAGGGGCAAGCGGATACTTGATCGGAGTTTTAATGGCTGACCTGTTAAGCCAGCTGGTTTTTGGAGTTTACCTCAAGGGTAGATTTGTTCTTTTTTTGCTTTCTTTTCTTTCCGCCCTCCTAGTTAACTTTTTTGGTTTTTTATACCCCCTTCAAAAGGCCCTTTCTTTTGAACCCGGCCTGGTTTTGAAAGGTTAAAATGGAAAGGTTTCGCTGGCAGCTTAAAATAGCTTTCAAATCGCTTATCAGGAGGAAAAACCGCACTTTTTTAATGTTCCTCTCTTTAACTCTGGCCTCAGGCTTAGCCACCACTTTTTTTAGCTTTTCAACCGGTGCTCGCCTGGGTTTAGGCAAGGAACTGAGGGCTTACGGAGCTAACCTTGTTATCTCTCCCCTTTCTCGGGAGGCCGGTTCAGCTGGTCTGGTTCTCGGTCAGGTTTTTTCAGCCGATTTTTTGGAAGTCAAAAAACTGAAGAACTTTCTTCAAGAGCAACCTGAAGTAAAAGAAGCAAACTTCCAACTTCAGATACGCGGAGATTATCAAAAACAACCCCTCCTTTTTCTTGGGCTGGAGAAAAAAGCTCTTTTAAACGCTTCTCGTTTCTGGAGGATAAGAGGGAGGCTGCCTGAAGAAAAAAACGAGGTCTTAGCCGGAAGTCAGCTGGCTAAGAATGCAGGGATTGAGCCTGGCGTTGAGATGAAAGTTAAGTTAAATAAAAGAGAGATTAAAATCAAAGTTACCGGTCTTTTGGAAAGTGGGGGGCTGGAAGACCGAGCTCTGGTTTTGGATTTTTCCACCTTATCTTCTTTAGCAAAAGCGAAAGGGAAGGCCAGCCAGGTTTTGGTTCGGATTGAACCAACTTCAAAAGTTGAGCAGGTAAAGGAAAAAATCGCCCGTGCCTTTTCCGAACTTCAGGTTAGCACTCTTCAACAGGTGATAAAACGAGAGGAAAATATAGTTAAAAAAGTGGAAAGGCTTCTTTTGCTTACCACTGCCTTTGTTTTGCTGGCTACTTCAATCAGCATTGCCAACACCACCAGCACCACCATAGTGGAGCGCTGGAGAGAGATTGGTTTATTAAAGTCGCTGGGGAGTTCCAGCTGGCTGGTTTTAAGTCTTTTTTTGCTGGAGGCTTTTAGCCTGGCCTTTCTGGCTGCCCTCTCAGGTTTTTTGATTGGCTGGATTCTAACCGAACTCTTTGCTCTTTCTGTTTTTTCCCTTTTAGTTCCTTTTATCTGGTGGTCTTTACCCGCTTCTTTGCTTGTCAGTTTTTTAATTGTTTTTTTATCTTCAATCTGGCCCCTTCGTTTAGTTTTTAAAATAGACCCGGCCTTAGTTTTAAAGGGCCAGTAAGGAGTGGAAGAAAATGAAAAAGAGGAACTTTCTGGAAATAATCAAATTAAGCAAACACTACGGAGAAGTAAAAGCCTTAAAGGAGGTAACCCTCTCGGTCCCTTACGGGCAGTGGCTGACGGTGATGGGCCCTTCAGGCAGCGGAAAAACCACCCTTCTTTCTTTGCTGGCGGGCTTAATCCGTCCGACCAAGGGAAAGGTTAAAATTGACGGTCTGGATATTTTTTCTCTTTCGGAAAACGAACTTTTACAGTTTCGCAGGGAAAAAATTGGCTTAATTTTCCAGCAGCATCATCTGGTTCCTTACCTGAATGCCCTGGAAAATGTGATGCTGGCTCAGTTTATTCATAGCCTTCCCGATGAAGCTGAGGCCATTGACAGCCTGGTGAAGGTGGGTCTAGCCGAAAGACTTCATAGCTATCCGCGAGAACTTTCCGGAGGGGAGCAGCAGCGGGTTTGCATTGCCCGAGCCTTGATTAACAATCCTTCTTTTTTGCTGGCTGATGAGCCAACGGGCAACCTGGACCGTAAAAACTCGGAAATGGTTTTAAATCTTTTAAAAAAGCTACATCAAGAAAGCGATTTCACT